>NZ_CAMLJP010000005.1 GCF_946480385.1 uncultured Azospirillum sp.
GACCGACCGCCAGCAATCCGGCGTTTCCCGTGCCGCTGACCGCTGTCATCTGGGTATGGAGCGACGCCAAGCAGGACGGCAGCTTGACGACCCGAGATCCGTCCCAACTCGGGCAGCAGCGCGGCAACGGCGACAGCGGTGATGGGACCGACACCAGGAGCGGACTCCAACACCTGTACACTCCGTGCCAGACCGCTATGCGTCTGGACGCGTTGCGCAATCTGGACGTCAAGATCGGCAATGGCCACACGCAGGGCCTCCACGGCCGGATAGACAAGTGCTCTGGCCTCGTCTGGAAGCCGAACCATAGCTTTTTCGATATCGGCCCGCTTATCGACAAGAAGGCGCCGTGTCCGGACCAGATCGGCTACAGCTTCGCGTTCCGGTTCAACTGGCTGAGGCGGAAGGCTATGCAGCTGAGCTGTGAATTCTGCGATCATCGCGGCATCAATGGCATCGGTCTTTGCCCGCTGTCCGACTGCCTTGGCAAAATGGCGGACCCGCGCTGGATCGAGCACATGAACGCTTGCTCCGGCCGCTCTGAGCTCGTTGCGGAGCGGTCGTTCATACCCACCAGTGGCTTCAAGCCCGACGATCGTCACGCCGTGCGCACCAAACCACGCGATCAACTCCTGCCGCTCCTCCGGATGGTTTCCTCCGTGCCATCGGGCTCCACCAGGAAACACGGCAGCATCAAGACAGGCTTTGCCCACATCGACACCGCCAAAGGCGTGGATCTGTGTCATCCTTGTCTTCCTTCCTTGTGGTGCGGGCTGACGAGCCCACGCAACCGTTCGGACTTCAAGGAAGGCTGGTCGCCCACATGCTTTTTGCCGGCCTTTTCGCCTGGGGGGCATCGGGGTCGACCAACCCGGACGGCCGTAGCCAGCGTGCCGTCCGGGTTCCATTCTAACGGCTTCACAAGACACAAGGGGGGCGATGAGATCGGGCCGAACCCGACGGACCGCGGCAAGCCGGGCTCCAAGCGCCACATCCTCGTCGATGCAAATGGCATCCCCCTCGCCCTGAGGATCTCGCCGGCCAACCGGCATGACAGCAAGTTCCTGGAGGCGTTGGTCGATGCCGTGCCGGCAATCCGCCAATGTGCGGGCCGACCACGGCGCCGACCAGCCAAACTGCACGCCGGCAAGGGCTACGATTTCGCCCACTGCCGGCAGGCGCTGCGTCGGCGAGGGATCATTCCGCGCATCGCCCGGCGTGGCATCGAGAGCAGCCAACGCCTTGGCCGACACCGATGGGTGGTCGAGCGGACGCTGGCTTGGTTCGCCCGATTCCGACGTATCGCCGTCCGCTACGAACGGCGCGCTGATATCTTCACCGCCTTTCACCACATCGCCGCCGGCCTCATCTGCTGGCGCTTCGTCCAAAAATGGTTCTGTTAGGCGCTCTAAGCACGGTTCTTTCGTACTGATCAGATCTTGCCGGCTGGCCGCATTTACCGAACCCACCCACGTTCAGGCTCATAACCTGAAGGCCGCATGTTCAAATCCTGCCCTCGCTGCCTCCGTGCACCGATGCCAGAAGGAGGGGTTCCTCTACGGCAGCATCGCCACATTGAACAAGCTGGCGCGAAAGCTGACGGAAGCCAAAAACATCTACTGCGAACATCTTCGTCAACGGGCGCGCGCGGCAGACGAGTTTATAGCCGCCGCCTCCTTAAAGAGGTTCTGCAAACCTGTTTCATCAAGATCGTCTCCTTCCATGAAATCGATCGCACGCCGTACACCCGTCAAGCTGGCGTTGAAGAGCCCGTGCTTATCCTGGAGCAGGCCTCCTTTTGGGAACGTAAGCTTGATCTTGTCTTTGTATGTCTCGCCCGTGCAGATGATGCCGGTATGCGACCATGTGGGCACGCCGAGGGGGTTAGTCGGCTTGCGCCACTTCACCTCCTCAACGACGTTTGGAACGGCTTCCCTAATCAGCTGACGGATGCGGGTGAGGAAAGCCCCACGCCAATCGGGAAGGCTGGCGATCTTGGCGTCGACGGCTTCTGACATTTTGGCCATCCTTATGATTGAAGCAGGCATAGTTTGCACCAAGTGCGGGCTCAATGCTGCGCCAGCATACAGCAGCCGGTAAAGCTGAGCAGCAGCGGCACATGTCCAAATAAGGGGCATTTTCGAGATGGTCAGGCGGCCGGCGGAACCGGCGCGTACATGTCGTCGAAGACGTCGACAGGCTCGACGAGTTCACGCGCGCTCGGTCACGGCGATCAGATCGACAAAGAAAAGAGAAGGTCTACATGCCCCTTCCATGTGGGCAATACCCAGTCTGCTCGCCACCGCAATCCGGACCATCCACGCAAAGTGCGCAAGAACCACCAAACCGAGGCAAGATCAAACTCCGGTTCATCTCTGCGCCGCCCAACGCTCCAGCGCGGCGCGGACGCGAAGGATGACGGGAGGCCAATCGACGCCTTGGAAGGCGGATTGCGAACGGGTCTTCCAGGATCAAGCGTTCAGAGCCAAGGCTGATCGCCCTGGGCCGACGACATTTTGGTGGTTTGGGAGTACGGCTGGATGTGGTCATAGCTCGGCCCGATGCAACGCTCCACCGCGTTGGTATCCATCGCCACCCGGCCGTCATCCTCGGTGTCGACAGCGCGTCGATCCTGAGCGCAGCGTCAGCAGCGCCGACCGGTATATGGGCCCATCAGCGACGGCGGGGATGACGGAATGACGTGAAATCGCTACCCCTTCCGGGTGACTGGCCCCGCTTCGCGCATTGCGCGATCCTCCCGCGCGATGAGTCGATAAATGGGGATCGGGCGTGGCGGACACAATCGCTTCCGGTGGTGCGGCTGGTACCGTCCGGCGTGCTTTTCGTTTTCCTCTATGGGCTCTTCGCTCCGTCTGGCTTCTGATCGTTCCACTGATGTTTGTGGCGCTCGGGATCTGGCAGGAGCAGCGGGCCGCTGCGACGCTCGCCGAGTACAGGCAAGCCGGACAGGAATTGCCGGAGGCGCTTGCCCAACTCCAGCGGATCGGAGCGAACAATCCGTCGGCCTTCGTGACCATGGGCGGACCGGACGGCCGCCGCATGCCGGTCTCGATGGCCATTGCCGGGGTCCGCAACGCCATCGACACAACGGACGACGGCACCGAGGTTTCACTGATCCGCTACCCGTTGAGCTGGGGCACGATGGCCGGCGGCCTGCTGGCTTTCCTTGCCGGGCTGACCGGGTTGCTGGCGGCACGGGTCGCGGCACTGCGGGCGCGGCAGTCGCGCGACGCCCTGGTCCGGAACTTCGACCGCTTGAGGCGGGGCCTGCCCTTCGCGCTCGCCGCCGTGCTCGTCGGCCTCAGCATTGCCAGTGTTTCGGCTTCACTGTTCGAAGCGGCGAGCCTGTGGTTCTGGGACCATCTGTCGACCGGCAGCATGAAACTCTTCGCCGCTGCCGTGACGCTCGCGGCACTCGCCGCCTACAGTGCCGTGATGGCGGTGATCGCACTGCGCCGCGTCTTCGACCTCTACACCATGGAGCCGCTCGACATCCGTGGGTTTGTGGTGAGCCGGGACGAGGCGCCCGGCCTCTGGCGTTTCGTCGAGGATTTGGCGGTCCGGCACGAGGCGCTGATGCCGGACAGCATCCTGATCGGCCTGACCGAGGGCTTCTTCGTTACCGAGGCGCCGGTCCGGCCGCTCGGCGGAGAGCGGGTGCTGCAGGGCCGTACTCTTCATTTGCCGGCTCCTTGCCTGCCGCTGCTCGGAGAGACCGAACTCGCGGCGGTCATCGGGCATGAACTGGCCCATTTCTCGGGCGGGGATACCACCTACAGCCGCCGCTTCGCCCCGATCCATGCCGGATTGTGGCGGACCCTGACCGCGCTCGGCGAGCGTTCCGGCACTGGCGGTTTCGTGCTCACCCCCGCTCTGCATCTCGGCTTCCATACGCTGGAGAGTTTCGACCTCGCGGTCGCTCAACACAGGCGGCAGCGCGAGCTGGAGGCTGACCGCCGGGCCAGTCTGGTCAGTGGTCCGGAGAGCGTTCCCCTTGCCTTGCTTCGCAGCGCGTCACTGGCGCCGGCCATCTTTGGGACGCTGAATGATGCCTTCTCCGCCCCGGAAACGTCCGGGCCGGATCTAATGGCCGAAATCCAGCGGCGCGTCGAAGCCGGTCTCCCCGATCCCGCTGCGCATCTGGGAGAGTGCCAGCCCCATCCGACCGACAGCCACCCGCCGACCGCCCTGAGGATCAGCACCCTTGGCGTCCAGCTCGACGAGCGCCTGCTGGCCCGCGCCGCCCGCGGACCGGTTGCGGAAGACACCAGCCTGCCGCATCGGCTGTTCGCCGACTGGAGCGGGATTTGTCAGGCTCTGACGGCGGCGTTCCTCGACGAGGCGCGGGAGGCACATCGGCTGGACCGGGCGGAGCTGGAGGCCGCCGCCGCCGTTCCGGAGGAGCACACGGTGCTCTACGAGAACGGCAGGCCGATGATCTGGGCCATGGCCTTCATCGCGGCAATGTTCGCCGCCTTTGCCATCGGCACCTTCTTCTTCGGGCAGTCACTCGGCATCGGCAACGATCCGGGGACTACGGCATTCGTTGGAGCGGTGACGGCCCTCGGTGTCTGCATCGCTTTGGCCAACGCGGCCTGGGTCCGCCACAAGACGAAGGCGCCGCTGATGACTTTGACCCCCGACGCGCTGGTGTCGGCCCGGTTGCGGGAGGCAATCGCCTGGACCGATGTGGCCGGGATGCAGGTGACGGCATCGCGCCGGCTGGCGCTGGTGCTGGCTCTGCATGAGGAGGCGCCTCTGCCCAACCGGATCGGCTTTTCCATTTACAACAAGGTGAACCGGCGCAAGCGGATCGTGGTGCTCGAGGCAATGGGGATCCGTGGGATGAAGGCCGCCGACTTCGAGGCCTTGGTTAGCCGTTACCTCACCGCCGCCTATGCCCGCCGCCGGCTCTCTGGCGATTAATGCGGTGAGCGGGCAGAAAGTGCTCGCGCCTCCTGCCCGTCAAGCGGTGATTTCGATCAGGTTGCCATCGTGATCCTGAACCACTGCTTCGTAGAAGCCGTCTCCGGTCATCCGGGGGGCGGACACGAGAAGTCCGAATTCTTCCAGCCTGCTGGCGGTGTTCCGCACGGCGTCGGCCGACCCCAGCGACAGGGCGATATGAGCCCAGCCGGACCGCTCCACCGGTCCGTCGTCCGAGCCGATCCAGGGCGCGGACATCAACTCAAGGCTGGGGCCTTCCGGTAGCGTGGCGAAGCGGGAGGTGAAGCCGGGCCGGCGGGCGCTGGCATAGACCGGGCCAATCGCGGCGCCGAAATGCGCCTGCCAAAATCCTGCGGCCTTGTCCAAATCTCGGGTCCACAGCGCGACATGGACGATGCGGACAGCGTGGGGTGTGCTCATTGCTTTCCTTCTCCCGTGACGGAATCGGCCCAGTGGATGCGCACCCCCAGCGCCTGCATGCCGGCCAGCGCGGCCTCCGGTGCGTCGGCCTCCACCACCAGATCGGACAGGGTATCCGAAGCGGCGACGAGGTAGGGCGCCGCCGTGCTCAGTTTCTCGTTGGCCACGGCGGTCGCGACCGCGCCGGCGCCGCGGACGAGTGTGCGTTTCATCTCGGCGTCGTCCGTCCCGAAACAGCCGATGCCGACCGAGGCATCAAGCGCACAAGTGCCGAGGAGCAGCAGGTCCGGACGCATCTCCATGGCCCTGCGCAGAGCGTGCAGGCCGAGTGCGGCCCCCGACAGAGGATCGACTCTGCCACCGAGGAGGATCAGTTCGATGCCTTCCTTTCCCAGAAGAGCCGTGGCGATCCGTGGATCATGCGTTGCCACGGTGATCCCCAGACCGTCCGGCAGCGCGGTGGCGGCGGCCAGCACGGTGGTCCCCGCATCCATGAACACGAATTGCCCAGGCGTCACCAATTTGGCCAAACGCCCGCCCAGCCGATGGGTGCGTGCCGCCATGGCGTCGAATCGCACCCGTGCCGGTGCCGACGCCGGCGACAGACGAAGGGCGCCGCCATAAACCCGTTTGCAAAGACCGGCCGCCGCCAGGTCCCGTAGATCGCGGCGGATCGTGTCTTCGGATGTCTGGAACTCCTCGGCAAGACGGGCGGCGAGAACCTGTCCATTCTGTGCGAGCCGATCGAGGATCAGTTGTTGCCGCTGCTGCGGCAGCCGCAGCGCTGCATCGCTTTCGCCCATGGGGCTCTCCGCAGGATCATTGATCACGTATAAACGTGCACAATCATGCAGAAACAGTCAATAAGCCTCTTATGACTTTTGAGGACGACGTCGCACCACGATCAGTCCGCTGCCAGGATCCGGCTGCCGCGCGAGGCGGTAAGCTGGGAGACGATCGCACAGCAGGCAAGGCGGGCATCCATGTCATCCGCTTCTCCGGTAAGGAGGACCGGGACCTCGGTGCCTTGCGCCAGAGTGGCCCCAAGACCCAGGATACGCAGACTGTCGGGAGAGCGGCGTCGCATTTCTATCAGTGCGTTTGGCGATTCTCCGTCATTCATACGTCCCAGCATGATCGCCTCTACCTTGCCGGTTTGCGCCAGGACAGACGCCGCCTCCGCCGCGGCTTCATGGTCGACGCCGATCAGGTGAAACGGCCGGATATCAAGGTGGCAGAGTGCGGCCACCGAGCAGATCCGTGCTGCCGGGCCGATCAGAACCGGTTCGATCAATCCGGCTTCGGCCGCGGTCACGATGGAGGTGAGCGTGTCCGCATCGCACGGGTCGACAACCGCGATCCGCAAAGGCGGCAGGCCCGCGCATTTTGCCAGAAGAGCGCGGTAGCTGCTGCGACGGCTCTTCTTGCTGCGCGCCTGTTCCTCCCGCCAGGCGTCCGTCTCAGCGGGGACCGCGACTTCCATGCTGCCGCTGGCGACTATGGCACCGTCACGATCGGTGCAGCTGCAGGCGAAGGCGATGAGCTGCGGGGTGGACTGTCTTCCGAGGACAGTGACGGTCGCTGTGATGGCTTCATCCTGCCGGACCGTCCGTTCAACGTCGAGTTGCAGGTTTTTGGGCAGCCCACCTTCACCGGGCAGGATGGTTTCGAGCACGCTGCAAACCAGCCCGTGGAGCCACAGATCGGAAACAGGCAGCGGCCCGACAGGGCGGTTATCGGATGTGGTGTCACGACCGGGGTGGACGATGCCGCCGGTCAGGATGCCGCACAGCTCGGCCTCCATCGCTGTGAACCGGCCTGACTTGCTGGCGGTCTGCCCAATGACCGCCTCGGTGATGTTGTCGGCGCTGGCGTGACCGTGGGCCAAGCTTTCGGTTTCAATTGAGTGCATCACGCGATACTCCCATCGGGCGGACGGTGCGGGCAGCGTCAAGCGGCCCAGTTGGTGCTGTCGGCGTCCTGCGCCGAGCGCGAGGGCAGCGCGACCACCTTGACGGCAAGGCCGCCACAGGATGTCTCGCGGTATTTCGGATCCATGTCCTTGCCGGTCTCGAACATCGTTTCGATGACCTTATCGAGCGAGACGAGCGGTTCGCTGGTCCGGTGCAGGGCCATGCGCGTTGCGTTGATGGCCTTCATGGCGCCCATGGCATTGCGTTCGATGCAGGGGATCTGCACCTGCCCACCGACCGGGTCGCAGGTCAGGCCAAGATTGTGCTCCATGGCGATTTCGGCGGCGATGCACACCTGCTCGGGACTGCCGCCCATCAGGTCGGCCAGGCCGCCCGCCGCCATCGAGCAGGCGACACCGACTTCGCCCTGGCAGCCGACCTCGGCGCCGGAGATCGAGGCGTTCCTCTTGTACAGCGCGCCGATGGCGGCGGAGGCCAGGAAGAAGCGCACGCAGGCGTCGTCGTCCAGCGGCTTGATGAAATTGTGATAATAGGCGAGCACCGCCGGGACGATGCCGCAGGCGCCGTTCGTCGGCGCGGTGACGACGCGTCCGCCCGCCGCATTCTCCTCATTCACCGCGAAGGCGAACATGTTCACCCAGTCGACCACATTCATCGGATCGCGCGACAGCGCTTCCGACGACGCCAGCTGGCGGCGCAGCAGGGCGGCCCGGCGGGGCACCCGCATCGGCCCCGGCAGCACGCCCTCGGTGGTCATGCCACGCTCCATGCAGGCACGCATCGTCTGCCAGATGGTGGAGAAATAATCGCGGATTTCCTGATGACTGTGCAGGCTGAGTTCGTTCTGCAGGATCAGGCCGGAGAAGGACAGGCCGGTTCCGCGGCAATGCGCCAGCAGATCGGTGGCCGAGGTGTAGGGGTAGGGAAGCTCCACCTCCTCTCCACTCTGCTTGCCGAAATTCTCCTCGTCGACGACGAAGCCGCCGCCGATCGAATAATAGGTTTTGCCCAGCAGGAGCCGGTCGCCGTCGAAGGCCTGGATCGTCATGCCGTTCTCGTGCCGGGGCAGGTTGGAGCGGTGAAAGGTGATGGCGGTCGGCGGGAAGTCGATCTGCCTGCCTTCCCGGCCAAGCGGAAGGCGGAGCGAATTGCGCACCTGTTGCAGAAAGGCGGGGATGGTGTCGATGACGACGCTGTCCGGCAGGTTGCCGGCGAGGCCCAGCATCAGGGCGACGTCGGTGTGGTGGCCCTTGCCGGTCAGCGCCAGCGAGCCGTAGATGTCGACCGCGACGCGGGTGGTGGCATCGATGCCGCCACAGAAGTGCAGGGCATCCACGAACTGCTTGGCTGCCCTCATCGGTCCTACCGTGTGCGAGCTGGAGGGGCCGATACCGACCTTGTAGAGGTCGAACATGCTGATCATGGCTTGCTTCCTTCCTGTGGACGGCCCTGGGGCGATGGTCTTCTCTTCGCCGCTTCAGGCGGCGGCCCGTCGCGTCTGGACGGGGCACCGCCCGAAGCGGGAAGCGGTGTGGGCGTCAGAGGCTGAGCAGGGAGTAGAGGATGGCGGAGATCGCCACGCTGCCGATGAACATCACCACCACGTTGCCCGGCTGGCCGGCATATTTGCGCATCGCCGGCACCTTGCGGATTGCGTACATCGGCATGATGAAGAGCAGGGCCGCGATGATGGGACCGCAGAGCGATTCGATCATGCCGAGGATGCTGGGGTTCAGGGTGGCGGCGATCCAGACGGCGGCGACCATGAACAGAGCGCTGAAGCGGTTGATCGCCTTGTCGTCGACCGGCTTGCCCTGGCCGCGCAGATGCTGGGAGATCAGCCCGTTCAGACCTTCGCGGGCGCCGAGATAATGGCCGAAGAAGGACTTGGTGATCGCCACGAAGGCCACGGCCGGCGTCAGCAGCGCCATCAGCGGGTTGTCGAACTTGTTGCCGAGATAGGACAGGATGGAGATGTTCTGGGCCTTCGCGTCGGCCAGTTCCTGCGGGCTCAGGCTGAAGACGCAGCTGAAGACGAAGAACAGGACGACCAGCACCATCATGGCGACCGCGTATTTCTCGATGCGGGTGGTCTGGGATTCCGCCTCTTCGCCATAGTGGTTCTGTTGGGCGACGACGAAACGCGAGATCGCTGGGGAATGGTTGAAGGAGAACACCAGGGCCGGGATGCTGAGCCACAGCGTCAGGCTGAACTGTCCGGCGGTCGGCATCTGGTCGAGGATCGCACCGTTCCAATCGGGGGCGAGATACAGGCCGATGCCCATCAGGACCACGACGAAGGGGTAGACGAGCCAGCCCATGATCCGGACGACCATCTGTTCACCCAGCTTGATGACGCCCATAAGTCCGAGAATCAGGCCGAGCGACAGCAGGATGCGGGGCGGCGGCACCATGCCCAGCTGATGCACCATGAAGCTTTGGACCGTGTTGGTCAGGCCGACGCCGTAGATCAGCAGGATCGGCAGGATGGTGAAGAAGTACAGCAGGGTGATGAGCTTGCCCGCGGTGCTGCCGAAATGCTCGGTCACCACCTCGGTGATGTCGCTGCCCGGTTTCGACGAGGACAGGATGAAGCGGCACAGCCCACGGTGGGCCAGATAGGTCATGGGGAAGGCGATGACCGCCATGACCGCCAGAGGCCAGAAGCCGCCAAGGCCGGCATTGATGGGAAGAAAAAGCGTCCCCGCCCCAATGGCCGTTCCGAACAGCCCAAGCATCCACATGGTGTCGTGTCTGGTCCATGGCAGAGGAGGATTGCCGAGTCTCGTGGATTCTGTTGAGATGCTGACCATTTTATGCCTCCAGCATGCCTTCCATTGTGGATCTTCAAGCCATCACGGTAAGGCTGCGCTTTGTTGACCTGGAGGAAGCCTATCAACGCCCTGCTGGCAATTCCCGGCCGAACTCAGGAGCGGTGGAATAGCGAAATGAGCGGCGGAATGGAAAAATGAGCGGAGACCGCGGGAGGCGAGCGGTGTGAGAAGGGGGCAGGTGGCGCGGCGGGCGGTGCGTTTCGCCGCATTTCCAACCCGGTCCCGACCGCCGCTTCTCCCTGGCCTTTCGGCCGCGAATGGGTCAAACCAAGCGCCTTAACCAAGCATAAGCCGTCGCTCGCCTGCCCGCACCGGACGGCCCGGACGCGCAGGTGCAGGGAGTCCTGACCGATGCAAATTGATCCCGTGGGCCTCTCGCTGGTCCTTCTCCAGCAGATGTGCGTCTATCTCGTGGTGGCCTATCTCCTCAGCCGGACGAAGATCTTCATTCCGCTGACGCACGCCACGATCCGACCGCCGCACAAGCTGGCCTGCTACGTCATCTTCTCCCTGTTCTGCATCATGGGGACGATCCTCGGCATGCCGGTGGTCCATGCCATCGCCAACACGCCGGCGATCGGCGCGGTGCTCGGCGGCCTTCTCGGCGGGCCGCTGGTCGGGCTTGGGGTCGGCATCACCGGCGGGCTTCACCGCTATTCGCTGGGCGGGGCCTTCGCGCTCGCCGCCGGAATCGACATCGTCGTGCAGGGGATGCTGGGCGGCCTGATGCACCGCCATCTCATCCGGCAGGGCAGGACCCGCGCCCTGTTCGATCCCGTAAAGGCCGGTGCCCTGACCTTCGCCGGGGTGCTGCTGGAACTGCTGATCGACCTTGCGGTGGCGAAGCCCTTCGACCAGACGCTGGAGATCGTGCGGCTGATCGCGGTGCCGGAACTGATCGCCAACTCACTGGGTGCCGCGCTGTTCATGGGGATCCTGATCGACCGCCGCGCCCTGATCGAGCGGCAGTCCAGCCTGTTCTCCGCCAAGGCGCTGGCCATCGCGGCGCGCGCCGACGGCGTGCTGCGGCGGGGCTTCAACCAGGAAAACAGCATGACCGTCGCGCGCATCATCTATGAGGAGACCGGGGTGGGCGCCGTCGCCATCACCGACCGCGAGAAGATCCTCGCCTTCATCGGCATCGGCGACGACCACCATCTTCCCGGCACACCGATCTCTTCGCTGAACACACTGGAGGCCATCGCGCACAACGAGGTCACCTATGCCGACGGCAACGAGGTGGCCTATCAATGCTCGATCAGCCCGACCTGCCCGTTGGGGGCGTCGCTGGTCATCCCGCTGGTCGGCGAGGACAGCCACGTCATCGGCACGATCAAGCTGTACGAGCCCAAGACCAAGCTGTTCTCCACCATCAACCGGACGCTGGGCGAGGGTATCGCGAAGCTGTTGTCGAGCCAGATCCTGGCCGGCCGCTACGAACAGCAGAAGGCGTTGCTGGCCCAGGCGGAAATCAAGCTTCTGCATGCTCAGGTCAATCCGCATTTCCTGTTCAACGCGCTGAACACCATCGCCGCCGTCACCTGCGACGAACCGGAGAAGGCGCGCGACCTGATCGGCGACCTGTCCACCTTCTTCCGCATGAACCTCAAGCGACCCAGCGAGATCGCCTCGCTGGCCGAGGAGATCGAGCATGTGAACGCCTATCTCCAGATCGAGCGGGCGCGCTTTTCCGACAGCCTGACGGTGGACGTCGACATCCCCGACAGTCTCGGCCGCGTACGGCTGCCGGCCTTCACGCTTCAGCCCGTCGTCGAAAACGCGATCAAGCATGGCACGTCGCAACAGCTCCGTCCGGGGCATGTCGCGATCAGCGCCCGCGAGGACGGCGATGAACTCGTCATCGACGTGCAAGACAATGCCGGACTTTACGAGCCGAAGCCGGCCGGGCAGGGGCTCGGCATGAGTTTGGTGGACCGCCGCATCAGGAACTGTTTCGGCCCGTCCTATGGTGTTACGGTCGCGTCCGACCGGGATGTCTTCACCCGCATTACGATCCGGGTTCCGTTGGAGGCCGCATCCAAATGATCACCGCCCTCATCGTCGATGACGAGCCGTTGGCCCGCAAGGAGCTTCGCCGCGTCCTCTCGAAGGCCGACGACATTGCCATCATCGCCGAATGCAGCAACGCCATCGACGCCATCGGCGTGATCAACCGGGAAAAGCCCGAGCTCGTGTTCCTGGACATCCAGATGCCGCGGGTGAGCGGCATCGAGATGCTGAGCATGCTCGACCATGAGAAGATGCCCCACATCGTTTTCCTGACCGCTTACGACGAGTATGCCGTGCAGGCGTTCGAGCAGCATGCCTTTGACTATCTGCTGAAGCCGGTCAACCAGTCCCGCCTCGACAAGACCCTGGACCGCCTCCGTCGCAACCGCGAGCCACAGAAGATCGGCCAGCTTCCGGGCGCCAACCAACTCCGCCAGATCCCATGTTTCGGACAGCACCACGTCCAGTTGTTGAGGATGGAGGAGGTCGAATATGTGGCTTCCGGTGTCAGCGGCGTCTCCGTGGTCACCACCGACGGCAGCGAACTGCCGACCGAGCTGCCGCTGCATATCCTGCAGGATCGAACGCCTCTGCTGCGTTGCCACCGGCAATATCTCGTGAACATCGACTTCATTGAGAAGATCAATTTTCTGGAGAATGGCCTGGCGGAGATCAGAACGAGACGCGGGCAGCTCATTCCCGTCAGCCGGCGTTTCTTCCCGCAGATCAAGGAGCGGCTTGGGATCCTCTGATCCGGCTGTCCGGAAAACGGGCTTTGCGATGAATGACGGTCAGTTCTGGTTGACGGCCCTACTGATCGGCGGTCAGGTGGCCGACTGTACCGCCGCCGACCGTCTGCTCACCACCGATCTCCTGCACGGCGGCAAGGGATACGACAGCGCCGCTGTTCGCCGGAAGATCGAAGAGGCCGGGGCAGCGCCCAACATTCCCACATCGCCGCGACCGTCGCCTGCTGGCTATAATTCCGGAGCCTAGGCATTGGGATTGCGGCATCGGCTTGCCATGAAGTCCACAAAAGCGCGAACGCGGGCAGGCAGGGGACTTGGACCTCCGAGATAGACGGCGTGGATGTCCTCGCTGGCGCCGGGATGCACATCCTCCAGCACCGGCATCAGCGCACCCGAAGCGATGTCGGCGTCCACCTGGAAGCGCGCCAGTCGCGCGAACCCGACGCCACCCAGGGCGAGAAGGCGCGCGGCATCCCCGTCGCTCGCTCGTGCGACGATGGGCGGCATGTGTTCTTCGATCCCGTCGTCGGTCCGGAAGGGCCAGCCGCCGATGGTCCGCGGGAAGGTCCAGCCGATTCCCTTGTGCCGGGCGAGGTCGCCAGGGTGTCTCGGTGTCCCATGTTGCTCCAGGTAAGCGGGAGAGGCGACCACGACCATGCGGGTGCTCCCCAGCTTGCGGATCATCAAGCTGGAATGGCGCAGCGGCCCAGTCCGGATCGCGACATCGGCCTGCTCCTCCATCAGGTCGACCACGGCATCAGACAGCACGAGGTCAATGGTAATGCCTGGATGGGCGGCCAGGAACTGGGGTACCAGCGGTATCAGGTAGTGCATGCCGAACGGGACGTTGCTGTTGACGCGCAGGTGTCCACGTGGCGTTGCACCGGCCGAGGCTTCCCGCTCGGCCTCCTCCATCTCTCCCAGGATCCGCACTGCGCGGGCATAGAACGCCTGACCTTCCGGCGTCAGGCTGAGTCGGCGCGTCGACCGGTGGATCAGCCGTGTGCCGAGCCGTCTCTCCAGCCGCGTGATGAGCTTGCTGACACCTGATGGAGTGAGGCCGCAAACACGGGCCGCCGCGGTGAACCCACCGAGATCGACGACCCGCGTAAAGACCTCCATTTCGGCCGCCCGGTTTACCTCCATCCGCGTCACAATGATGACCCCACGTCACAGGTCCTGGAACCAGAGGCAGCATAATTCACAGGCATCCCGTCAGCTATATTCTTGGCAGGTGGCCGAAGCGATACGGATGGCGGCGGTATCGACACGCGACGCCTTCGGCGTAACCGTAACGGCCTCGATCAAGGAAGGATAAGACATGGAGTACCGGACACTCGGTGCCTCGGGCCTCAAGGTGCCCGCGCTCAGCTTTGGGACTGGTACCTTCGGCGGCAAGGGTCCGCTGTTCTCGGCTTGGGGGAACAGCGACGTCGATGACGCCCGGCGGCTGATCGACATCTGCCTTGACGTTGGCGTCACGCTTTTCGACACCGCCGACGTCTATTCGGACGGTGGCTCGGAAGAGGTGCTCGCCGCCGCCATCCGCGGGCGGCGCGACAAGGTGCTGATCTCGACCAAGACCGGGTTGCCCATGGGCGACGGGCCGAACGACGCGGGCGTCTCCCGTCACCGGCTGATCGGCGCCGTGGAGGCGGCGCTCCAGCGGCTCGGGACGGACTACGTCGACCTGCTCCAGCTACACGCCTTCGACGCCTTCACCCCGGTGGAGGAGGTCCTGCACACGCTCGACACGCTCATCCGTGCCGGGAAGGTCCGCTATATCGGCGCCTCGAACTTCGCGGGCTGGCAGCTGATGAAGTCGCTCGCCATCGCCGACCACCATGGTTGGCCACGCCATGTCGCGCATCAGGTCTACTATTCGCTGACCGGGCGCGATTACGAATGGGAGTTGATGCCCCTTGGTCTCGACCAGAAGGTCGGCGCGCTTGTCTGGAGCCCGCTCGGTTGGGGTAGGCTGACCGGCAAGATCCGCCGTGGTCAGCCAATCCCTCGGGGTAGCCGCCTCCACGACACCGCACAGTGGGGGCCGCCCGTCGACGAGGAGCGCCTCTACCGCATCGTTGATGCGCTGGATGCGGTGGCGGCCGAGACTGGGCGCAGCGTTCCTCAGGTGGCCATCGCTTGGCTGCTTGCACGGCCGACCGTCTCCTCGGTGATCATCGGCGCCCGCAATGAGGCGCAGCTGCGGGACAACCTGGGTGCCGTTGGCTGGAAGCTCGAACCCGAGCAAGTCACTCGTCTCGACGCGGCCAGCGACGTGATGCCTGCCTACCCTTATTATCCGTACCGCACGCAGGAGGGGTTCGCTCGGCTCAATCCGATGCCAGTCTAAGGTCCTGGAGTGCTCCTGGGGGGCGCCCTCCATCGGAGCGGGAATTGCCAGGCGGCCATGGCTTGCGTCCGAAATGTGCGCGGGGTGCGGCGGGAGACCATGGCCGGGGCAAAGCCCTGCTTCTTGAGTAGCGTGCGCATCAGCTTGCCGGCCGCCGCCGTGTCCCGTCGGCGCTGGATGAGAACCTCCAACACCTTGCCCTCATCATCGACGGCCCGCCACAGGTACAGCAGCCGCCCGCCGATCCGGACCATCATCTCATCCACGTGCCGGCGCGGGCTGGGCTTCGGTCGCAGACGCCGCAAGTTGCGGGCGATGGCTGGCCCAAACTTCAAAACCCGGCGCCGGACCATTTCGTAGCTCACGTCCACACCGCGCTCCGCCAGAAGCTCCCCGACATCGCGGTAGCTCAGCGTGAAGCGTAGAGACAACTGGACGGCGTGCTGAATGACGGCGGGGAGAACTGATGGCGGGCATCATCGAGAAATGGCGCGAAGAAAAGAAAGAACCCTACACCACAGCCTAGCCGTGGCTTCCTCGCTATAATCCGCCGAAGTTTTGTCTGTGAAGTAGTGCCCCGAGCGTTGGTAAGTGAAAACATCGGCCAGAAGTTTGGCCTCCACCGCTTTTGCCTTCCATGCACGCAGTTCTGTATCCGTGAAGCTCGGATCGTTTTCACAGATGTGCAGTTGCACCGGCGTGTCGGCGCAGACGCCCGCCGGCAACGAGGCCAACCCATGAAGCAACAGCACCCCCTGAACATCCGGCCGGAGCTTCCACATCTCAGCAACGACACCTGCGCCCATCGAGATGCCCATCAGGACCAACCTGTCGGGAGAATCCGCAAGCGCAGTCCAGGCTCTCTCGCGAATGGTCTTCCAACCGATCTTTGCCTTTATGGCGAATCCCTCGTCGAGATCATCGGTTTTCGCGCCATCAAACAGATCCGGAAGAAGCACCTCGTGCCCAGCGTCACGCAACCGTGCCGCAGCCTCCATCTCGACCTCGCGCAGCCCCAGCACCGAATGGAACAAGGCAATGCTTGCCACGGTACGCCTCCTACCGGATGGAAATCACGCATCGTGGGCACCGGGCTTTCTCATCGTGCTTCGTTCGGATGCTCATGCTCGTCGCGCAAAAGGACCGGGTTGGCCGGCGCAGCCATATGGCTCATTCCCATGGAGGTCTTTCGGCTTCGTATCGGGATGCCCGCAAATGCCCCGATGACGCTCCTGTCGCCGCGGCCCCGGGATGGAAAACATTCGAACTCCCGCATTTCTCAGATAGGTTGCGGAAGGCTCTTGCTTCAAGCCCCCCGCCATTCACTACAAGACGGGTCACCGATTGAATCTATGAAGTGGCACGATGCAGGTGACCCAACATGACGTGATCATCGTCGGAGGCGGTCCAACCGGGTTGATGCTGGCCGGCGAATTGGCGCTCGCGGGAGTTGATGTCGCGATAGTCGAGCGGCGCGAGAACCAGGAGCTTGAGGGGTCGCGCGCGAGCGGCCTTCATCCCCGCGCGATCGAACTGCTCGATCAGCGTGGCATAACGGACAAGTTCCTCCCTCAGGGAACGAAGCACCATTCGGTCGCCCTCGCTGGCATCATCCTCGATGCCAGCGATCGGGCGACCCGCCACAGCTACACGCTCGGACTCTGGCAGGAGAAGATCGAGCGCGGGCTGGCCGACTGGGTCTGCGAATTGCGGGTGCCGTTCTATCGCGGGTGCGAAATGGCGACCTTCACCGACGGCGAACAAGGCGTGGACCTCCAACTGACGGACGGACGAAGGTTCCGCTGCAGCTATCTGGTCGGCTGCGACGGCGGCCGCAGCCTTGTCCGCAAGACGGCGGGCATCCGCTTTCCGGGAACCGAGGCGCGGGCGAGCCACCTTATTTTCGAGGCCGACATGGAGGATCAACCGCCGCTCGGCATCCGGTATGGGGAGCACGGCCTGTACGCCCTCGGACGGCTCGACGAGGGGCCGCGCGTGCGCGGCATAGTGACAGAGCAGCGGCTGGAGCGGGGGGGAAGCCCCGGCGAGGAGGATCTCAGGGCGGCGCTCACAGCCACCTACGGATCGGATCTGGGCATCCATCGGATCACCTGGATGTCGCGCTTCACGGATGCGGCGCGGCAGGCGGAGGCCTATCGGAAGGGCCGCGTCCTGCTCGCGGGAGATGCCGCGCACGTTCATTCTCCCGTTGGTGGGCAGGGGCTGAACGTCGGGCTGCAGGACGCCGCGAACCTCGGATGGAAACTGGCCCAGGTGGTGAAGGGCATCTCGCCGGAAAGCCTGCTCGATACCTACCATGCGGAGCGGCACCCGGTCGGAGCGGCGCTGCTCGAGCTCACTCTGGCGCTGACCGCACTCAACCGCGGTGACGAACGCACAACGGCGCTCCGGGCGTTCGTGGCGAAGGCGATGCAGATGGACGAGCCGAGGAGGTGGTATTCCGCCATGGTGTCCGGCCTCGACATCCGCTATGGCCCGGAAGGGGGGCACCCTCTGCTCGGCCGTCGCATGCCGGATCTGGACATCGTCACCGCCGAGGGGCCGACGCGGGTCTTCGCGCTCCTGCATGATGCGCGGCCGGTGCTGCTCGACTTCGGGAAAACTGGCTTCCCGGCCATCGACGCGTGGAAGGAGCGCGTCAAACTGGTCGATGCGGAATTTGAGGGGGTGTGCGAGCTTCCCGTCATTGGCATGGTCCGGACTCCGACCGCCCTCCTGATCCGACCGGATGGACATGTGGCATGGGTCGGAGAAGGAAGCACCGAAGGCCTCCTGACGGCCCTTGGCGACTGGTTCGGCAATTAGAATGGATTGCGTGAATTCGGCTTCGATCTGAAGCGTGAAGCCGATCGCCAGACGAAGGGATGGAGCGTCGTGGACTTGGAACCAGGGTCTTTTTGGTGCTTGTCGAAGCGCCGGAAAAACCCTGCGCTTCCGGTCTTTCGTGCAATCGGTTTACGCGGTCCCGCTTGATCCGGCTACACTCTGGACGCACGAAATCCCAAGGGGCGCACGGCATCCATCCGCCGTGCCTGGCCAAAAAAGCCGTGAGAGACATCCCTGGACGTCGGGCGCATCCGCCGCCATCCGGCGGTCGAGGTTGAGCAAACATTTTCCAGCGAAGATGGGCAGGCGCGCTCTATCCGCTTGACACCATACCGACCAGTCGGCACAAACCAACCAGTGGGTATAGTGAGTGGGTGATCGACATGCAGCCGGATTCAAAGGCCAGACTTCTCGACGCGGCGCTGAAGGTCGTGCGCACCAAGGGCTATACGGCGACGCGGATCGAGGATCTCTGCGCCGAGGCCGGCGTCACCAAGGGAAGCTTCTTCCATCACTTCAAGAGCAAGGACGACCTGATGCTTGCGGCTGTCGCCCATTGGGATGCGGTGACCGGCGGCCTGTTCGCACGGGCGCCCTACCATGATCTCGCAGACCCGCTGGACCGGCTGCTCGCTTACCTGGAGTTCCGCAAAGAGTTGCTTGCCGGAGACCTTCCCGATTTCACCTGTTTCGCCGGCATGATTACCCAAGAAGCCTATGAGACCCGTCCCGAGATCGTGGCCGCATGCGCCCGCAATATCGCCGGCCATGCGCAGACACTTGAGACCGACATCCGCGAAGCCATGCGGAAATATGGTGTGAACGCCGATTGGAGTGCCGAAAGCCTCGCACTTCACACCCAGGCCGTTCTCCAGGGCGCCTTCGTCCTCGCCAAGGCCAAGGGCGGTGCGTCCATCGCCGCCGACAGCATCGACCATCTCCATCGCTACCTGACGCTGCTGTTCCGCTCGGACAGCGGCAAAAGCTCCAACCCCGCAACGAAGGTGAACTGACATGCCCAACACTGTCCGCCTGCATCGCGTCGTCAATGCCAAGCCGGAGAAAGTCTACCGGGCAATCGTGGAGCCGGACGCCATTGCCAGCTGGCTGCCGCCCCACGGCTTCACTTGCACGGTACATGAACTGAATGCCGTGGTCGGCGGCAGGCACAGGATGTCGTTCCGCAATTTCACCACGGGCCACAGCCACTCGTTCGGGGGCGAATATCTTGAGCTCGTCCCCAACGAGCGGCTCGTCTACACGGACAGGTTCGATGACCCCAACCTGCCGGGCGAGATGAAAGTGACCGTGACCTTGAGGGCCGTGTCGGTCGGCACGGACATGACGATCGAGCAGGCGGGCGTGCCGGACGCGATCCCGTTGGAGGCCTGCTATCTCGGCTGGCAGGAAAGCCTGCGGAAATTCGCAAAGCTGGTCGAACCAGAAATCAACATGTAGGGCGGCACCGATCGCCGCACGCAAGCGTGGAAGCAACCAAGCCAGTAGGAGCGCCGGATATGACCGATCTCGTAACCTGTCTGTGGTTCGACCATGGCCAAGCCGCCGAAGCGGCCAGGTTCTACGCCGACACTTTTCCCGACAGCCATGTCGACCGTGTGAACAGGGCGCCCGGCAATTTCCCCGGTGGGCACGAAGGCGCCGAATTGACCGTCGAATTCACGGTGCTCGGCCGGCGGCTCGTGGGTCTGAACGGTGGACCGAATTTCACGGCGAATGAAGCGGTCAGCTTCATGGTCGTTACCGAAAGCCAGGAAGAAACCGATCGCTATTGGAATGCGATCGTCACCAGCGGCGGCACTGAGAGCGCTTGCGGTTGGTGCAAGGACCGGTGGGGATTCTCCTGGCAGATCACGCCGAGGCGGCTGCTCGAGTTGACGACGGGTTCCGACGGCGTTGCGGCGAAACGCGCCTTCGACGCCATGATGACGATGCGCAAAATTGACATCGCTGCGCTTGAGGCGGCCGTCCGCGCCGGATCGCAGGCTTGAAACGTCCAGCCGGGAATGGAGCCGTGGAATGACCATCACGATCACCGCGTTCGAGCGGTCACCCGACGGCGGCAGGGGCTTGGCGCGCGACACGCGCGTCCGCTGGGCACTTGAAGAGGTGGGCCAACCCTATGAGGTTCGCCTTGTTTCCTTTGCTGCGATGAAGGAACCCGCGCATCTGGCGCTTCATCCTTTCGGGCAGATTCCAACCTTCGAGGATGGTGACTTCGCCCTGTTCGAGACGGGTGCGATCGTCTTCCATATCGCGGAACGCCATGCAGGCCTGTTACCCGGTGATGCACAGGCGCGGGCGCGTGTACTCATGTGGATGTTTGCCGCGCTCAACACGGTCGAGCCGCCGATCCTCGATCTGGTAACCACCAAGGTTCTGGAAAGCGATAAGCCCTGGAGCAAGGAGAGGCTCCCGCTGGTTGAGGAGCGGATTCGTGTCCGGCTGCAGCAACTGTCGGCCCGCCTAGGCGATGCCGAGTGGCTCGACGGTGCATTCAGCGCGGGTGATCTGTTGATGGTGTCGGTGCTGCTGAGGCTGAAAGCGTCGGGTCTGCTCGGCGAGCATCCGAACCTTTCGGCCTATGTTGCCCGCGGTGAAGCCCGCCCCGCCTACAAGCGTGCTTTCGACGCCCAATTGGCAGTGTTCACCGCAAGCCAGTGACGGGCCGGATATTTGACGATCGGGTGCACCGGTCACCCCGTACGCGTCCGATGCCTTCCGACAGCGGGTGTGGGACCTCGGCGCTCGTCGCGCTCAATCCGCCCCCAGCAGTTCGTCCCGACGCCCGCAGCCTGCCTTCGCCTAGACCGAAGGCAGGCTGCGGCAAATCCACATTGTGACGATCCGCCGCGTCGATCAAGCTGATCCCAGACGACGAGGCGGACGGAAGGGGAGGACGGAGCATGGCCCTGCTGGATCGCGACAACCGTGGTCCTGACGACAAGGACGGATTTCTGGCCGGGGTGGACCGCCGGCTGCTGGTGGTGGCGCTGGTGCTGGCGCTGCTGACGGTGCTGGCCGTGCTGGACCACCATCGGCCGACGCCGGGATCGGCGCCGCCGGTGGAGTGGCGGCTGCCCACCGTGGAGCTGCCGCGCACGGTGCCGATGGTGACGGCGCCCAGCCCGCGGCGGGACGAGTTGCTGGGTGCGGACTGAGCGGGTCAGCCGGTCGGCAGACTGTCGCTTCCCTCGCCCAGCGGACGTTCCATCAGCACGCCATCCAGCCAGCGGCCGAACTTGAAGCCCACCGCCGGCAGGATGCCGACAGGACGGAAGCCGCAGGCGCTGTGCAGGCCGATCGAGCCGTGGTTGGCGCTGTCGCCGATCGCCGCGATCATCCGGCGGTAGCCCGCCGCCTCGCACATCTCCAGCAGCGGGGCCATCAGCGCTCGGCCGATGCCGCGCCGGCCCATGTCCTCGGCGACATAGACGGAGTTCTCCAGCGTGAAGCGGTAGGCGCTGCGCGTGCGGTACGGCCCGGCATAGGCGTAGCCGGCCAGCCGTCCCTCGCACTCCGCCACCAGATAGGGCAGGCCGCGGGCCAGGATGTCGGCTTGGCGGCGAGCCATCTCCGCCTCGTCCGGCGGAACCTCTTCGAAGGAAGCGGTGCCGTACAGGACATGGTGGGCGTAGAGGGCGGTGATGGCGGGAATGTCGGCGTCGGCGGACGCCCGCACCGTGATGGCAGGCATGATGAGTCAGCTCCGTTGAGGACGGTCGGCGGGAAGAAGAAGGGCGCAGACGGTCGCCAACCCGCCGCCGACGCCGAGAAGCGCGAATCCCCAGCCCCAGCCGGAGCCACCGGTGCCGCCCGCATGGTCGAGCACCAGACCGACCGCCAGCGGTGCCGCACCGCCGGCGCCGAAGCCGAGGATGGAGCGCACGGCGAGCGCCGCCCCCAGGCTGCCCGGCTCGACCGATTCCGTCATCGCCGTGGACAGCACCGGCGAATCGCCCAGCGCGGAAAAGCCGTAAAGCGCCGCCACCGCCAGCACCAGCGCCAGCGGCATCCCGTCCATCCAGCCGATGGTGAAGGAGCAGGCGGCGCCCAGCACCCCCATCGCCACCAGCACCGCTCGCCGGCCCAGCCGGTCGGAGGCACGCCCCATCAGCAGCGAGGACAGGAAGCCCGAGATGTGGATGGCCCCGGCGATCCACAAGCCACGTATCCCGGCACCGCCGGACCCGGCGAGGCAGGCGGTGAGGAAGGCAGGCAGCCACGCCCACATGCCCAGCAGTTCCCAGCAATGGGTGGTGTAGCCCACGGTCAGCAGGAGGGAGCGGCGGTCGGCCAGGAAGCGGAAGGCGCCGCGCAGCCGCCGCGTTCCGCCGCCCGCCACCAGATTGGCCCGGCCGCGCAGCCCCGGCGTGCCAAGCAGCGCCGCCAACAGCGGCCCCAGCCCGCAGGCGATGAAGGCGGCCTCGTAGCCGAAGCGCTCCGACAGGCCGGCGGCAAGCGCGATGGAGCCGAAATAGCCGAGCGACCCCGCCGCCAGTAGCCAGCCCACCGCCGCGCCGCGCCGCGCCGCCGGCACCCCCTGCGCCACCAGCATGATGGAGGGGGCGTAGGTGCCGCCCTGGGTCAATCCCACCAGCGCGAACAGCAGCAGCCCGCTTTCCGCCGAGCGGGCGAAGACGGCGAAGGCGAGCCCGGTCAGCGCCGTCGCCCAACTGGCCCACAGGAAGACGCGCTTGGCGCCCAGACTGTCGGCGAACCAGGAGGACCCGACCAGCGACAGGGCGTAACCGACGTTGAAGGCGGTCTGGATCGACCCGGCCTCGCCCGCCGACATGCCCCAGGCCTGCATCGCCGGCCCGAGCGCGCCGGCATAGACCATGAAGGACAGCGAGGTGGCGAAGCGGCTGGCGCACAGCAGCACGAGCCAGATCGGGCGGGGGGCTGGGTGGTCGGCAGGAGCGGGGATGGCGGCGGTCGTCATGGCCACACCGTCGCGGAGGGCGGATAAAAAGGCAAATTTATTGATTTGATCGGAATCATAAGGAAAGCTGTGGGTATGCGCGGCCTGAACCTCGACCAACTCATCACCTTCGCCACCGTCGTCGAGCATGGCGGCTTCACCGAGGCGGCCGGCCGGCTCGGCCTGACCCAGCCGGCGGTCAGCATGCAGATCCGCAATCTGGAGGAGCGCTTCGGCGTGCGGCTGGTCGAGCGGGTGGGCAAGCGGGCCTTGCCGACGGCGGCCGGCCGCGACCTGCTGCCCTTCATTCGTCGGCTGCGCGAGGAGATGGAGGCGGCGGCCGTCGCCATGGGCCGCCACCGCGCCGGGCAGGTCGGGCGCGTGCGCATCGGCACCGGCGCCACCGCCTGCATCTACCGCCTGCCGCCGATCCTGACGGCGCTGCGCAGCGCCCATCCGGGGCTGGAGATCATCGTCGTCACCGGCAACACGCCCGACATTCTGGACGCGGTGGAGGGCGGCTCGCTCGATCTGGCGCTGGTCACGCTGCCGGCCGGCCGTCCCGGCCTGTCCATCGAACCGGTCTGTGCCGAGGAACTGGTCTGCGTCGGTCCCAGAGGAGGTCCCAGCGACGGCGCCCGGTCCCCGGCGGCGGGAGTTGCCCCGGCGGCGCTGGCCGACCAGACGCTGATCCTGTACGAGCGCGGCGGGACCATGCGCGCGGTGATCGACGGCTGGTTCATGGCCGGCGGCATCCAGCCGCGCCCGGCGATGGAACTGGGCAATGTGGAGGCGATCAAGAACCTCGTCGCTGCCGGGCTGGGCCGGTCGATCCTGCCGTCGGTCACCGTCGAAAGTCCGCAGGATTGCGACCGCTTCGCAGTTCAGCCACTGATGCCGCCATTGATCCGCAAGTTAGGGTTGGTATTGCGGCGTGACAAAGTACTCGACGCGGGCGTACGGGCGATGGTGAAGGCAATCACCGATGTGCGGTAACAACATCAATAAAATTTCTTACACTTATGATCAGGTGGAATATTGCTTTTGGAAGGTTTACAGCGGCTTTAGTCATTGCGCACTCTCGGTTTCTGAGACTTTCGTTTTTCTTGGGCGCCTATGACCAAGCAGCAGTCCGTCCCGAACGAGTCCGTCGGCAACCGAATGGAAGGCGGGCGGGGCGGGCATGCCCAACCGGGTTCTGGACCAGACGCAAAACTACTGGCGCGGTTGGAGGAACTGGAGCGGGAGAACGCCCGGCTGCAGACCGCGCTGTCCACCGCCTGCAGCGGCTGCGACGACCTGCTGACGGTCAGCGCGCTGAACGAGGATCTGCGCACCGCCTTCAACGCGCTGGAACACAGCCGCGCCGCCCATGCCGACAGCGAAAGGCGGCTGCGCGCGATCCTGGACAGCGCCACCGGCCACGCCATTCTGACCCTGTCGCCGAACGGCCGGGTGACCAGTTGGAATCCCGGTGCCGCCCGCATCCTGGGCTGGACGGAGGAAGAGGCGCGGGGCCAGCCGGTCGATATCCTGTTTGCGCCGGAGGAAGCTGCCGCGGGCGTGGCCGACGCGCTGCGGGTGCGGGCGCTGGCCGAGGGCCGCATCCAGGAGGAGCGTGCCTTTCGCCACCGGGACGGCTCCGCCGTCTGGGGTGCGCTGACCATCCTGCCGCTCCAGGGCGACGAGGACGGCTTCCTGTGGATCCTGCATGACCGCTCCGACGAGCGGCGGATGGAGGAGGCCATCGCCGACGCCCGCCGGCGCGCCACCGACATCCTCGACAGCATCGACGAGGCGCTGGTGGCGCTGGACGGCGACTATCGCGTCATCTACCAGAACCGCCGCGCCGAACAGCTCGTCCGCCAGTCGCTGTCGATGATGCGCGGCCGCCGTCTGTGGGAGGTGTGGCCGCAGTTCGCCGGGTCGGACTTGGAGGCGCTGTGCCGCAGGACGATGACGGAGCGCCAGCCGACCAGCATCGAAAAGCGTTTCGACGGCGAAGGCACAACCATGTGGCTGGAAATCCGTTTCCTGCCGACGGCGGAAGGGGTGGGCTGCTTCTTCCGCGACATCACCATGCGCAAGCGGGCGGAGGAGGAGGCCCGCGCCTCTCACGAGCGGGCGGTGACAATCCTGGAGAGCATCAGCGACGCCTTCTATGCCGTCGATCATGACTGGCGCTTCACCTACATCAATCGCAAGGCCGAACAGCTCTGGGGCCGGTCGCGCGAAGCGATGCTGGGCCGCCGCCTGTGGGAAGTCTTCCCCAAGGCGTTGGGAAGCGAGTCGCTGGAGGCGCAGAAGCAGGCGGCGCGCGAAGGGCGGGAGATGACCGTGGAGGTGCTGTCCCCCGTGCTGAACTACTGGGTGGAGGTCAACATCTATCCCAGCGCGGACGGCCTCTCCGTCTATTTCCGTGACATCACCGCCCGCCGGCAGGCGCAGCAGTCTCTGCTGCAGGCGAAGGAGTCGGCGGAGGCGGCCGACCTCGCCAAGGGCAAGTTCCTGGCCGCCGCCAGCCACGACCTGCGCCAGCCGCTGCAGGCGCTGCTGCTGTTCGTCGACGTGCTGAAGCCGCATGTCCGGGGCAGCCAGGGCGCCAACGCGCTGATGCATCTGGGACGCGGGCTGGACGCGCTGAAGGAGCTGCTGGACAGCCTGCTCGACATGTCGCGGCTCGATGCCGGCGTGGTCCAGCCGAACATCGAGAATGTGTCGGTCGCCCCGCTGTTCGAGCACATCGCCGCGTCGTACCGGCCGGTGGCGGCGGCGAAGGGGCTGGAACTGCATATGCTCGCCTGCAACGCCGCCGCCCGCACCGACCGCACGCTGCTGACCCGGATGGTGCGCAATCTGGTGGAGAACGCCCTGCGCTACACCGAGAGCGGGCGGATCGACATCGAATGCCGCCGGGCTGGCGGGCGGCTGCTGATCGAGGTGCGCGACACCGGCATCGGCATCCCGCCCGACCATCTGGAAAGCATCTGGGAGGAGTTCCACCAGGTGGGCAACCCGGAACGCGACCGCAACCGCGGCCTGGGGCTGGGGCTGGCCATCGTGCGGCGGCTGTCGCAGCTGTTGAACCATCCGGTGGACGTCCAGTCCAAGCCGGGGCAGGGGACCAGCTTCGTCATCGCCCTGCCGCTCGGCCGCAGCATCGAGGCGCCGGCGACCGCGGCGGAGGCGGCGACGGCCGGGCGCGGCCGCTTCGCCGTGGTGGTCGACGACGACGCCATCGTGCTCTTGGGGCTGGAGACGATCTTCCGCGAATGGGGGTACGAGGTGCTGGTCGCCGGCTCCGCCCAGAAGGCGGTGGAGGGGCTGAGCCGGATGGGCCGGCGCCCCGACCTGATCCTCGCCGACTACCGCCTGCGCGAAGGACAGTTCGGGACCGACGCGGTCGCCCGCATCCGCGCGCTGTACGACGATCCCGGCAGCGCGACGATCCCCGGCCTGATCCTGACCGGCGAGACCGGTCCCGACTGCGAACGCGACGCCGCCGCCCATGGGTTGGGCATCATCCACAAGCCGGTAACCCCGCGCCAGCTGAGCCACGCGCTGGGCGAGCTGCTGGGAGGGCCGTGACGGTCCGGCCGCCGTCCCGCTCCGGGCACCGCCGCCGTCACGCCGGCTTCGTCAGGAAGGCGGTCAGTTCCTTCTCGGCCGCCGTCACATGGTCGATCACGATGGCACAGGCCGCATCGGCATCGCCGTCCCGGCAGGCGGCGAGCAGCGCATAGTGGTCGTCCTGGGAGCGTGACTGGTAGCCAAGGGCCACGAACTGGAAGCGCAGATAGCGGTCTGCGGCTGCCAGATGCTGTTCCACCAGCGCCAGAAGGCGTGGCCGGCCGGCGCGGGCGTAAAGCGTCATGTGGAAACGGCGGTTCAGCTCTCCCATCCGGCCCGGATCGGCCTCGCCGTCCATCTCCGCCAGCAGATCGGCCGCCAGGGTCAGATCCTCCGCCGTCAGCCTGGGCAGCGACAGGCGCAGCGCCGCCGGTTCCAGGGCGATGCGGATCGTGCCGATGTCGGCCGAATCCTCCGCGGAGATCGCCGCGACCACGGCACCCCGGTGGGGGTGGAACTCCACCAGAGCACGCGCCTCCAGCTGGCGCAGCGCCTCGCGCACCGGCATGCGGCTGACGCCGAAGGCGGTGGCCAGATCCTCCTGCCGCAACGGGGCGCCGGCTGGCAGAACGCCGGCCAGGATCGCCTCGCGCATCGCCGCCTCGACGAATTCGGTCGCCGTGCGGAAGCGCGGACGGTTGCGGGCGATCACCGCGGTCAGGTCGGGGAAGGCGGTGTCCGGATTGGGGGGCGTGGCGGGGGGCATGGCGGGAGCCGGCCTTTCGGGGTGGAGCGGCGGAGTGAGATTCCGAGAATCCGCTTGCACGGATATTGGATCCAATCTAACGATCTTTATGCCGCCTGTCATCCATTGGAAAGGACCGGGCATGTCCGGCTCGCCCCCCAATCCACGCTCTCCGGCTCCGCAGTCGCTGACGTCGCCGGTTCGAGCCGCGTCTCCCTTGCGCCCGGCATGGTCTAGGCTCTCGGTTTCGGCGCTCGTCACCGGGCTGGTGGTGGCGTTGGTCGGCTATGCCGGGTCGGTAGCGGTGGTGATCCAGGGGCTGGCGGCGGCGGGAGCGGGCACGGCGCAGATCGCCTCCGGCCTCGTCGCGGTTGGATTCTCCATGGGGTTGTCGGCGGTCTGGCTGTCCTGGCGGCAGCGCCAGCCGATCAGCATCGCCTGGACCACGCCGGGCATGGCGATGCTGGCGGCGACGGGTCCGGTGGCGGGGGGCTTTCCCGCGGTGGTCGGCGCCTTCCTGGTGGCGGCGGTGCTGATCGTGGCGGCGGGGCTGTGGAGGCCGCTCGGCCGCTGGATCGCCGCGATCCCGAAGCCGCTGACCAACGCCATGCTTGCCGGTCTGCTGCTGAAGCTGTGCCTTGCCCCCTTCCTGGCGATGGGGCAGGCGCCGGGGCTTGGGCTGCTGGTTCTGGCGACCTGGGCGCTGGTGGGGCGAATCGCCCGGATCTATGCCGTGCCGGCGGCGGTCGCCGTGGCGCTGGCGGCGATGGCGCTGGACCCGCCGCTGTCGGGCGCGCTGCCGTCCGATCCCTGGCCGTCGCTGGCGCCGGTGATGCCGGTCTTCACATGGGAGGCGCTGGTCGGTCTGGCGCTGCCGCTGTTCGTCGTCACCATGGCGTCGCAGAACATTCCCGGTCTGGCGGTGCTGGCGAGCTTCGGCTATGCGCCGCGCGTGCCGCCGACCTTCCTGGCCACCGGCCTCGCCTCCGCGCTCACCGCGCCGTTCGGGGCGCCGACCGTCAATCTGGCGGCGATCACCGCGGCCATGTGCGCCGGCCCCGATGCCGGCCCGCAGCCGGAGCGGCGCTGGCAGGCCGCCGTCGCCGGCGGTGTCGGCTATATGCTGTTGACGGCGCTGGCGGCGACTGCGGCGACGCTGGTCACCCGGTCACCGCCGATCCTGATCGAGGCGGTGGCCGGGCTGGCGCTGATCGGCCCCTGCGGCGGCTCGCTGCTGGCGGCGGTGCAGGCCGAGGAGGACCGGATTCCCGCCCTGGTCACGCTGCTGACCACCGCGTCGGGGCTGTCCTTCCTCGGGATCGGTTCGGCCTTCTGGGGCCTGCTGTTCGGCGGGGCGATGCATCTGCTGCACCGGCGGCGCCCCGCCTGACGCTGAAAAGCCTCAGCCCTGCTCGATCAGGTCGGCGCAGGCGTCCACCGCGGCGGCGGCGTAGGGACGGATGCGCGGCGGGATCTGCGACGGGTTGATGCCCGGCCCGAGGATGCCGACGCCGACCGGCTTCATGAACTGGAGCTGCAGGTCGATCAGGCTGGAGATCACGGCATGGCCCATGACGTTGCCGTGCTCGGTCTCGCCCCGCTCGATGATGCCCAGCGCCACGGCGCCGGCGACGTCGTCGCGCATCAGCAGGCGCTTGATCGCCAGCGGCTTTTCCATCGAGCCGGGAACCCAGACCTCGGCGACGATGCCGAGGCCGCGGCGGGCGGCGACGGTGCGCGCCTCGTCCAGCATCTCTTCCACCTCTTTGCGGTGGAACCGTCCGAGCACGATGCCGATGTTGCTCACCCTCTGCGTCTCCCATGTTCGCGGTGTAACCTTCGCCCAAACTGTCGCGTCGCCGCGCAAAGCGCAAGGGGCGTCCGCGCAAAGCGCCAGAGCAGTCGCGCGGTGCTGACGGCAGTGCGGCCGGTACGGAGATTTCCCGTCGGCTTTATAAAGTTGCGCGGGTAATTCCCGCCCCGCCGCGGCGACGGTCAAGCTGTCGCGGAGGTAGCCCCAAGGAAAACCCTGATGGACAGGCTCGGTCACCCTATGCCTACTGTTGTCGACTGCGACAGGCCGTCGCACTGCGCTACAATTCAGCACAAATTGGTCGCCGCCGCTTTTCTTACGACCATGTAATGATGAGGGCGTGGCGGTTGCGACGGACCTGGGGGGCTGGGACGTCGCCGGCGCAAGTGAACGACCAAGCGAATCCGGAACGGCAATCATGTTGAAAGGTGCGATCGAATACGCGCCGTCGACCTTCGAGGAGCGGGGGGCCGCGGTGGCCTTCACCACGCCGCTGCTGTCCCAGACCCGCGTGCGCCGGGGCGAACGGTCGAAGCTGGAGGTGCTGATCCCCAGCCTGTCGCAGGGCATGGGCATCTATGTCGTCGCCTGGAAGGCGGTGCCGGAGATGGTGTCGATGACCATGCACGACCGCTATCTGCACGACCTGATCGTGAAGGAGGATGCCTGCTCCCCGCATGAGATCCGCCGGGCGACGCTGAAGGCGGCGCGGCGCGGGCTTGCCGGGCCGCAGGCGGCGCAGGCCGCCCGCCGCGCCCTGGAGGAGGACGAGGAGCAGAGCACGCTGACCCACTACCTGCTGATCCTGGCGATCCTGAAGGCGGTGGGTCTGGAATCGCCGGAGATGCTGAAGGCTGGCATCGACACCGACGAGGGGCAGCGGGTGACCCGGCAGCTGATGACCCGCGCGGCGGAAAGCCTGAAGATGGACGCCACGCTGCTCTATGCCCGCTTGGCCGACATTGCCGCGGTCACCGCGCCGGTTGGGCTGGCGCGCTCGCCCAGGCCGGGGCGGCTGACGCGCGGGCTGAACGACCTGAAGGCCTTCCGCGACAGCATGACCAGTTGGGCGCGCGACGTGCCGAGCGACGCCGCCCCGGTGGCGCAGTTCTGCGCCGAGGTGGCGCAGCACACCATCGCCATCGGCGACAAGGTTCTGGGCGACTTCCACCGGCGGATCGAGGCCATCGGGCCGCTGATGCGCGACTGGGACAGCGAGATCCTGCGCGTACGTGCCCAGGCCGGCCGCATGGCGTGGCTGCTCGACGGCTGGAGCCACATCACCGGGGCGTGGGAGGTGGCGCAGGCCGAGGACCACCACCAGCAGGCGGCGACCGTCAACGACCTGTTCCGCATCCTGCCGCTGCTGCCGCGCAAGGAGTCGAGCCGCGACTTCGCCGAGGATGCCAAGCAGGTCAAGGTGGCGCACCGCCGCTCCGTCCGCATGCTGGAGGACTGGCGCACCGGCCAGATGGACATCGACGCCATCCGCCGGATCGAGGCGGTGAAAGCACGCGTGCCATGACGGGCGGGTCGGGGGAAAAGGGGCAGGCGGACCGCCTGCCGGGGCTGGAGACCCAGCTGTTCGACATCCCCGAGGACAAGTTCATCGAGGTGGTCCGGCTGCTGGAGCGGGTGCGCGACCATCCCGACGTGCGCCAGACCTTCGCCGCCATCCGTCCGCGGCTGGTCCAGGTGCGTCCCGAGCGCCGCCCGACGCTGAAGCGCGTGCTGTGCATGCCGTTCGAGGACGTGCTGGAAAGCTTCAGCGGAGTCGACGTGCCGCTGGGCCGCATCGAGCGGCGGGTGATCGACCCGGTGTGGACGCTGGTGACGGAGTGCGGCGACAGCGCCCTGATCGACCAGCTCGACCGGCAGGTGCAGGAGACGGCGCCCGGCAATCTCAACACGCTGCGCAACATCGGACGCCGGCTGTGGCCGATGGCCGCCCAGGCGATCCGCAGCGCGGTGGAGCAGGACGGGGCCCGGCACGCGCTGTGGCGCGTGCTGCATGGCGATGAGGACTTGCAGCGGCAGGTGCTGGACGTCGCCGCCTTCCTGGAGATCGGGCTGATGGTGGAATCGCTGAAGGACGCGCTGGCCCCGAAGCCGCTGCCGGCGTTCGAGGACGAGCATGTCGGCGTCATCGAGCAGGCAGTCCAGGCGGTGGCACGGCAGTCCACCGGGCTGGTCTATTACCTGCTGCTGGTCGCCGCCTCGCGCATCGCCAACCCGGCCGACCTGCTGACGGTGCTGAACGATCTGGATTTCGGCAAGGCGCGGCGCGAGCAGCCGGTGATCTTCGCCCAGTTGAGCGGGCTGGTGGTCACCAATCTGGAGGAGCGGTCGGCCCGGCTGGACGGCAACGGCTACAGCGCCGGACCGGGTGTGGCCGCCGCCGCCATCGCGCCGGATGAGGCCATCGCCATCGCCGAGCGGCTGGTCGCCAGCGTCAACACCACCACTGCCGTCATGGATTTCCTGGCCGAGCCGGTCTATCGCGAGCGGCTGGAGGCGGTGAAGGCGGCGGTGCGAACGATGGTGACCGGCACCGTGCTCGACACCGCGTCCGGCGGCATCCTGACCGCCGTCGCGGCCCCGGCCGGGAATGGCCGCCCCGCCGCGGTGGACGAGGACGCCCAGGCGGCGGCCGAGGACCACGCCCGCGCGCTGCGCCGCTGCGAGGGGCTGGCCGATGCGCTGGGCCTGCACGAGCCGCTGAAGACCGCGATGGTGTCGATGGAAAAGGGGCTGATGGCGCGGGCACAGGCCCTGCTGGCGCAGTATCCCAAGGCGGCTGGCGACCCGGACGATGCGGAAACGGCGGAGATTAGCCTGTTCTACGCCCTGCGCCTGCTGGAGCTGGTCGCCGGCCCCGCCAAGGCCGACCAGCTCCGCACCGCCATCATGGCCGCGACCGGCGAGTTCGCGGAGGAGTAGGGGGTAGGCGGAGAGCGTTTCCCTCTCCCGCCCCGGGAGAGGGCGCCTCCTTACGACGCCGCCGGCAGGGCGCCCCGCGCTTCATCCTCGTCGGCGTAGCGGCGGGCCAGGATGGCGCCGACCATCAGCTGGATCTGGTGGAACACCATCACCGGCAGCAGCACCAGGCCGGCGGTGGCCGGGGCGAACAGCACGCCGGCCATCGGCACGCCGCTGACCAGCGACTTCTTCGAGCCGCAGAAGACGATCACCGCCTCGTCGGCGCGGGAGAAGCCCAGTCGGCGGCTGAGCAGCGTCGTGCCGATCAGGAAGGCCGCCAGGATGGCGCCGTCGATCAGTACCACCATACCCAGCGCGGCCGGCGGCACCTGATGCCACAGCCCGTTCACCACCGCCTCGCTGAAGGCGAGATAGACGACCAGCAGGATCGAGCTGCGGTCGGTGAAGCGCAGCATCGTCTTGTGCCGCGCCGCCCAGGCGCCGACCCAGTGCCGCAGAAGCTGACCGGCGACGAAGGGCAGCAGGAGCTGCGCCGCGATGGTCTGCAGCGTGTCGAGCGACAGCGCGCTCCCCTGCACCTTCAGGAACAGCGCCACCAGCAGCGGCGTCATCAGGATGCCGGAGATGTTGGACAGGGTGGAGCTGCACACCGCCGCCGCGACGTTGCCCCGCGCCATCGAGGTGAAGGCGATGGAGGACTGGACCGTGGAGGGCAGCAGGCAGAGGAACTGCACCCCGATCGCCAGGGCCGGCGGCAGCAGGCTGTGCGGCAGCGTTTCCACCACCGCCCAGCCGATCAGCGGGAAGGCGACGAAGGTCAGGCCGAAGATCAGCAGATGCAGGCGCCAATGCGCCATGCCCGCCACCACCTCTTCCCGCGGCAGCCGGGCGCCGTGCAGGAAGAACAGCAGCGCGATGGCCGCCTCCGCCAGCCAATGCACCCCCTGGGCGATCTGCCCGTGCACCGGCAGTACGGTCGCCAGACCAACGGTCGCCACCAGGGCCATGGTGAAGCCGTCCAGGTTCGGGCGAGGCACGCGAATCATTGGTTGGTCCCCCAAATCGTTGGTACTGGCCGGACATAACGCCTTGGCTTCTCTTATAACGACCTTCGCCGGGCTGGAATACAGTATTCAACATGCATGGCAGCCTTGAAAAGATTGGGGAAAATCGGCGGAGACCTTGATTCTTCCGCGATGTGGAAAGTCGTGGTGGAGGTGCGGCGCGGCCAGTCTCCTGAAGCTCAACGGGTTTTCGGCCGTCTCAGCTACCCCCTTGCCACCTGCCTCGCCATACGGTAACGTATGGTCAAAGAACGGATGATTTCCCAGGGGAGCGATACGTCCATGCTGTCCAACCAGTACCCCAGCCTGAATTTCGACCTCGGCGAGTCGGCCGACATGCTGCGCGATTCGGTGCGGAGCTTCGCCGCCAACGAGATCGCCCCCCGCGCCGCCGAGATCGACCACACCAACGAGTTCCCCAACGAGCTGTGGCGCAAGATGGGCGACCTCGGCATCCTCGGCGTGACGGTCGAGGAGGAGTATGGCGGCGCCGGCATGGGCTATCTGGAGCATGTCGTGGCGATGGAGGAGGTGTCCCGCGCCTCGGCCTCCGTGGGGCTCAGCTACGGTGCCCATTCGAACCTGTGCGTCAACCAGATCCGCAAGAACGGCACCGAGGAGCAGAAGCGCCGCTATCTGCCCAAGCTGATCTCCGGCGAGCATATCGGCGCGCTGGCGATGTCGGAGCCGAACGCCGGGTCGGACGTGGTGTCGATGAAGCTGCGGGCCGAGAAGAAGGGCGACCGCTACGTCCTGAACGGCACCAAGATGTGGATCACCAACGGCCCCGACGCCGACACGCTGGTGATTTACGCCAAGACCGACATCAACGCCGGCCCGCGCGGCATCACCGCCTTCCTGGTGGAGAAGGGCTTCAAGGGCTTCTCGGTGGCGCAGAAGCTGGACAAGCTGGGCATGCGCGGCTCCAACACCGGCGAGCTGGTGTTCGAGGATTGCGAGGTGCCGGAGGAGAACATTCTGGGCGGCGTCGGCCGGGGCGTGAACGTGCTGATGTCCGGCCTGGATTACGAGCGCGCGGTGCTGTCCGGCGGCCCGCTCGGCATCATGCAGGCCTGCATGGACGTGGTGATCCCCTATGTCCACGACCGCAAGCAGTTCGGCCAGTCCATCGGCGAGTTCCAGCTGATGCAGGGCAAGATCGCCGACATGTACACCATCATGAACGCCGCCAAGGCCTATGTGTACGCCGTCTGCAAGGCCTGCGACCGTGGCGAGACCACCCGCAAGGACGCCGCCGCCGCCATCCTGTTCTCCGCCGAAAAGGCGACCTGGATGGCGCTGGAGGCCATTCAAACCCTGGGGGGCAACGGCTACATCAATGAGTACCCGACCGGCCGCCTGCTGCGCGACGCCAAGCTCTACGAGATCGGCGCCGGCACCAGCGAGATCCGCCGCATGCTGATCGGGCGCGAACTGTTCAAGGAAACGGCGTAAGCCGGACGGAAAAGATCGAGGGAAAGGGACCGACCACCATGACCGACAGCATCGTCATCGCCGCCGCCGTCCGCACGCCGATGGGCGGCTTCCAGGGCGACCTCATGGGCCTGACCGGCCCGCAGCTGGGCGCCGTCGCCATCCAGGCGGCGCTGGAACGCTCGGGCCTCGCCGCGGACGCGGTGGACGAGGTGTTCATGGGCAACGTGCTGTCGGCCGGTCTGGGCCAGGCCCCGGCGCGCCAGGCGGCGCTGGGCGCCGGGCTGCCGAAGGGTGTCGGCTGCACCACCATCTCAAAGGTCTGCGGCTCGGGCATGCGGGCGGTGATGTTCGCCCATGACGTCATCAAGGCCGGTTCGGCCAAGGTGGTGGTCGCCGGCGGCATGGAGAGCATGTCGAATGCCCCCTACCTGCTGGACCGCGCCCGCGCCGGCTACCGCATGGGTCACGGCAAGGTGCTGGACCACATGTTCTTCGACGGTCTGGAGGATGCCTACGAGAAGGGCCGCCTGATGGGCACCTTCGCCGAGGAATGCGCCAGCAGCTACAACTTCACCCGCGAGGCGCAGGACAACTACGCCATCGAAAGCCTGACCCGCGCCCGCAAGGCGGTGGAGGACGGCTCCTTCAAGGCAGAGATCGCGCCGGTTCTGGTCAAGGGCCGCAAGGGCGACACGCTGGTCGACACCGACGAGCAGCCGGGCAAGGGCGATGCCAAGAAGATCCCGACGCTGAAGCCCGCCTTCGCCAAGGACGGCACGGTGACGGCGGCGAACGCCTCGTCGATTTCGGACGGTGGTGCTGCGCTCATCGTCACCACCCGCAGCGAGGCTGACCGCCTCGGCCTGCGCGTGATCGCCGAGATCAAGGGCCATTCCAACCATGCCCAGCAGCCGGCGCTGTTCACGACGGCTCCGGTCGGCGCGATGCAGAAGCTGTTCGAGAAGGTGGGCTGGTCCGCCCGCGACGTCGACCTGTTCGAGATCAACGAGGCGTTCGCCGTGGTGACCATGGCGGCGATGCGCGATCTCGACCTGCCGCACGACAAGGTGAACGTCCATGGCGGCGCCTGTGCGCTGGGGCATCCGATCGGGGCCTCGGGGGCGCGGATCCTGGTGACGCTGCTGTCGGCGCTGGAGAAGTATGACCTGAAGCGCGGTGTGGCCAGCTTGTGCATCGGCGGTGGTGAGGCGACGGCGATCGCGGTGGAGCGGGTGTAAGACACTCCCTCTCCCGCCCCGGGAGAGGGAAGGGGCCCATGCGGAGCATGGGAAGGGTGAGGGGTGGTGCAAGGAGCCATGCGCTTCCGGTTCCTTGGCTCACCCCTCACCCTCCCCACGCCTGACGGCGCGGGTCCCCTCCCTCTCCCGGGGCAGGAGAGGGCAATAATGACCAGGGAGGACCAGCATGCACCTGACCGAAGAACAGACCATGGTCCGCGACATGGCCCGCGCCTTCGCGCAGGACCGGCTCGCTCCGACCGCCGCCGAGCGTGACCGCAGCGGCGCCTTTCCCAAGGCGGAACTCGCCGAGATGGGCGAACTCGGGCTGATGGGCATGCTGGTGCCGGAGGAGTTCGGCGGCGCCGCCACCGATCATGTCGCCTACGCGCTCGCTATCGAGGAGATCGCCGCCGGTGACGGTGCGGTCTCCACCATCATGAGCGTGCACAATTCGGTCGGCTGCATGCCGATCCTGAAGTTCGGCACGGACGCCCAGAAGGACCGTTTCCTCAAGCCGATGGCGCGCGGCGAGATGCTGGGCGCCTTCTGCCTGACCGAACCGCAGGCCGGGTCCGACGCCTCGGCGATCAAGACCCGCGCCCGGCGCGACGGCGATCACTGGGTGCTGAACGGCACCAAGCAGTTCATCACCTCCGGCTCGCAGGCCGATGTCGCCATCGTCTTCGCGGTGACCGATCCGGCGGCCGGTAAGAAGGGGTTGAGCGCCTTCATCGTGCCGACGGACACGCCGGGCTATCAGGTGGCGCGGACGGAGGAGAAGCTGGGCCAGCACTGCTCCGACACCTGCCAGATCGTGTTCGAGGAGTGCCGGGTTCCCGCCGAGCTGATGCTCGGGGCCGAGGGGGCGGGCTACAAGGTGGCGCTGGCGAATTTGGAGGGCGGGCGCATCGGCATCGCCTCGCAGTCGGTCGGCATGGCGCGCGCGGCGCTCGACCACGCCATCCGCTATGCCCAGGAGCGCCAGAGCATGGGCGTGCCGATCATCCAGCACCAGGCCATCGCCTTCCGCCTCGCCGACATGGCGACGCGGGTGGAGGCGGCGCGCCAGATGGTGCTGCATGCCGCCAGCCTGCGTGACGCCGGGGTGCCCTGTATGAAGGAGGCGGCGATGGCGAAGCTGTTCGCCTCCGAGATCGCGGAGAAGGTCTGCTCCGACGCCATCCAGATCCATGGCGGCTATGGCTACCTCAACGATTTCCCGGTGGAGCGCATCTATCGCGACGTCCGGGTCTGCCAGATCTACGAGGGCACCAGCGACATCCAGCGGCTGGTCATCAGCCGTGCTCTCGTCCAGTAATCAAGACCGCCAAACCGGGAGGAAGACGGCATGACCGTCCTGAAGAGCGCCCTGAACGCGCGCTCCGCCGAGTTCCAGGCCAACGCCGACGCCATGCAGGCGCTGGTCGACGATCTGCGCCGGAAGGTCGCTGCCATCCAGCAGGGCGGCGGCGCCAAGGCTCGTGAAAAGCATCTCGCCCGCGGCAAGCTGCTGCCGCGCGAGCGCATCCGCCAGCTGCTTGACGTCGGCTCGCCGTTTCTGGAGCTGTCGCAGCTGGCCGCCGACGGCGTCTATGCCGAGGACATCCCGTCCGCCGGCATCATCGCCGGCATCGGCAGCGTCGCCGGGCAGGAGTGCATGATCGTCGCCAACGACGCGACGGTGAAGGGCGGCACCTATTACCCGCTGACGGTCAAGAAGCACCTGCGCGCGCAGGAGATCGCCCAGCAGAACAACCTGCCCTGCATCTATCTGGTGGATTCGGGCGGCGCCAACCTGCCGAACCAGGACGAGGTCTTCCCCGACCGCGACCATTTCGGCCGCATCTTCTACAACCAGGCCAACATGTCGGCCGAGGGCATCCCGCAGATCGCCGTGGTGATGGGCAGCTGCACCGCCGGCGGCGCCTATGTCCCGGCAATGTCAGACGAGGCGATCATCGTCCGCAACCAGGGCACCATCTTCCTGGGCGGCCCGCCGCTGGTGAAGGCCGCAACCGGCGAGGTGGTATCGGCCGAGGATCTCGGCGGCGCCGACGTGCACTCCCGCACCTCGGGCGTCACCGACCATTACGCGATGAACGACGCCCACGCCCTGGCGATGGCGCGCCGCGTGGTGTCGAACCTGAACCGCGCCAAGCACATCGACCTCGACCTGCGCGAGCCGGAGGAGCCGGCCTTCGATCCGCGCGAGCTGTACGGCGTCATCCCCAGCGATGCCCGCAAGCCGTTCGACGTGCGCGAGGTGATCGCGCGGGTGGTTGACGGATCGCGCTTCGACGAGTTCAAGCCGCTCTACGGCACGACGCTGGTGACCGGCTTCGCCCACATCTTCGGCTATCCCGTCGGCATCATCGCCAACAACGGCATCCTGTTCAGCGAATCCGCCCTGAAGGGCGCCCATTTCGTCGAGCTGTGCTGCCAGCGCCGCATCCCGCTGGTGTTCCTGCAGAACATCACCGGCTTCATGGTGGGCCGCAAGTACGAGGCCGGCGGCATCGCCAAGGACGGCGCCAAGCTGGTCACCGCGGTCGCCTGCGCCAAGGTGCCGAAGTTCACGGTCATCATCGGCGGCAGCTATGGCGCCGGCAATTACGGCATGTGCGGCCGCGCCTACTCCCCGCGCTTCATGTGGATGTGGCCGAACGCCCGCATCTCCGTCATGGGCGGCGAGCAGGCGGCCGGCGTGCTGGCCCAGGTCAAGCGCGACGCCATGGAAGCCCAGGGCAAGCCGTGGTCGGCCGAGGACGAGGAGGCGCTGAAGGCGCCGATCCGCGCCCAGTTCGAACGTGAGAGCCACGCCTATTATGCCAGCGCCCGGCTGTGGGACGACGGCATCATCGACCCGGCGGACACCCGCATGGTGCTGGGCCTCGGCCTGTCGGCGTCCTTGAACGCGCCGGTGCCGAAGACGCCGTTCGGCGTGTTCCGGATGTGATGGGGGCGAGCATGAGCGACATTTTGATCGAGGTTGCCGACAGCGGCGTCGCCACCGTCACCATGAACCGCGGCGACGTGCACAACGCCTTCAACGAGCAGGTCATCGCCGACCTCACCGCGGCCTTCCGGCAGGTGGGCGAGGCTCCGGCGGTGCGTGTTGTCCTGCTGCGCGGGGTGGGCAAGAGCTTCTCGGCCGGGGCTGATCTGTCCTGGATGAAGAAGATGGCCGGCTACTCCCATCAGGAGAATCTGGCCGACGCCATGGGGCTCGCCACCATGCTGCGCACGCTGGACGAATGCCCGAAGCCCACGGTCGCCGTGGTGCAGGGTCCGGCCTTCGGCGGCGGCGTCGGGCTGGTTTCGGCCTGTGACATCGCCATCGGGGTGGAGACCGCGACCTTCGCCCTGTCGGAGGTGCGGCTGGGCATCATTCCCGCCGCCATCAGCCCCTATGTTATCGCCGCCATCGGCGAACGCGCCTGCCGCCGCTACTTCCTGACCGGCGAGCGGTTCAGCGCGGCGGAGGCCCACCGCATCGGCCTGCTGCATGAGCTGACCAATGCCGACGGGCTGGAAGAGACGGTGGCGAAGACGGTTAGGGCTCTGATGGACAGCGCGCCGACGGCGGTCACCGCCGCCAAGGAGCTGATCCGCGCCGTCGCCCGCCGGCCGCTGACCGACGACGTGGTGCGCGACACGGCGGAGCGCATCGCTCGCCAGCGCGCCAGCGCCGAAGGCAAGGAGGGCGTCGGCGCCTTCCTCGACAAACGCACCCCGTCCTGGCGGAGCTGATCCACATGTTCGACAAGATCCTGATCGCCAACCGCGGCGAAATCGCCTGCCGGGTCATCCGCACCGCCCGCCGCCTGGGCATCAAGACCGTCGCCGTCCATTCGGAGGCCGACGCCAAGGCGATGCATGTCCAGATGGCCGACGAGGCCGTCTGCATCGGCCCGGCCCCGGTCGGCGAAAGCTATCTGCGCGGCGACGTCATCCTCGACGTGGCAAAGCGCACGGGCGCGCAGGCCATCCATCCCGGCTACGGCTTCCTGTCGGAGAATGCCGGTTTCGCCGCGGCCTGCGCCGAGGCCGGAATCGTCTTCATCGGCCCGCCGATCGAGGCGATCCGCGTCATGGGCTCCAAGGCGGAATCCAAGCGGCTGATGGCGAACGCCGACGTGCCGCTGGTGCCGGGCTATCACGGCACCGACCAGGACTTCGCCACCCTGTCGGCGGAGGCCGAACGCATCGGCTACCCGGTGCTGGTCAAGGCGTCGGCCGGCGGCGGCGGCAAGGGCATGCGCGTGGTGCGCGCCGCCAACGAGCTGGCCGATGCGGTGGCCGGCGCCCAGCGCGAGGCCAAGGCCGCCTTCGGCGACGACAGCCTGCTGCTGGAGAAGTATCTCGGCCGGCCGCGCCATGTCGAAATCCAGGTCTTCTGCGACACCCACGGCAACGGCGTCTATCTGTTCGAGCGCGACTGCTCGGTCCAGCGCCGCCACCAGAAGGTGATCGAGGAGGCGCCGGCCCCGAACCTGCCCGACGACCTCCGCCGCCGCATGGGCGAGGCCGCGGTCGCCGCCGCCAAGGCGGTCAACTATGTCGGCGCCGGCACCGTCGAGTTCCTCTATGAGGATGGCGGCTTCTACTTCATCGAGATGAACACCCGCCTGCAGGTGGAGCATCCGGTGACGGAGAAGATCACCGGGCTCGATCTGGTCGAGTGGCAGTTGCGCGTCGCCGCCGGGGCGGAGCTGCCGCTGCGCCAGGACCAGCTGACCCGCCGGGGCCATGCCTTTGAGGCGCGGCTGTACGCGGAAGATCCGCAGCGCGACTTCCTGCCGGCCATCGGCAAGCTGGTGCGCCTGCGCCCGCCGGCCGAGAATGAACATGTCCGCGTCGACACCGGTGTCCGCGAGGGCGATTCGGTGACGATGTATTACGACCCGATGATCGCCAAGCTGATCGTCTGGGACGAGGACCGCGACAGCGCCTTGCGCCGCCTGCGCGTGGCGCTGGCCGAGTATGAGGTGGTCGGCGTCACCACCAACGTCGGCTTCCTCGGCGCCATCGCCGGCCATCCGGCCTTCAAGGCGGTGGAGATCGACACCGGCTTCATCGAGCGCCACCGCGCCGACCTGCTGCCACCGCCGGCCCCGGTGGCCGACAAGGCACTGGCCGCCGCCGCCCTGTCGGTGTTGCTGAAGCGCCGGGAGGAGGCCCAGGCCGCTCTTCGCGCCCGGTCGGACCGCTACTCGCCTTGGCTGCTCGCCAATGGCTGGCGGCTGAACGAGGAGAACCATTACGACCTGCGCCTGATGGACGGGGAGACGGCGCGCGAGGTGACGTTGCACTTCCGCAGCGATGGCTATGAGGTCGCGGTGGATGGCGGCAAGGCGATGCCGGTGACCGGGGTCAGCCTGTCGGATGGGCTGCTGACGGCGACGCTGGACGGCATGCGCACCCGTGCCACCGTGGTACAGCAGGGGCTGGACATCACCGTGCTGATCGACGGCGCGGTGTCCCGCCTGATGCTGGACGACCCCAGCGCCCGCGCGGCGGAGCAGGAGGGCGGCTCCGGCCGTCTGACCGCGCCGATGCCGGGCACCGTGGTCCGCGTTCTGGTCGAGCCGGGCCAGAGCGTCGAGGCCGGCGCGCCGCTGATGCTGCTGGAAGCCATGAAGATGGAGCACACCATCAAGGCCCCGGCGGCCGGCACCGTCAGCGCCGTGAATTTCGCGGCGGGCGATCAGGTGTCGGAAGGCGTCGACCTGCTGGTTCTCGACATCGCGGAGGCCTGACGATGCAGCTGCCAAAGTTCGTCCGCATGGTGGAGGTCGGCCCGCGCGACGGCCTCCAGAACGAAAAGTCGATGGTGCCGACGGCGGTGAAGGTGGAGCTGGTCAACCGCCTGTCCGATGCCGGCTTGAGCGTGGTCGAGGCGGCCAGCTTCGTCTCGCCCAAATGGGTGCCGCAGATGGGCGACAGCGCCGAGGTGCTGGCCGGCATCGCCCGCAAGCCCGGCGTGCGCTATGCCGCCCTCACCCCCAACCTGAAGGGGCTGGAGGGCGCGCTGGCGGCCAAGGCTGACGAGGTGGCGGTGTTCGGTGCCGCCTCGGAGAGCTTCAGCCAGAAGAACATCAACTGCTCCATCGCCGAGAGCCTGGACCGCTTCGCGCCCGTCATGGAGCAGGCCAAGGCGGCGGGCGTGCCGGTGCGCGGCTATGTGTCCTGTGTGCTCGGCTGCCCCTATGAGGGGGAGATTGCGCCGAAGGCGGTGGCGGACGTGGCGGAGCGGCTGTTCGCCATGGGCTGCTACGAGATCTCGCTGGGCGACACCATCGGCACGGGGACGCCGACCAAGGCGCAGCTGATGATCGCCGCGGTGGCGGAGCGGGTGCCGGTGGAGAAGATCGCCGTCCATTTCCACGACACCTACGGGCAGGCTCTCGCCAACATCCTGGCGGCGCTGCAGATGGGCGTGGCGGTGGTCGACAGCTCCGTCGCCGGGCTTGGCGGCTGCCCCTATGCCAAGGGCGCCAGCGGCAACGTGGCGAGCGAGGATGTGCTGTACATGCTGAACGGCCTCGGCATCGAGACGGGCGTCGATCTGGACAAGCTGATCGCGGCCGGGGCGTTCATCAGCGACGCCATCGGCCGCCCCACCGCATCGAAGGTGGCCCGCGCTCGTGGTTGTGCGTGAGGGAACCTTCGGCAACGAAGGGCCGCGCTTCCGAAAGGGGGCGCGGCCCTTTCGTATTTGGGGGGCGGCGAGGTAATGCATATGGATGTTGCAGATTTTTACTGTAGAACATTAATGGTTTCTGCATCATATTTGAAAATCAGAGATAATAAGCTCAATGCACACCATGGCATTACTCTTGCCGAGTCGGTCGTGTTTTTCTGTTGAGTCTTCGTTGTGCAAGGAATGTGGTCATCAACCCTGCGGATAGCTTCCGCCCAATGACGCGATTTATGCATTCAGTCTTGACGATTTGAGGTGATATCAGGAAGGCTTTGACGGCGTGAAAATATCTATCCCACGGTTGAATTTCTTGTATTCGGGAAATCCGTCGGTGGGGATGGTATGGCGTCGTCTGTGTTGGTTGGGGAAAGCGCGTCAAGGTCGCATTTTGATGCCTATACCGGTCCTGGCGCTGACCGAAAGGGCATACCCGTCGATGAAGCGGCACACCAATCCCCCGAAGCCTTCATCAGATATTGGAGCGACAAGGGCGGGTCGGAGCGCGCCAACTACCAGAAATTCATCAATCAGCTCTGTGCCCTGATCGGTACCGCGGAGCCGGAAGCATCGTCGGAGCAGGACGCGCTCAACATCTACGTCTATGAGAAGAGGGTTCGGGCGCTCGATCTGGAGGGCGACGACGGACGGAACAACTATCTCGACTGCTACAAGCGGGATTGCTTCGTTCTGGAGGCCAAGCAGTCGCGCAAGCGCCAGCGCGGCGGGCATGAGGGCGCCGACCTGTTCGGCGGGCTGCCCCACAGTTCCCCGCCTGCCGGGACGCGCCCGTCATGGGACCGGCTGATGCGGCAGGCGCGCGCCCAGGCCGAACGCTATGCCAAGGCGCTGCCGACCGATCATGGCTGGCCGCCCTTCCTGATCGTCGTCGATGTCGGGCATGTGATCGAGACCTATGCCGACTTCACCGGGCTGGGCAAGGCCTACATGCCCTTTCCCGACAGCCGGTCGCACCGGATCAGGCTGGCGGACCTCGCCGATCCGGAGATACGGGCGCGGCTGAAGGCGATCTGGGAAGCGCCCAAGAGTCTCGACCCCAGCGCCCGGCGGGCCGAGGTGACGCGGGACATCGCACAGCGGCTTGCCCGGCTGGTGCAGAGCCTGGAAAAGCGCTACGAGCCGAAACAGGTGGCGCTGTTCCTGATGCGCTGCCTGTTCACCGCATTCTCGCAGAATGTCGGGCTGCTGCCGGACGGCGCCTTCACCGGCGTGCTGAACGACGCCCGGCCGAACCCGCAATTCCTGCCGCGCTATCTGGAGCCCTTCTGGCGCAGCATGGACAGGGGCAGCGATCACGACACCACCATCCGCGCCCGCGTCCGGCATTTCAACGGCGGGCTGTTCCGCGAAGCCGAGGCGCTGGCGCTCGACGAACAGGAGATCGGCGAACTGATCGCCGCCTGCTCACGCGACTGGAAGAATGTGGAGCCGGCGATCTTCGGAACCCTGCTGGAAAACGCGCTGAGCAAGCGCGAGCGCAGCCAGTACGGCGCCTTCTTCACGCCGCGCGCCTATGTGGAAAGGCTGGTGGTGCCGGCCGTGATCGAACCGCTGATGGCGGAGTGGCGGAATGCGCAGGTAATCGCCGAAACCGCCCAGCAAAAGAACGATCATGCGCAAGCGATCAAGCAGATCAAGGAGTTCCACCAAAAGCTCTGTTCCGTCAAAATTCTGGACCCCGCCTGCGGAAGTGGAAATTTCCTTTACGTCGCCTTGGAGAAGATGAAGGCCCTGGAAGGGGAGGTCATTGCGACGCTGGAGGAAATCGGCGGCGGGACGCAGGCCAATCTCGATCTTGCCGGGCATACCGTCGGGCCGCACCAGCTTCTTGGGCTGGAGAAGAATCCCCGCGCCGTGCCGATCGCCGAACTGGTGATCTGGATCGGTCATCTGCAATGCCATCTGCGCCAGCGCGGACCGGAAAGCTTGAGCGAGCCGATCCTCCACTCCTACGACAACATCCGGCAATGCGACGCGGTGCTGAGCTGGGATCGGGTGGAACCGATGCTGGACGAGGCCGGACAGCCGCGGGTGAAGTGGGACGGCGTCAGTTGGAGGACCGACCCCTTCACCAGCCAGGAGGTGCCGGACGAAAGCCGCACGGTTCCGCTGCAACGCCATGTCGGCACCAGGCCGGCGGACTGGCCGCAGGCCGACTACATCGTCGGCAACCCGCCCTTCATCGCCGGCAAGGACCTGCGTGCCGAACTGGGCGACGGCTATGCCGAGGCGCTGTGGAAGGCCTACCCGCACATGCCCGGCGGCGCCGATTTCGTCACCTACTGGTGGGACAAGGCGGCCGATCTGGTGCGCAAGGGCAAGGCCCGGCGCTTCGGCTTCATCACCACCAACAGCATCACCCAGACCTTCAGCCGCCGGGTCATCCAACGCCATCTGGGCGCGAAGACGCCCCTGTATCTGACCTTCGCCATCCCGGACCACCCCTGGGCGGATGGGCAGGGCGCGGCGGCGGTGCGGGTGGCGATGACGGTGGGTGCGCCCGTCGAGCATGACGAACGGACCGGCTTGTTGAAGACCGTGGTGCATGAGGGGCAGGCACCGGATCGGGACGGGGCGGTGCCGGTGGTGCTTGCCGTGCGGCAGGGGCGCATACACGCGAACCTGACCACCGGAGCGGACGTGGCGGCAGCGAAAGCGCTCAAGGCAAATGATGGGCTGTCCTCTCCCGGCGTGAAGCTCCATGGGTCGGGCTTTCTCGTCACCCCGGCACAGGCGCGCGCCCTCGGTCTGGGGCGGATTGCCGGATTGGAAGAGAGGATACGCGAATACCGGAACGGCCGTGATCTGACCGGCCGCTCCCGTGGGCTGATGGTGATCGACCTGTTCGGCATGACAGAAGCCGAGGTCAGGCAGACGTATCCTGACGTTTATCAGTGGCTGCTGGACCGCGTGAAGCCGGAGAGGGATTCCAACAACAGGCAATCTTATCGTGAGATTTGGTGGGTGTTCGGTGAACCAAGAAAGGAAATGAGAAGTGCATTTTACGGCCAATTTCGATATATTTCGACAGTAGAAACTTCACGACACAGAACATTTCAATTTTTGAGCAATAGTGTTGTTCCGGATAATATGCTAGTTAACATCGCGCTCAGCGATGGGTATACTCTTGGTGTCTTAAGCAGCAAAATCCATGTCAAATGGTCTTTGGCAGCGGGTGGTACGCTGGAAGATCGGCCGCGCTACAACAAAACCCGCTGCTTCGACACCTTCCCCTTCCCCTTCCCCTTCCCCTTCCCCTTCCCCTTCCCCAACGCCACGCCGCATCAGAAGCGCGTGATCGGTCAGCTCGCCGAGGAACTCGACGCCCATCGCAAGCGGGTGCTGGCCGAGCATCCCGACCGGCTGACGCTGACCGAGCTTTACAATGTCCTGGAGAAGGGACGGAGCCGGGAGGAGCTGACCGCGCGCGAGATGGAGATCTACCAGTTGGGGCAGGTCGGCGTCATGCTGGACCTCCACAGCCGGATCGACCATGCGGTGGCCGACGCCTATGGCTGGCCGGCCGATCTGGAGGATGCGCGGATCCTGGAAAATCTCGTGGCGCTGAACGCCGAGCGCCACCGCGAGGAACGCGACGGGCTCGTCCGCTGGCTGCGGCCGGACTACCAGAACCCGAAGGGGCAGGGCGCCGCCGTCCAGATCGCGGCGACGCTCGACATCGCGGCGGACACGGCGAAGCGGATCGTCTGGCCGAAGGCGCCGACCGAACAGGTCCATAGCCTGATGGCGGCGCTGAGCCGCTGCGGCCGTGCCGTCGAAGCCGAAAGCCTCGCCCGACAGTTCAAGGGCGCCAAGTCGCCGCGGGTCAAGGAGTTGCTCGACATCCTGGTGTCGGTCGGCCATGCCCGGCAGATCAACAACCTCTATGCGCCTTGACCGGAAGCGTCGCGGTCGTCCGCCGTCAGCATCATCCGGATATGCGGCATCCTAAATTGTACGTACTACAAACTTGACGGTCCGGGCCGTCCGGCGCATCATGATCGGCGTGATGGATGGTGCCGAAAACGCATTGTTCCCACGACGCCGACCGGACTGAGCGCCGGTCGGAACCACGGCTGGAGTTCCAGTGGCAACGACCCACGGCCGCTCATAGCGCGCCGCCACATGACCTGTTGCCCGTCCGGCTGTTCGGCGGCGGAGCCATACCCGGGTGGCTCCGCCGCCGATTGTTTTTTGGGCAGCGGCCACCAGCCGGTCCAATCCCCGCCATCCTCCCGCCTCATTTCTGTCACGTCCTGTCCCGCTCCGTATTTCACCAAGGCGGTGGTCAGCGCGTAATGGATTTTGCCGAATTTCATACCACTTTTGAGCAAAGACTCTGGCGACCCCTCCCAGAATCGCTCGAAAATCAAACGAAACTTCGGAAAATATTGATGGGCTTTCGCAAAATGGGGGTATGGGCTGTGGCTTTAACGCGCCATTAACCAGACTGGATTGAGTTTAGGCACATCAGACGCGGCCAACTCCAACCAGCACGCGAAGTTGACTTCCAGGCTAGATGGAAATGGTTCGTCCCGTGTTAATGCCGATATGTCCGTTCCCCTTGGATTTGAAAGGCCCGCCCCAATGACCGTGCCGGCAGTCCTCCGCGATGTGGCGCAGTACGGCGCCTACGCCGCCGGCCGGGGCCGACATGCGGGCCTGCTGGTCGCGGTCCTGCTGCTGGCCGGCTGCCCGTCCAACACGGCAGGGCCGTGGGGCGGACCGGATGTGACGGCGGCCCGCCCGCCCGCACATCCGGCGGCCCCGCCGGTGCCGAAGCCCAAGCCGGTTCGGAAGGCTGCCGACGCCGCCACGCTGGCGCCGGCCCTGCCGATGCCGCAACCGGGGCCGCCGGTGACCGCCGGGGAACTGACTGCCGGCCAAATGACCGCCGATCAGGCCACCACCCATCTGGCGGCCATCGGATCCGACAACGCCGCCCAGACGGCAATGCAGCCTAACGCCGCCCAGGCGGCGACATCGCCGACGGGGGGCACGCCCACCCAACCCGCAACCACCAACGCCGACCCCGACAGCCTTGTCGGGCTGGACGAAGTCCAGACTCTCAAACTCCTGGGGTCCCCCGTTGCACGGGAAGAGGCGCCTCCCGCCAAGATCTGGCGGTATGCCAAGGGCGATTGCACCCTCAAGGTGTTCTTCTTCATGGATATGACCTCGTCCCAGGACTTCCGCGCCCTCTCTTACGATATGAAGAGCAGCCAAAATGTCCCTGACGCCGACCACCGATGCTTCGCCCAACTCCTCGCTCAAGCTGACGCAGGGCGCCCTGTCCGCGCCGGGATTCAGTAAGGCGGAGTCGAACAAGGGAATGTCCGCAATGACTGAACCGACCATTGCCCGCATCGCTCTGGTGGACGACGACGACCTGTTCCGTGAGTCGCTCAGCCTCAACCTCGGCGACGAGGGGTACGAGGTCATCACCTTCGACCGCGGCGAACCGGCGCTCGACTTCTTCGCCGAAGGCGGGGCGGTCGATATCGTCCTCCTGGACTGGCGCATGCCCAAGCTGGACGGCATCGACGTTCTGCGCCAGATGCGCGCCCGCGGCATCGCCACGCCGGTCATCTTCCTGACCGTGCTGTCCGACCAGATTTATGAAGAGGCCGCCCTGGCCGGCGGCGCGCTGGACTTCGTCGAGAAGTCACGCAGCCTGTCGATCCTGCTGAAGCGCATGCGCCTGATCCTGGACGGCATCAAGGGCGACGCCACCAAGGGCGCCGAGGATGCGGAGGCCGGCGGCAACAACACCAGCCACCGCCTGGGCGAGCTGGAGCTGCGCCTGGACAACAGCCGCGCCTTCTGGAAGGGCAAGCGCATCGACCTGACGCTGACCGAGTTCAACATCGTCAAGCTGATGTCGACCCGCCCGGAAGAGGACGTGTCGTACCGCGAGATCTACGATCTCGTCCACGGCAAGGGCTTCGTCGCCGGTTACGGCCCGTCGGGCTATCGCGCCAACGTCCGCGCCTTCATCAAGCGCATCCGCCAGAAGTTCCGTTCGGTCGACGCCAACTTCGCCTGCATCGAGAACTATCCCGGCTTCGGCTATCGCTGGGGCAAGGGCGAGAACGCGGCCAACCAGGGCCGCGACGAGGATGGTATGGGCGAGGATATGCTGATCGATGGCGCTGCTGCCGATTGACCTCGCGATGCGGGCGCCCCGACGGGCGTCCGCCCGCCTGCTCTGGCTCTGGCGCTCGATGGCGAGCCGCCTGCTGCTGCTCACCCTTGTCTTCATCGCAGTGCCAGTCCTGCTCTATGACCAGTTCCAGCGCGCCGACGAGGCGTCGCAGCAGCTTCTGCTGAAAAGCGCCCAGCGCCAGGGCGAGCTGATCGCCCGCGCGCTGGAACCCGAACTGCTGGGCGTCGACCGCACCGCCCTTCCCAGCCTGAGCATCGCGCTCGCCCGCTATGGCGACGACCGCACGCGGCTGAAGCTGCTGGTTCGCCCGCGCGTGACCGCCACCGGCGCCGCCACCACCCCGTCCGGCGCCAAGGCCGGGCCGGAACCCTTCTTCTACGTCGCCGCGGCGCCCAGCCTGTCCACCGCCGACATCGACGCCGAACGGCGCCTGCTGCTCGAACAGGGCGTGCTGGACCGGCTGGGGTCGAGCTGCGCCGGCAATTCGACGCTGGCGATGCGCGTCCCCCATCTGGAAGGCGGGGAGGAGGTGCTGTCCTCCATCACCCCGATCAAGACCAGCTTCGGCTGCTGGGCGCTGGTGACCAGCCACGCGACGGAAGCCTACATCTCCTCCTCCATCGGCCGGCCTTACTGGAGCACGCCGGCGGTCCAGGCCGCCGCCGCAATCTATCTGGCGATGGCCGCCCTGGTGCTGGCGGTGCTCGCCGGCATCTGGCGCAACCTGAACCGCTTCGGCGATCTGGCCCGCCGCATCGTCGGCGGCGACGATACGCCCGAGCGCGGCGACCCCGACGCCTCCTTCGCCGCGCGCAACACCGTGCCGGAACTGGCCGGCGTGGCCGAGGATTTCGACCGGCTGGTGTCCACCCTGCGCGACAGCGCCCAATCGCTGCGCCGTGCCGCCGAGGACAACGCCCACGCCTTCAAGACGCCGATCGCCGTGATCCGCCAGTCGGTGGAGCCGCTGCGCCGCGCCATGCCGGCGGAGAACACCCGCAGCCAGCGCGCCCTGACGATGATCGAGAAGTCGCTGGACAAGCTGGACGGGCTGGTGTCCTTCGCCCGCCGCATGGACGAGGCGGCGGCCGACCTGCTGGCCCCGTCGCGCCGCCGGGTCGACCTGTCGCAGCTGGTAGAGCGGATGGCCGGCGGCTATACCGGGCTTCTGGCGGAACGCCGCCTGCACATGCGCTCGCGCATCGATGCCGGGCTGGTGGTGCGGGCCAGCGAGGAGACGCTGGAGACCATCGTCGAGAATCTGGTGGAGAACGCCGTCAGCTTCTCGCCGCCCGACGGGACGGTCAGCGTCCGCCTGACCCGCACGGGCGCCTGGGCGGAGCTGGTGGTGGACGACGAAGGGCCGGGCGTCGATCCCGCCAACCTGGACCGTATCTTCGAACGCTATTTCTCCCACCGCGAACCCGGCCGCGGCATGCCGGAGGACGAGGCGGCGGCGCATCAGGCCGGCGCGGCCCATTTCGGCATCGGCCTGTGGATCGTCCGGCGCAACATCGAGGCATTCGGCGGCCGTGTCCGCGCCGAGAACCGCCCGACGGGCGGCCTGCGCATGACGGTGGCCCTGCCGCTGGCGGCCTGATCGGCGTCCAGGGCGACATCTGTGGCGACATCCGGGGCCGCATCCGGAACGAACGGGCTTCGGATCGGCGGCGTCTTCGCCGCTCCGGCTATGGTCCGGCATGGCTTGGTCCCGTTTTTTCCGCTAGGATCGGGGCTGCCAGCCGAACAGCATTCCGAGCCGCCGATGGACCGCAATCTCGATTCCACCGACATCAAGATCCTGCGCGAACTGCAGGATGACGGCCGCCTCAGCAATGTGGAGCTGGCACGCCGCATCAACCTCAGCCCGGCCGCCTGCCTGGAGCGGGTGAAACGGCTGCAGGCCGACGGGATCATCCAGCGCTATGTCGCGCTGCTCGACCCGCACCGGCTGGAAGCGGGGATGCTGGTCTTCGTCGAGGTGGTGCTGGACCGCACCACGCCTGACAATTTCGACGACTTCAAGGCCACCGTGCTGCGCATGCCGCAGATCATGGAATGCCACATGGTGGCCGGCGGTTTCGACTATCTGGTCAAGGCCCGGGTGCGCGACATGAACGAATACCGCCTGTTCCTGGGCGAGTTGCTGTCCACCGCCCGCGGCGTGCGGGAAACCCACACCTACGCCGTGATGGAAGAGGTGAAAAGCGTCACCGCGATCCCGCTGGACGGGCTGTCCAACGGGTCGTTGCGCAGCTGAATGATCAGACGGCAAAGCATTTTCAAAAATGCATAATACTTTGGGGTCAGTCCTCTTTTCCGGATGCATTTTGCGAAGAATGTGCCGAGGGGACTTCGCACTGCCGCTGTAGAGCAACGCGGAGTGTGTTCGTTTACTGACAAAATGATCCGGCATACCGCTTGCAGTGAAAGGTCCGGACCGGGGTGGCAACCGATATGGTCGTCCGGCGGCTTTCGTTCCGCCTCCACACCCGGCCGATTCCTTCAAGGCTTTGGCTGGAGCGGATCCGCGTCATGCGCGTCAACACACCGATCACCGACCGGGAAGTCCATCTGACCGAGGGGGTTCCCTTGGTGTCCCGCACCGATACCGGCGGGCGCATCACCTTCGTGAACCAAGCCTTCGTCGAGATCAGCGGCTTTGACGAACATGAGCTGATCGGCGCCCCCCACAACCTCGTCCGCCACCCCCACATGCCGAAGGAGGCCTTCGCCGACCTGTGGGCGACGGTGAAGCAGGGACGGCCCTGGGAAGGGCTGGTGAAGAACCGCACCAAGGGCGGCGATTATTATTGGGTGCGGGCAAACGTCACCCCGGTGGTCGAGAACGGCGCCGTCACCGGCTATATCTCGATCCGCTCCAAGCCCGCGCGCGAGGAAGTCGCGGCGGCCGAGGCGCTGTATGCGGAGATGCGCGACGGCCGCGCCGCGCTGGCGCTGGCGGAAGGGGCCCTGGTGTGGAAGAGCCGCGCCGGCCGGGCCGCCGCCTTCGCCTGGGCCAGCCTGTCGGGGCGCCTGGGCGCGGTGTTCGGGCTGCTGATCCTGGCGGTGCTGCTGGCCGGCTGGCTCGGCCTGGACGGCATGTCGGATTCCAACCAGTCGCTGCGCACGGTGTATGAGGACCGCACGGTTCCCGCCTATCAGATCGGCGAGATCCAGAACCTCGCCCGCGACAGCCGGCAGCGCCTGACCGACCTCGCCGCCGACCTGCGGGCGGGAAGCGGCACCGGCGACCTCGCCGCAGCGGAGGCTGCGGTGGAGAAGGACGTGGCGGACAATGCCGCGGCGATGCGGCGCCTGCTGACCGACTATCTGGCGACCTATCTGACCCCGGAAGAGGCCGTTCTCGCCGAGACCTTCAAGCCGCTGGTCGCGACCTATCTGGAAGGTGGGATCGGCCCGGCGCTGGCGCTGGCGAAGCGGAAGGACGCCGCCGGGCTGGACGCCCACCTGCGCAGCGCCGTCCGCCCGGCCTTCGCCGACCTGCGCCGGGTGTCCGACGCCCTGCTGGAGCTTCAGATCCGCGTCGCGCGCGAGGAGTTCGACAGGGCGGAGCGGGATTATGAAAGCCGCGTCGTCCAGGTCGCGGTGGCGATGCTGCTGTGTGCCCTGCTCGCCGTCCTGTTCGGCTGGACGATCCTGCGCACGGTGCGCCGTCCGTTGAGGGTGCTGGAACGGACCTTCGAGCGCATCGCCCGCGGTGCCCTGACCGACCCGATGCCGGCCGTCGGCGTGCCGGAGTTCCGGCGCGTGGCGTCGGAGCTGAACGCCATGAAGGCGAAGCTGGCCTATGGCATCCATGAAAAGCACGAGACCGAACTGCGCCAGAAGGCGCTGACCCGTCAGGCCCTGCTGGAAACCTGCAAATCGATCGAAGGCGACCTCGATTCCACCTGGATGGGCGTGGAGCTGGCGAGCCGGCGTGCCGGCGACGGCATCCAGCACCTGATGCAGGCGCTGGGCGTGGTGCGCGAAAACACGGTGGTGGTGTCCGCCGCCTCCGAACAGGCCAGCGCCAACGCCCAGTCGGTCGCCGCCGCGACGGAGGAGCTGAACTCCGCCGGGCACGAGATCGCCCGGCAGGCGGCGCGCTCCAGCGAGGTGGCGCGGCGCGCGGTGGACAGCGCCCGCGGCTCCGCCACCGCCATTGGCCAGATGGAGGTCGCGACGGAGGAGATCGCCAAGGTCGCCAACCTCATCAACTCCATTGCCGGCCAGACCAACCTGCTGGCGCTGAACGCCACCATCGAGGCGGCAAGGGCGGGGGAGGCCGGCAAGGGCTTCGCCGTCGTCGCCAGCGAGGTCAAGACGCTCGCCAACCAGACGGCGAAGGCGACCGAGGACATCGCCCGCCAGATCGAACAGCTGAAACAGGCGGTGGGCGGCAGCGTCACCGCGATCCAGACCGTCATCTCGGTGATCGAGGAGATCGACGAGGCCGCCGCCGCCACCGCCGCCGCGGTGGAGGAGCAGTCGGCCGCCAACGCCGAGATCGGCCGCAGCGCCACCAACTCGGCCGGCGGCGCCTCCCAGGTGTCGGGCAGCGTTCTGCACATCCGCGACCAGACCGACGAGATCACCGGCATCGCCACCGACGTCAGCCGCCGCATGATCGACACCCAGGGCGCGGTGGCCGACCTGAAGCGCCGGCTGGTCATCGCGCTGCGCCAGTCGGTGGCGGGCGACCGCCGGGTCTCCGACCGCATCCCGTGCGAGGAGCCCATCGGCCTGACCGTGGCGGGCGACCGCCGCACCGTCACCATGCTCGACCTGTCGCTGGACGGGCTGCTGGTGGAGAGCAAGGGGCTGCCGGAACTGGCCGAGCAGACGCGGCTGACCGTGACTCTGCGCGATGTCGGCGACCTGCCGGCCATCGTCGCCGGCACCAGCGACCTCGGCCTGCATCTGGCCTTCGACGAGCTGTCGGACGTGCAATCCGACCGGTTGCAGCGTGCCTACACCGCGATGATCGAGGCGGATTCGGCGATCATCCGCACGGTGCAGGACACCGCGGCGGCGCTGGCGAAGGCGCTGGACGGGGCTCTGTCCAACGGCAGCATCGGCGAGGAGGCGCTGTTCTCGACGGAGCTGTCCACCATCCCCGGCAGCGAGCCGGAACAATGCATCGCCCCCTTCACCGAGCTGACCGACCGGCTGTTCCCGGCGATCCAGGAGCCGGTGCTGGCCTCCAACCCGCGCTTCCAGTTCTGCGCCGCGGTCAATGCCGTCGGCTATCTGCCGACCCACAACGCCCGCTATTCCGAGAAGCAGCGGCCGGGCGAAACCGCCTGGAACGCCGCCCATTGCCGCAACCGCCGCGTCTTCGCCGACCGCTCCGGCCTCGCCGCCGCCCGCAACACCCGTCCGTTCCTGCTGCAGGCCTATCGCCGCGACATGGGCGGCGGCCAGATGGTGCGGCTGAAGGAGGTCGATGCGCCGATCGTCGTGCGCGGCCGCCACTGGGGCAACCTGCGGCTGGCCTATATGCCGTAAGGGTCAGGCGGGCGTGTGCGCCGCCGGCACCAGCACGTCGGCGCAGATCGCCCGCACCACCTCGGCGCGGTCGGCGGCGGCACCGGGGGCGAGCAGGCCCTGGCCGAAGGCGAAGGCGTAGAACAGGTAGGCGCGGGCGAAGGCTTGGTCGGGGGGCAGGCCAAGCGCCACGAACAGGCCGGCGACGCTGTGCAGGCGCTCGCGGTCGACCTCGGCGATCACGCCTTCCGCCTCGGGATCGCGCCGGGCCCAGTCGCGCACCGCCAGCTCGATCGCCATGCCGCGCGGCTTGCTGCCGCCATAGAGCGCCAGCAGGTCGCGCAGCTGCTGGGCCGGCTCCCGCCCATCCAGCCGGGTCTGTTCCTTGATGGCGGCGATGCGGCCCGTCTTCCAGCTGTCCAGCAGGGCGTTCATCAGGTCAGTGCGGTCGCGGAAATGCCAGTAGAAGCTGCCCTTGGTCACCTTCAGGGCTTTCGCCAGCACCTCCACCCGCACCTTGTCGACGCCGCCTTCGGCCAGTGCCGCGAAGGCGGCGGCCAGCCAGGATTCGCGGTTCTTCGTCTTGGATTCCATACCCGTCCTTCGCGCTTTTCCGGCTGCCGCATCCTTAGGAGGCGATCTATACCCGAAAAGGGCGGTCCGTGACTATTCGCCCTGCTGCATCTGGATCGCGTCGGACGCCCGGCCGCGATAGTGGATGTTGCCGTCGGCGTCGAGGAAGGCGCGGTCGCCGGTCAGGTAATAGCGCCGGCCGTGGCGGAAGCGCTGGGCGGTGCGTTCCGGGTTGTTGGCGTAGGATTCGAACCAGAACAGCGGGGAGTGGTCGACGTCGATGGCGATCTCGCCGGCGCCGCCCACCGGCGCCTCGCGCCCGTCGGGGTCGAGGATGACGACGCGGAAGCCGGGCATCGGCCGGCCGAGCGAGCCGCTTGCCGGCTGGACCGCGTCCCCCTCCTCCGGCGCGTCGGACTCGTAACGGCCGATGCCGTCGGGGTCGTACCGGTTGACGATGAAGATGCCCGTCTCGCGCTGGCCATACTGGTCGAGCAGGGGGACCTTCACCGTCCGGTTGGCCCAGGCGATCAGGTCGGGCGGCAGCGGCTCGCCCACCACCGACAGGATTCGCAGCGCGAACTGGTGCGACACGCCGGGATCGGCGCCGTGCCACGCCCGAATCTGCGATGGCGCCGCGGTCAGGTTGGTGACGCCGAACTTGGTCAGCATGCGATAACCCTGCCGCACGTCGTACGGCCCGTCGCAGAAGATCGTCGTCCGTCCCAGCAGCAGCGGCCCGACCAGACCGTAATAGGCGCCATAGGCCCAGCCGGGATCGGCCATGTTCCAATAGATGTCGTCGTCGCGCAGGTCGAGGCCGATGCGCATGTACTGCTCGATCCCCGACAGCGCCTTGACCGGCAGGGACACGCCCAGCGGCGTCGGTTCGGATTCCGAGGTGTAGATCAGGGCGAAGGCGTCGCCCTCGCGGTAGCGTGCCACCTCGGCCAGCGGGGCGGCCTCGTGCAGCGACGACCAGAAGGGCACGGCGTCGGGTCCGAAGGCCTCGTCGCCCTCCACCGTCACCACCGGCCGGCTGTTGTCGCGCGGCACCTTGCGGCGCAGGAAGCCGTTGGTGACGATGGCGCGCGCGTCGCTGTCGGCCAGCCGGTAGGCGACGGCCGAGGCGGTGTAGGTGGTGAACAGCGGCATATAGACGCCGCCCAGCCGCCAGATCGCCAGCGCGGTGATCAGCAGCTCCGGCCCCTTGGGCAGCAGCACCGCCACCCGGTCGCCCGCCCCGACCCCCATGCCGGCCAGCACGGTGGCGAAGCGCGCCGAATCGCGGGCCAGCCGGGCGAAGCTCAGTTCCGTCGTCTGGCCGGCGACGCTTTCATGCAGCAGCGCTGCGCGCGCGCCGTCGGCGGCACGGACATGGCGGTCGCACAGCAGCGTCGCCAGCGCGATGGAGTCGCCGCGATATTCCGCACGCAGGAAGGCCGAGGGCCGCACCATCAGGGCGGGCGGCGAGGGCAACGCCGGTACGGGGGGCGCGGCTTCCGGCGGCTGGAGCGGAGTGACGGGCGGAGCGGGCGGCGGGCGGTGGCGTAGCGCGGCCAGATCGCCGAGCGCCACCAGATCGGGACCCAGGTGATAACGCTTGCTGCGGGTGTCCTGCTCCACCAGCCCGTCGCGCGCCAGCGCCATCAGCAGCCGGTGGGCGGTCGCCTTCGACAGCCCGACCCCGGTCATCAGGTCGGCCAGCCGCGCGCCGCCGGTTTCGGCGTCGGCCACCGCGCGCAGCAGGGCGATGGCGCGTTCCAGGCTCTGGGTGCCGCCCGCCGCATTCGGAGCGGCTGGAGAGGGGACGATATCGGCGTGACTGTTCATGAGGTCCATCATATGGACCGTGCGGCGCCTTATCGCAACAAAAAACATGCACTGGCGGAATGTCAGTGTTGAAAACAGACGGAGGCTCGGTATATAGTCGGGAAGTTGCTCATGAAACGGTCCACAATATGGACCTCGCCGGCCGCCAAGAGCCGGATCGTGACCCCGAGAAGCGGTACCAACTAGCAACGGAGGAGGAAATGTCCGGCGCGCCCGTCGCACCACACCCCGGCCCTGGCCAAAATTCCCCTGGCCAAAATTCGCCGACCACTCAGGCGGAGACCATTTTCGAGGCTCGGGGCGTCAACCTGCGCTTCGGGGGCGTCCATGCGCTGACCGACGTCAGCTTCGGCATCCGCAGGGGCGAGCTGTTTTCGATCATCGGTCCCAACGGGGCCGGCAAGACCTCCATGGTCAACTGCATTTCCGGCCGCTATCGGCCGACCGACGGCAAGGTCTATTTCAAGGGCCGCGACGTGACGGGGATGACCCCGAACCATCGCGCATCGCTCGGCATCGGCCGCACCTTCCAGAATCTGGCGCTGTTCGGGCACATGACCGTGCTCGACAACATCATGGTCGGCCGCCACCACCTGCTGAAGAACAACTTCCTGACCGGGTCGCTCTATTGGCTGACCGGCGCCAGGAAGGAGGAGCTGTCCCACCGCCGCGAGGTGGAGGAGATCATCGACTTCCTCGAAATCCAGCATGTGCGCAAGGCCACCGCCGGCACGCTGTCTTACGGCTTGCGCAAGCGGGTGGAGCTGGCCCGCGCCATCGCGCTGAAGCCGGACCTGATCCTGCTGGACGAGCCGATGGCCGGCATGAACCTGGAAGAGAAGGAGGACATGGCCCGCTACATCGTCGACCTCAATGAGGAGTTCGGCATGACCGTGGTCATGATCGAGCACGACATGGGCGTGGTCATGGACATCTCGCACCGGGTGATGGTGCTGGAATTCGGCAAGAAGATCGCCGAAGGCAAGCCGGAGGAGGTGCTGGCCGATCCCCGCGTCCGCCGCGCCTATCTGGGCGAGGATGACGAGGAGGAGGCGCCGGCTGCCGCCGTTCCGCCGACCCGGAAGGAGGTCGCGTGATGTCCACGTCCACTCTTCCCGATCTGGTCGCCAACGACACCCTGCCGAAGCTGCTGGCCCTGCATGCCCGCGAGCATGGCGGCGACATCGCCATGCGCGAAAAGGATTTCGGCATCTGGCGCACCTTCACCTGGAGCCAGGTCCATGCCCGCGTCCGCGCCTTCGCGCTGGGCATGACCAAGCTCGGCGTCGTGCCGGGCGAGGTCGTCGGGCTTCTCGGTGACAACCGTCCCGACTGGGTGATGGGCGAGATCGCCACCCATGCGGTGCGCGGCTACAGCCTGGGCATCTACCGCGACGCGCTGGACGAGGAGGTCGCGTACCTCATCACCTATGCCGACGTGAAGGTGGTGTTCGCCGAGGACGAGGAGCAGGTCGACAAGCTGCTGAACCTCGCCGAGCGTCTGCCGACGCTGCAGCACATCATCTATTCCGACCCGCGCGGCATGCGCAAATACGACGACCCGCGCCTGATGCCGGTCACCGATCTGGTGGCGATGGGCGAGGAGCTGCACGCGCAGCAGCCGGACCTGTACGACCGCATGGTCGCCGCGACGAAGGGGGAGGAGGTCGCCATCCTCTGCACCACGTCGGGCACCACCTCCAATCCGAAGATGGCGATGCTGCCGGCGGGGCGGCTGATCCGCCATGTCGCCAGCTACCTGTCCGCCGATCCCAAGGGGCCGGAGGACGAGTATGTCTCGGTCCTGCCGCTGTCCTGGATCATGGAGCAGGTCTATGCCGTCGGCATGGGCATGGTGTCGCGGATGCGCGTGAACTTCGTCGAGGAAGCCGAGACGATGATGCACGACTTCCGCGAGATCGGGCCGAGCTTCGTGCTGTTCGCCCCGCGCCTGTGGGAGCAGATCGCCGCCGATGTGCGCGCCCGGATGATGGACGCCTCGCCCTTCAAGCAGAAGATGTTCGACCTCGGCATGAAGCTGGGGCTGGAGGCGCTGGCGAAGGGGCAGCGCTCGGCGATGGCCGATGCGATCCTGTTCAAGGCGCTGCGCGACCGGCTGGGCTTCACCAACCTGAAATCGGCGGCGACCGGCGGCGCGGCGCTGGGGCCCGACACCTTCAAGTTCTTCCAGGCGCTGGGCGTCCCGCTTCGCCAGATCTACGGCCAGACCGAGACGATGGGCGCCTACACCGTCCATCGCGGCAACGACGTGGATTTTGACACGGTCGGCGTTCCGTTCGACGGCGGCATTGAGGTGAAGGTGATCGACGCCGACCACAACGGGGTCGGCGAGATCGTCACCCGCCACCCCAACATGTTCGCCGGCTATTACCGCAACGAGACCGCGACCGTCGCCGACATGCGCGACGGTTGGATGCACACCGGCGATGCCGGCTTCTTCGACAAGAAGGGCCATCTGGTCATCATCGACCGCATCAAGGACATCGCCACCACCGCCCAGGGCGACCGCTTCAGCCCGCAATACATCGAGAACAAGCTGAAGTTCAGCCCCTATGTGGCCGAGGCAGTGATCCTGGGCGACAAGCGCGAGTATCTGTCGGCGATCATCTGCATCCGCTTCCCCATCGTGTCGAAATGGGCGGAGAAGAATCGGATCGCGTTTACGACCTACTCGGACCTGTCGTCGAAGCAGGAGGTCTACGACCTGCTGCGGGCCGAGGTGGAGCGGGTGAACCAGACGCTTCCCGAGTATCAGCGCATCTCCAAGTTCCTGCTGCTCTATAAGGAGCTTGACGCCGACGACGGCGAGCTGACCCGCACCCGCAAGGTGCGCCGCGGCGTCATCGGCGAGAAGTACGGCACCATCATCGACAGCATCTATGCCGGCCAGCCGAAGATCGACGTGGACACCACGATCGCCTTCCAGGACGGCACCAAGCAGCGCATCCGCACGACGCTGACCGTCATCGACCTGGCTCCGACTGCCGCGGTGAAGAAGCCGCAGCCGGTTGCGGCGTGAGGAGAGCGCGATGCACACCGCCAATCACACCCTCTCCCGCCCCAGGAGAGGGAGGGGACCCGTGCGCGGCACGGGGAGGGGGAGGGGGCCGGCAAGAAGCGGGCGCCCTGATCCTTGGATGACCCCTCACCCGACCGCTTCGCGGTCCCCCTCTCCCGGGGCGGGAGAGGGACAGAAAGAGGCCACGCCATGACCCTTCTGTTTCAGCTTCTCGTCAACGGCCTGATCGTCGGCGCGCTGTATGGCGTGGTCGCCATGTCCTTCGTGCTGATCTACAAGGCCAGCCGCATCGTCAATTTCGCGCAGGGCGAATTCCTGCTGATCGGCGCCTGGACCTGCTGGTGGCTGCTGACCAGCTGGCAGTTGCCCTTCTGGATCGGCTTCCCGATCACGCTGGTCTTCATGCTGGCCTTCGGCGTCATCCTGCAGATCGTCGTCCTAAGGCCGATGATCGGCGAGCCGATCATCTCCGTCATCATGGTGACGATCGGCCTGTCGATCGTCTTCCAGGCGGCGATGAAGTGGATGTTCGGCGTCTTCGCCAAGCCCTTCCCGCCGATCTTCGCCAGCCCCACCATGAACCTGTTCGGGCTGGAGGTACAGACCGTCTACGTGATGTCGCTGTTGATCTCGATCCTGATCATGGCGGGCTTCGGCTGGTTCTTCAAATATTCGCGGACCGGCCTCGCCATGCGGGCCACCGCCTTCGACCAGCAGGTGGCGCAGTCGCTGGGCATCTCGGTCCGCCACATGTTCGCGATGAGCTGGGCGATCTCCGCCATGGTGTCGGCGGTGGCCGGCGTCACGGTGGGCGTGGTCAACGGCGTGTCGTCGGCCCTGTCCTTCTTCGGCATCAAGGTGTTCCCGGCGGTGATCCTGGGCGGCCTCGACAGCGTCATCGGCGCGGTGGTCGGCGGCCTGATCGTCGGCGTGCTGGAGAACATGGCGCACTACCTGGACAGCCAGTGGCTGAACTGGGGCAACATGTACGAGATCGCGCCCTTCTACGTCCTGATCGCCATCCTGATGATCAAGCCCTACGGCCTGTTCGGCACCAAAGACATCGAGCGCGTGTGAGGCCCCCATGGCATCCGTCAGCATCATCCCGAGCGGCGATTACAAGACGTCCTACGGGTCCGACACCACCATCTTCCCGACCAGGACCAGCCGCAACTTCGCGATCCTGGGCGTGGTCCTCCTGCTGGCCTGCCCGGCCTTCATGGACCGCTACTGGCTCAGCCTGCTGATCCAGATCAGCTATCTCGGCATCGCGGCACTCGGCCTGAACATCCTGGTCGGCTTCACCGGCCAGATCTCCATCGGCCATTCTGCCTTCTTCGGCTTCGGCGCCTTCGCCTCGGCCTGGCTCAGCAACAGCGTCGGCGTCCCGGTGGCGCTGGCCATCCCGCTGGCGGGCGTCATCACCACGCTGGTCGGGCTGCTGTTCGGCATGCCGGCGGCGCGGCTGAAGGGCCTGTATCTCGCCATCGCCACGCTGGCGGCGCAGTATATCCTGCAGGACTTCTTCGCCCGCGCCGACTGGTTCACCGGCGGCACCGCCGGCACCATCGCCGAGCCGCTGACCATCTTCGGCTTCGCCTTCGACACCGACGAGCGCTTCTTCTACGTCGCCCTGGTGGCGCTGGTGGTGATGTACATCCTGGCCACCAACCTGATGCGGACCCGCGACGGCCGCGCCCTGGTGGCGGTGCGCGACCATTATCTCTCCGCCGAGATCATGGGCATCAACCTGACGAAGTACCGGACGATGTCCTTCGGCATCTCCGCCTTCTACGCCGGCATCGGCGGCGCGCTGTACGCCCACTACCTGCAGTTCGTGTCGGTCGAGGGCTTCACCATCCTCTTCTCGATCCAGTTCCTGGGCATGATCATCATCGGCGGGCTGGGCTCGATCATGGGCACGCTGATGGGCACCGCCTTCATGGTCTTCCTGCCCGAGGCGATGCAGGCGCTGACCAAGCTGGTGAGCGGCACCGCCATCGATACCGCGCTGAACCTGAAGGACAACATCGCCTTCCTGCGCGAGATGTCGATCGGCCTCGTCATCATCCTGTTCCTGGTGTTCGAGCCCGACGGGCTGGCCCACCGCTGGAAGCAGATCAAGGCCTACTGGAAGCTCTATCCCTTCTCGCACTGATCTCGACGCTTTTGCCGATCAACAAACAGAACAGAATGGGGAGTAAACGCACCATGTCGATCAAGACCGCGCTCTTCGCGACCTCTGCGCTCCTGCTGGCGACCTCCGCCACCGGTGTCACCTCCGCTTGGGCCGACATCCCGGTCGGCCATCTGGCGGACCAGTCCGGCGCCACCTCCGACGTCGGCGTGCCCTATGCGCAGGGCGTGTCGGACGCGCTGGCCTACATCAACGCCCATGGCGGCATCAACGGCACCAAGCTGGCGGTCGACACCGTCGACTACGGCTATCAGGCGCCGCGCGCCATCAGCCAGTACAAGAAGTGGTCGTCGGGCAGCGACAAGATCGCGGCCCTGCAGGGCTGGGGCACCGCCGACACCGAGGCGCTGACCGGCTTCGTCGGCAAGGACGAGATCCCGGCCTATTCCGGCTCCTACTCCGGCCACCTGACCGACCCGACCGGCAAGGGCCCGCACGGCTCCAAGCCGGCGCCCTACAACTTCTTCTATGGTCCCTCATATTCCGACGCGCTGCGCGGCATGCTGATGTGGGCGGCGGAGGACTGGAAGAAGCAGGGCGGGCAGGGCAAGCCGAAATACGTCCACATGGGCGCCAACCATCCCTATCCCAACGCGCCGAAGGAAGCCGGCGAGCAGCTGGCCAAGGAGCTGGGCTTCGAGGTGCTGCCGGCCGTGCAGTTCGCCCTGACCCCCGGCGACTACACCGCCCAGTGCCTGACCCTGAAGGAAGCCGGCGCCAACTACGCCTATCTCGGCAACACCGCCGGCTCCAACATCTCGGTGCTGAAGGCCTGCCAGACGGTCGGCGCCAAGGTGCAGTTCATGGGCAATGTCTGGGGCATGGACGAGAATGCCGCCAAGGCCGCCGGCGCCGCCGCCGACGGTGTGGTGTTCCCGATGCGCACCGCGGTGACCTGGAACGGCGACGCGCCAGGCATGAAGACGCTGAAGGAGATCTCCAAGATCTCCGACGCGGCCGGCACCGCCTACCGTCCGGTGCACTACATGGCCGGCGTCTGCACCGCCTTCTACATGAAGGAGGCGATGGACTGGGCGTCGAAGAACGGCGGCGTCACCGGCCCGAACATCCGCAAGGGCATGTACCAGAAGAAGGATTGGGTTCCGGCCGGGCTTGAGGGCGTCTGCGTTCCGTCGACCTGGACCGAGAACGACCACCGCGGCATGACGGCGGTCAACATCTACCGCGCCAAGGTGTCGGGCGAGACCGGCGCCAGCGTCGCCGATCTGGTCAAGGCCGGCACCATCAAGCTGGACAAGCTGACCACCGTCGACGTCCCGCGCAAGCCGGAATGGCTGGGCTGGTAAGTCCTTGAGCAAGCGGCGCCTCCGCCCCGTTTCCGGCGGGGGCGCCCCCCTTCTTACGAACAGTTCAGGTGCCGCATGCTGACCACCGCCACGGCCGCTTCGACCAACGCTCCAGTCGCACCGCCCGTCACGGCTGCGAAGCGGATGATGCTGTCCGTCAACAACATCGAGGTCGTCTACAACGACGTGATCCTCGTGCTCCGCGGCCTCAGCCTGGAGGTGCCCGAGGGTGAGATCGTGGCATTGCTGGGCGCCAACGGCGCCGGCAAATCGACGACGCTGAAGGCGATCTCCGGCCTGCTGAAGACCGAGGACGGCGAGGTCACCCGCGGCGACATCACCTTCAACGGCGAGCGCATCAACGGCATCGACCCCGACCAGATCGTCCGCAAGGGCATCTTCCAGGTGATGGAAGGCCGGCGCATCATCGCCGACATGACCTGTCTGGAGAACCTGCGGCTCGGCGCCTACACCCGCCGCGACAACGGGGTGAAGGACGATCTGGATATGGTCTTCAGCTATTTCCCCCGGCTGAAGGAGCGCACCGGTCTTGCCGGCTACCTGTCCGGCGGCGAGCAGCAGATGCTGGCCATCGGCCGCGCGATGATGGCCCGGCCGAAGCTGATCCTGATGGACGAGCCCAGCATGGGCCTGTCGCCGCTGATGGTGAAGGAGGTGTTCAGCATCGTCCAGCAGATCAACAAGGACCTTGGCGTCACCATCCTGCTGGTGGAGCAGAACGCCCGTATGGCGCTGCAGGCGGCCACCCGCGGCTACATCATGGAGAACGGCAAGGTCGTGCTGGACGGCACCGCCGAAGAGCTGCGCAACAACGAGGACGTGAAGGAATTCTACCTCGGCGGCGGCAACGAGGAGCGCAAGAGCTTCAAGAATTTGAAGAGCTTCAAGCGGCGCAAGCGCTGGATTTGAGGGCGGCAACTCTCCCGTGTCACCTCGGCCGACCCCTGAACGGACGAACGACCATGACCGATTTCTACGACGACCTCGAAACCCGTTCCTCCGACCGGCGCGAGGCCGAGCAGTTTGCGGCGCTGCCCGCCCATCTGCACCATGCCAAGGACGCGGCGCCCTATTTCCGCGAATTGCTGGCCGACATCGACCCGGCGACGATCCATGACCGCAACGCGCTGGCCACCCTGCCGGTGACGCGGAAGGCCGACCTGATCGCCTTGCAGCAGGCGAACCCGCCCTTCGGCGGTCTGGCGGCGGTGGAGATCGGGCGGCTGGCCCGCGTCTTCGCCTCCCCCGGACCGATCCACGATCCGGAGCCGCATGGCGTCGACCCGTGGCGCAGCGCCCGCGCGCTCTTCGCCGCCGGCTTCCGTGCCGGCGACCTCGCCCACAACTGCTTCGCCTATCACCTGACCCCCGCCGGCTCGATGTTCGAGACCGGGGCGCACGCCATCGGCTGCGCCGTCATCCCGGCCGGCACCGGCAACACCGAGATGCAGGCCCAGGTCGTCGCCAGCCTAAAGCCGCGCGGCTATATTGGCACGCCCGACTTCCTGAAGATCATCCTGGAGAAGGGCGACGCGCTGGGGCTCGACATGTCGTCGATCCGCATCGCCAGCGTGTCGGGCGGCCCCTATCTGCCCGATGCCCGGGCCTTCTACGAAGCGCGCGGGCTGGAGGTGTACCAGTGCTACGGCACCGCGGATCTCGGCATCGTCGCCTATGAGACCGAGGCGCGTTCCGGGCTGGTGGTGAACGAGGGCTGCATCGTCGAGATCGTCCGCCCCGGCACCGGCGACCCGGTTCCCGACGGCGAGGTCGGCGAGGTGGTGGTGACCATCTTCAACCCGGCCTATCCGCTGATCCGCTTCGCCACCGGCGACCTGTCGGCGGTGCTGCCGGGGACCAGCCCCTGCGGCCGGACCAACATGCGGCTGAAGGGCTGGATGGGCCGCGCCGACCAGACCACCAAGGTCAAGGGCATGTTCGTCCATCCGAGCCAAGTGGCCGAAGTGCTGCGCCGCCATCCCCTGATCGGCCGCGCCCGCTTGGTGGTGGGACGGCAGGACGCCAGCGACACGATGACGCTGCGTTGCGAGGCGGAGGAGAGCGGGGAGGGCTTGGCCGCCGCCATCCGCGAGACGCTGGCGTCGGTGACCAAGCTGAAGGGGGCGGTGGAGTTCGTCGCGCCGGGGAGTCTGGCGAACGACGGCAAGGTGATCGACGACATGCGGGGGTGAGTGGTCGCGGCGGGTGCCCGCCGCGACCGCCTTTACCTCAGCATTCCGCGTCGGCCGACGGCATCAGCTCGTACTGCGGCTTGTAGCCCGGTTGGGCGCGGATGCGGTCGGCCCAGGCCTGGACGTTGGGGTAGTCCTTGGCATCGATGGCCGATTCGTTCAGCAGGTCGATCCAGGGGAAGGCGAAGATGTCGGCGATGGTCAGCCGATCGCCCTCGATGAAGCTGCGGCCGGCCAGATGCTGGTCGAACAGCTTCAGGCCGCTCGCCGCCGAGGCGTCGATCCAGGGCAGGGCGTTGGCGTCGCCGTTGAACTTGCGCACCGCGCGGGCGCGCTGGACCGGCAGCAGCACGTCAGCCAGCCAGCTCAGCCATTCGGCGAGGCGGATCTTTTCGATCTCGTCACGGCCGCCGAACTGGCCGGTCTGTTCGGCCAGATAGGTCAAGATCACGCTGGATTCGGAAACCGAGCGGTCGCCATGCACCAGCGTCGGCACCCGGCCGAAGCGGTTGATCGCCTGATACTCCGGCGACTTCTGCTGGCCGTTGCGCAGGTCGACATGGCGGTACTGGAAGGGAATGCCGCCCAGCCGGAAGAACAGCCCGATGCGGGTCGCGGGCTGGGAATTCACGTTGCCGTAAAGGATGAAGGCTGCGGTCACGATGCTCTGTCTCCCTGAAGTGCGGACACCAAATCACCGGTGTCCGGCGTTGCAGAGAGCATGTCCTTAACCAATCCGTTCGCGCCAGCGGAAACGGTGCCGATAAGATCAAGGCGGCCCCGCCCCATTCTCATGGCAAAGCGGGGCCGTCTCCGCCTCAAACGTCGCTGGTCGCCGGCTCCTGCACCCGCTTCACGCCCAGCAGCTTCAGCACATAGCGTTCGTACACCGGTTCGCTGATGCCTTTGCGGACCTTGCGCAGGAAATAGCGCTCGAACCCGATCTTGGCGAAATGGACCCAGCGCCCGTGCGACGACCAGTTGACGTTGCGCGGCGGGATTTGCGGCATGGCGACGAAGGCGACGCCGCTATCGCCGAAATCGGCGAGGCACAGTGCGCTCCAGGTTGCTTCCTCCACCGGCTCTTTGCCGTCGAGCAGGGAGCGGATGTTGCGGGCGGCGGCGGTGACCATCGTTTCGATCATATAGCCGGTCTTCGGCACGCCGACCGGCACCGGCGTCTTTTCCACTGGCGGGATGGCGATGCAGACGCCGACGCCGAAGACGTTGCGATGGGTCGGGTTGCGCTGGTGCTTGTCGGCCAGGACGAAACCGCGCGGGTTGACCAGCCCGTCGGCACCGCGCAGGGCGGCGATGCCGCGGAAGGCCGGCAGCATCATGGTCAGGCGGCTTTCGACCACATGCGCCGTCTTCTCCCGGCCGGCCTCGTCCATCTCCGTGACATGCACGGCGTCGGGGGTGAAGCGGTCGGTGCGGGCGTTGACGATCCACTTGATGTGACGCTCGCGCAGCGCCGATTCCAGAAGCCCCTTGGTGTCGCCGACGCCGCCCAGCCCGAGATGGCCGACATAGGGTTCCGAACTGATGAAGGTGATGGGGACCTTGTGGCGGATCTTCCGGCGCCGCAGGTCGGCATCGGCGATCATCGCGAACTCGTAGGCCGGGCCGAAGCAGGAGGCGCCCTGAACCGCGCCGATCACCAGCGGGCCGGGGTCGCGGCAGAAGGCCTCCCACCGCTCGGCCGCCTCCACCGCATGGTCGACATGGCAGATGGAGATGGTGTTGGCCTGCGGACCGAAGCCCTCGATCTCGTCGAAGGCAAGCTCCGGGCCGGTGGCGATTACCAGCTGGTCGTAGTCGAGGCTGGTGCCGTCGTTCAGTTCCAGCCGGTTCTCCTCCGGCCGCACCTGACGGCAGCCGACGGGGGTGAAGGCGATGCCCTTGCGGGCGAAAGGCTCGGCAAGCGGGACGGTGATGTCCTCCCGCTTGCGCCAGCCCACGGCAACCCAGGGGTTGGACGGCACGAACTGGAAGCTGTCGCTGTTCGACACGACGGTGATCCGGTCCCCCGGCCGTGCCAGTTCCTTCATCTCGTAGGCCATCGGGATGCCGCCGATGCCCGCGCCGAGGACGACGATATGCGCCATTGCTGTGTTTCCTCTCCTAGTTCGTCGGGGCCTTCTTGTCGGTCACCGCATTGGGGTCACCGCCGGGCCTTTGCCGTTTTGGGGGTGTGGAGCGCCGCCGCTCCCTTAGGAGAAGGCGACGCCGGAGCGCGCGCCCAGCCGCTTCAGGATCATCGCCAGCGGGCAGAAGCGGGTGAAGGCGGCCTGCAGCAGGTTGGCGCCGACGAAGGCGGTCAGCCAAAGCCACTGCGGGCTGTGCAGCTGCGACAGCGCCAGACTGACCAGGATCATGGTCCCGGCGAAGGCCATCACGATACGATCGATGCTCATGTCCGTGTCTCCGGTGGGGAAGAGGGGAGTGCCGACGAATGGTCCGGCGGCGGTCCGTAGCAGTAGAGGCCCTGCAGCACCTCGATCACCGCGGCGGCCTCGGCGCTGGCCAGCGCGTAGACGATCGAATGCCCATCGCGCCGGGTGCGGACGAGGCCGTCGGCGCGCAGCCGGGCCAGATGCTGCGACAGGGCCGATTGACTGAGACCGATGGCGGCCACGAGCGCGCCGACGCACATCTCCCCGTGCGCCAGATGGCAGAGGATGGAAAGGCGCCGTTCGTTGGCAATCGCCTTCAGCAGGCGCGCCGCGGAGCGGATATGGCGGCCATCCGAATCATTCATTGACACTAAATTAGAGTATTCTAAATTAAAGGTCAACAGGCGTCCGCCGCACCTATCCGTCCGTTCTTGCCGTCCGAGGTGGCCCCATGTCCCGTCGATCCTCTCCAGCCCGTCTGGCCGCCCCCCTCGCCCTAGCCCTGCTGTGCGTCGCCGGCTTCCCGTCGCCGGCGCGTGCCCAGCAGCCGGCCCCACAGGCGGAGGTGAAGGCGGAGCTACCTGCCAGCATCACGATCCAGCCCCGCCCGGTGGAGGATCTGAAGGCCGTCTACGCCACGGTGGAAAGCGTCCACGAGACGCTGGCCCGCACCCGCATCGGCGGCACCATCGCCGAGCTGAAGGTGAAGGAAGGGGACAAGGTCACCACCGGCCAGCTGCTGGCTACCGTCCGCGACCCGAAACTGCCCTTGCAGATCGTCTCGCTGGACGCGCGCATCCAGGCCTTGCAGGCGCAGCAGCATCAGGCCGAACTGGAGCTGGACCGGGCGCAGCGCCTGCGCGCCAGCGGGACGGGCACGCAGCAGCGGCTGGACGACGCGCAGTCGGCGGTGGACGTCGCCCGCGCCCAGATCGCCGCCATGAAGGCGGAACGGGCGGTGGTCGAGCAGCAGCTGCACGAGGGCGAGGTGCTGGCCCCGGCCAACGGCCGCATCCTGCAGGTCAAGGTGATCGACGGCGCGGTGGTGGTCCCCGGCGAGACGGTGGCGAGCATCGCCACGGAAACCTATGTGCTGCGCCTGCACCTGCCGGAGCGCCACGCCCGCTTCATGCATGAGGGCGACCCGGTGCTGGTCGGCAACCGCGGGCTGGCCCCGGCCGCTCCCCAGGCGGGTGATATCGCTCCCGCCGGTGAAACCGCGCTGAAGCGAGGCACGGTGCGGCAGGTCTATCCGGAACTGTCGGGCGGGCAGGTGGTCGCCGACGCCACCGTCACCGGACTGGGAGACTTCTTCGTCGGCGAACGGGTGCGGGTCTATGTGGCGACCGGCACGCGGCAGGCCATCGTGGTGCCGCCGGACTGGATCGTCCGCCGTTTCGGCACCGATTTCCTGCGGCTGGCCGACGGCACCGAAACGCCGGTTCAGGTCGGCGGGCCGATCCCCGCGCTGGACGGCCAGCCCGGCGGGATTGAGGTGCTGTCGGGACTGAAGCCGGGCGACGTGATCGTCCGGCCGGAGGGCGTGTGATGAAGCTCGGCATTTCCGGGGTGTTGACGCGGACCTTCATCCGCTCGCCCCTGACCCCCCTGCTGCTGCTGGCCTCGCTGGTGGTCGGCGCCGTCGCGCTGATGTCGCTGCCGCGCGAGGAGGAACCGCAGATCAGCGTGCCGATGGTGGACATCCTGGTCCGCGCCGACGGGCTGAAGGCCGACGACGCGGTCGAGCTGGTGACCAAGCCGCTGGAGGAGATCGTCAAGGGCATCGACGGGGTCGAGCACACCTACAGCCAGACGATGGACGACCGGGTGGTGGTGACCGCCCGCTTCCTGGTCGGCACCTCGTCCGACGACGCCATCCTGCGCGTGCACGAGAAGGTGCGCGCCAACATGAACCGCATCCCGCTCGGCATTCCGGAACCGCTGATCGTCGGGCGCGGCATCAACGACGTGGCGATCCTGACTCTGACGCTGGCGCCCAAGCCGGAGGAGGCGGGGCGCTGGACCGACACCGCGCTGCACGGCGTCGCCGACGAACTGCTGGCCCAGCTGGTCCAGGTCGAGGATGTCGGCAAGAGCTACATCGTCGGCGGCCGGCCCGACCAGATCCGGGTGGAGCCGGACCCGGAAAAGCTGGCGCTGTTCGGGGTGACGCTGAACCAGCTGGTCGACAAGGTGAAGAACGCCAACCGGTCCTTCATCGTCGGATCGGTGCGCGACAAGGGCGGCAGCCTGCCGGTGGTGGCGGGCCAGACCCTGCAGGGAACGGCGGACATCGGCCTGCTGCTGGTCACCACCCGCGACGGACGCCCGGTCTATGTCAAGGACGTGGCCGACATCGTCGTCGGCTCGCGGCCCGACGACAGCATGGCCTGGACGATGACGCCGGACGGCAAGGGCGGGCTGGTCCGCACCCCGGCCGTCACCCTCGCCATCGCCAAGCGGGCCGGCGCCAACGCCGTCACCATCGCCGAGCGCGTGCTGGAGCGCGTCCACGCCATCGAGAGGGAGTCGCTGCCGAAGGGACTGACGCTGACCGTCACCCGCAATTACGGCGAGACCGCCAACGAGAAGGTGAACGAGCTGCTGTTCCATCTGGCGCTCGCCACCGTCACCATCGTCGCGCTGATCGTGCTGGCCATCGGCTGGCGCGAGGGCATCGTGACGCTGATCGTCATCCCGACCACGATCCTGCTGACCATGTTCGCGTCCTGGCTGATGGGCTACACCATCAACCGGGTCAGCCTGTTCGCCCTGATCTTCTCCATCGGCATCCTGGTGGACGACGCCATCGTCGTGGTCGAGAACATCGACCGGCATTGGGCGATGAAGGATGGCCGGTCCAAGGTGCAGGCCGCCATCGAGGCGGTGGCCGAGGTCGGCAACCCCACCATCATCGCCACCCTGACCGTCATCGCCGCCCTGCTGCCGATGATGTTCGTGTCCGGCCTGATGGGGCCGTATATGAGCCCGATCCCCGCCAACGCGTCGGCGGCGATGGTGTTCAGCTTCTTCGTCGCCATGGTGCTGACGCCCTGGCTGATGGTGAAGCTGCGGCCCGGCGACACGCCGGCGGCGGGGCATGGCGGCGGTGGCCATGAGGGTGGCCATGAAGGCGGCGGCGCGCTGGGGCGGATGTATCTGGCGGTGGCGCGGCCGCTGATCCGCAGCAAGCGGCGGGCCTGGATTTTCCTGCTGGTGGTGGGGGTCGCGACCCTGGCTTCGACCACGCTGTTCTATACCAAGGACGTGGCGGTGAAGCTGCTGCCCTTCGACAACAAGTCGGAACTGCAGGTCGTCGTCGATCTGCCGCACGGCGCCTCGCCGGAGGAGACCGAGCGCGTGCTGCTGAACGCGGCGCGGGCGATCGCCGACCTGCCGGAGCTGGAAAGCGTCCAGGCCTACAGCGGCACCGCCTCCCCCTTCAACTTCAACGGTCTGGTCAGGCATTACTATCTGCGCGACCAGCCGGAGCAGGGCGATCTGCAGGTGAACCTCGCGCCGAAGGGCGAGCGCAGCCGAAGCAGCCACGAGATCGCGCTCGACGTCCGCGCCCGCCTGAAATCGGTGGCGGTGCCGGACGGCACGACGGTCAAGGTGGTCGAGGTGCCGCCCGGCCCGCCGGTGCTCTCCACCCTGCTGGTCGAGGTCTACGGCCCCGACGCGGCGACGCGTCAGAAGGCGGCGCACATCGTCGAGGACGCCTTCCGCGGCGTCGACTTCATCGTCGACGTCGACAACACCGTCCGGCCGCCCGGCGAGCGGCTGCGCTTCGCGCTCGACCATGAAAGCCTGGAGTTCCATGGCGTCGAGGAGCAGGCGGTCTACGACACCTTGCAGGCGCTGGTCGGCGGTGTGCCGGTCGGCTATTCCCACCGCGGCGCCGGGCGCAATCCCATCGAGATCGCGGTGCAGCTGCCAAAATCGGGCCTGTTCCTGTCCGAGCGCATCCTCGCCACGCCGGTGCCGGGTGCGCGCGGAACCGTGGAATTGGGCGACCTCGTCACCATGACGCGGGAGCCGGCCTCCTACCCGCTGTTCCGCCGCAACGGCCGCTATGCCGAGATGGTGATGGCCGACCTCGCCGGCCGGTTCGAGGCGCCGATCTACGGCATGCTGGCGGTGCAGGACCGCTTGAAGCAGGTCGATTGGAAGGCCGCCGGTCTGGGGGCGGAGCCTGAAATCCTGCTGCACGGCCAGCCCGAGGACCAGAGCAAGCCGGCGCTGCTGTGGGAGGGCGAATGGGAGATCACCTATGTCACCTTCCGCGACATGGGCGCGGCCTTCGGCGTGGCGATCCTCGGCATCTATCTGCTGGTGGTCGGCCAGTTCGGCAGCTTCAAGCTTCCGCTGGTGATCCTGGTGCCGGTGCCGCTGACGCTGATCGGCATCGTGCTCGGCCACTGGCTGTTCGGCGCGGCCTTCACCGCGACCTCGATGATCGGCTTCATCGCGCTGGCCGGCATCATCGTCCGCAACTCCATCCTGCTGGTGGACTTTATCCGTCACCTGCGCGAGCGCGGGATGAGCGTGCGCGATGCGGTGCTGGAGGCGGGGGCGATCCGCTTCAAGCCGATCCTGCTGACGGCGGTCGCCGCGATGATCGGCGCGGCGTTCATCCTGACCGACCCGATCTTCCAGGGGCTGGCGATCTCGCTGCTGTTCGGGCTGCTCAGCTCCACGCTGCTGACGGTGCTGGTGATCCCGGCCATCTACGTCGTGCTGCGCGGCGCCGCGCCCACCCTGCCGCCGCAGCGGGGGGAGAGGGTGGAGGGTCCGCAGGAAAAGACTGTGGCGGCGGGGGAACTGGTGGGGACATGAGGGGGCGATAAATGCCCTCTCCCGCCCCGGGAGAGGGAGGGGACCCACGAAATGGGGAGGGTGAGGGGTATTCCAAGGAACCATGCGGTTCGTGATTCTTGCATCCCCCCTCACCCTTCCCACCGCTTTGCGGCGGGCCCCTTCCCTCTCCCGGGGCGGGAGAGGGAGGTCCCTACGCCTCTGAATCGCCGGACGCGCAGAACAGGTGGTAGAGGTCGCCCAGGATCGGGCGCACCCGGTCGGAGCCGATGCGGTAATGGATCGCGGTGCCCTGCCGCCGGGTGGCGACCAGCCCCTCCTCGCGCAGCTTGGCGAGATGCTGGGACAGGTTGGATTGCGACAGGCCGAGGCGGCGCACCAGCTCGCCAACCTGCATCTCGCCCTCCAGAAGGCTGCACAGGATCATCAGTCGGTGGCGGCTGGCGATGGAGCGCAGGAAGCCTTCCGCCTCCGCGGCCCGTGCTTCGAAATCGGCAGCCTCGAAGTCCGGGGTATTGAGTGCCGTGTCGCCCAGCGTTGAGGTCATCGCCTGGACCATCCTGATACCGGAAATCGCAAAATTAGCTTAATCTAAAATACATCTTGGCCCCACCGGTTCAAGGGATTTGTCGGGACGGAACGGCCGGCTCAGCCGGTTCGCCGCAGCGACAGGCCCGACGCGGCGATGCGGAAGCCGCCGTCCGGCGTCGGCTCCACCGTTTCGCCGCCGTCCAGGCGATAGCTCTTGCTCTCCGGAACCCAGCCGGCGGGCCCGCGGAAGGTCACCATCTGGATGAAACTGGTCGTCTCGACCACGGCATGGGTGCTGCCGTCCTCGGCCGTCGCCTCGAAGCGGTCCGTTTCCATCTCCTGACGCAAAGGCATCGGCCTGCTCCCTCCCACATCCGCAGCGGCCCATAGCCTGCCACGGGGCCGCCGAAGCGAGCCATTAGTTTAATTTGTACCTTTCGCGAGGAAAGCTCGTTTGTTCGCGCACCCCCGGCTTTTTATCGTCCGGCCATCGCAACAGCGGAAAACGGGGTTGGAGATGATCGAAAGACGGGGATTCTTGGCGGCGACGGGCGGGGTTCTGCTGCTGTCGGCGGCAGGGGCGGCTGCTGCGGAAAGCAAGAAGAGCAAGGCTGGCAACGCGTCCGGCAGCGATGCGCTGGCCGGGAAGATGACGGAGCTGGAGGCCCGCAGCGGCGGCCGGCTCGGTGTCGCGGTGCTCGACAGCGGGAACGGCAAGCTGCATGGCTGGCGCGGGGACGAGCAGTTTCCGATGTGCAGCACCTTCAAATTTCTATTGGCTGCCGCCGTCCTGAAGACTGTGGACCAGGGCAAGGACCGGCTGGACCGGCGGATCCCGGTGACCAAGGCCGATCTGGTGCCCTATGCGCCCTTCGCCGAAACCCGGCTGAACGGCACGCCGCCAACGGTGGCCGAACTGTGCGAGGCGGCGCTGACGCTCAGCGACAATGTCGCGGCCAACCTGCTGCTGCCGGGCATCGGCAACCCGGCCGGCCTCACCGCCTTCATGCGGGGCATCGGCGACAAGACCACCCGGCTGGACCGCAACGAGCCGACGCTGAACACCGCGATCCCCGGCGATCCGCGCGACACCACCACGCCCGCCGCCATGGTGCGCAGCATGGAGCGCATCCTGGTCGGCGACGTGCTGCGGCCGGACTCCCGCCGGCAGTTGATCGACTGGATGGTCGCCAACAAGACCGGCGACAAGCGCCTGCGCGCCGGGCTGCCGGCCGGCTGGCGGGTGGGGGACAAGACGGGGACCGGCACCAACGGCACCGCCAACGACATCGCCATCGTCTGGCCGGAAGGCCGTGCGCCGCTGCTGGTCGCCTGCTATCTGACGCAGACGGCGGAGGGCTTCAAGCAGCAGGACTCCATCCATGCCGAGGTGGCGCGGGCGGTGGCCGGGTTGATCGGCTGAGCTGTCTTAAGCGGGAGATGCCGGCGCCGGCTGCGGCGGCTGCGAAGCCTGGGCCCACCGCACGATGGACCGCACGGCGTTCAGGGCGTGGACGTTGTCCTGAATGTGGAAATGTCGCCGCAACTCGACGACCGCCGCCCACTCGCCGCTCTCGTGAAACGCCTTCTGGATTGCGGCGGCTTCATCCTGGCTGACGCTGAACATCCGAACCTCATGGCCGACCTTGCGACCTTCGCCGCCGATCATGCACCGGCGGGGAACAAGGTTGCAAGGGCACCGATGGTCGGGTCATGTCAGTTGGCGGAAAATGGATGGTCGGCGGCATAGGCGGCGATCCGGCCGGCCAGATGGTCGGCCAGCGCATCGACCCGCAAGGGGCGGCGGCGGCCCGAGGCGAACAGCAGCTGGAGCGGGGAATCCTCGTCGCTCCACTCCGTCAGCAGCGGGCGCAGGCGTCCGGCGGTGACGTCGGCCGCGACATCCAGCCAGGATTTGTGGGCAATGCCGCAGCCGGCCAGCGCCCAGTCGCGCAGCACGGCGCCGTCGTCGGTGGCGCGGTCGGCCTCCACGACGATGCTGCGCTCGCCCGCCGGCCCGGCAAAGCGCCAGCGATTCAACGGCTCCTGGCCGCGCAGCAGGACGAGGCAGCGGTGGCCGCGCAGATCCTCCGGCACGGCGGGGGTGCCGTGCGCCTCCAGATAGGCGGGTGAGGCCACCGGAACCCGGCGCGACGGCGCCATCCGCCGCCGGACGAAGGCGGAGTCCGGCAGGGCGCCATAGCGCAGCGCACAGTCGAGGTCGTCGCGCAGCAGGTCGGCCAGATGATCGCCCAGCAGCAGGGTGATGCGGATGGCCGGATGGCGGTCGTGGAACTCGTCCAGCCACGGCCGCAGGACCGTCCGGCCGAAATCCGACGGCGCCGCCAGTCGCACCGGCCCGGCGAAGCGGCTGCGGTCGCCGGCCAGCCGTTCGGCCGCCGCGTCCAGCTGTTCCAGCGCCTGCCGGCAACTGGCGAGATAGGCGGCGCCGGCATCGGTCGGGCGGACGCTGCGGGTCGAGCGCTCGAATAGGCGGGCGCCCAGCGCCTGCTCGATCCGTTTCAGCGCGGCGCTTGCCGTCGCCGGCAGCAGGCCGAGCTGCCGCGCCGCCGCCGACAGGTTGCCATGCTCCGCGACGGCAAGCAGCAGGCGGAGGTCGTCGAGCGCGATCATCGTCAAATCCTGTTTGGCAATATCTCAAAATCAGCGTGGATTATGTCCAGGAACGCGGAGGGACACAATGAGGCCCGACGCAAGAGGGATGGCAACCGCCGCCCTGTTTTCTGGAGACCGTCCCATGACCAGTCCGATCACCACCCGAACCAAAGGCCGCTTCGCCGGCGGTGCGCTGTCGCTCATCGTCGCTTTGGCCGCCGCCTCCCTTCCGATGGGACCGGCGACGGCGGCGGAGGCGCTGCCGCAGCCCGCCCATCTGGCCGGCGATGCCGCATCGCCGACCGTGCTGGCCGCGCGCCGCTATGCCGCCTTCTGGAACAGCGGGGACGACGCCTTCGCCCGCGCCGCGCTGGCGCCGGGCTTCACCGACCGCACGCTGCCGCCGGGCCGTCCGCAGGGCATCGACGGGCCGTTGCAGGCCTCCCGCGCCTTCCGCGCCGTGGTTCCAGACCTCACCGCCGACATCGAGGACATGGTGGCGGACGGCGACCGGGTGGCGGTGCATCTGCGCTTCCGCGGCCACTTCACCGGGCGCTTCGGGGAGGCCCAGGGCAGCGGCCAGACGGTGGATTTCCAGGCCTTCGACCTCTACCGCGTGGCGGACGGCCGCATCGCCGAGAATTGGCATTTGGAAGACAATCTGACGCTGCTGCGGCAGCTCGGCATCGTCACGCAGTGAGGGCGGGCAACATGGACAGGAATGAAAAATCCGCGGGTGCCGCAGCGCTGGCGGGCCGCAGTGTGGTGGTCATCGGCGGCGGCTCCGGCATCGGCGGGGCGGTGGCCGCGGCGGCGCGCGGGCAGGGGGCACGGGTGGTCATTGCCGGCCATGACGCCGCGAGGACCCGCATCGCCGCCGAGGCTTTGGGGGTCGAGGGGCTGGCCGCCGACCTGGGCGACCGCGCCAGCCTGGACGCCCTGTTCCGCGGCGTCGGCAGCCTCGACCATCTGGTGGTGACCGCAGGGCCGCAGATCGGCTCCCCCGCCTTCGCGCAGCTCGACCTCGCCGCCGCCCGGCGGGCTTTCGACGTGAAGCTGTGGGGGGCGGCGGAGGCGGTCCAGGCGGCGCTGCCGCATCTGGCGTCGGACGGGTCGGTGACGCTGACCTCCGGCCTGCTGTCGCGCAAGACGAGCGCTGGGTCGCTGACCAAGACGGTGATGAACGCCGCCGTCGAAGCACTGGGCAAGGCATTGGCGAAGGAGCTGGCGCCGCTGCGGGTCAATGTGGTGTCGCCGGGCGTGACGGCGACGGAGAATTGGCGGGCCATCCCGGTGGCCGAGCGCGACGCCTTCTTTGCGAAGGTCGGGGCCGGGCTGCCGGTCGGCCGCGTTGGCCGCGCGGAGGAGATGGCCGCGGCCTTCCTGTTCGCGATGACCATAGGTTTCGTCACCGGATCGGTGGTCGACGTCGATGGCGGAGGCCTGCTGTGAGCGGATCCCTGTTCTCCCCCTACCGGCTGGACGGGCTGGAACTGCCCAACCGCATCGTGATGGCGCCGATGACTCGTGCCCGCGCCGGCGAGGACGAGGTGCCGTCGGATCTCGCCCCGGCCTATTATGCGCAGCGCGCCGGCGCCGGGCTGATCGTGACCGAGGCGACCCAGATCGGCCCCGGCGCCAAGGGCTACTCGCGGACGCCGGGGCTTTACACGCCGGCGCAAATCGCCGCCTGGACAGCGGTGACCGATGCCGTGCATCGGCGCGGCGGGCGCATCGTGGCGCAGCTGTGGCACACCGGGCGGGTGTCGCATCCGATGTTCCACGGCGGGGCGAAGCCGCCGGCTCCCTCGGCGATCCTGCCGGTCGACACCGCGATATGGGCGGTGGGGCCGGACGGGACCGGCGGCATGGTGCCCTGCGTCGAGCCGCGGGAGATGGACGGGGCGGAGATCGCCACGACCGTCGGCCAGTTCGCCGCCGCCGCCGCGCATGCGGTTGCCGCCGGATTCGATGGGGTCGAGCTGCATGCCGCCAACGGCTATCTGATCGAACAATTCCTGCGTGACGGCAGCAACCGGCGGACCGACCGCTATGGCGGGTCGGTGGACAACCGCCTGCGGTTCCTGACCGAGGTGGTGGAGGCGGTGACCGCCGCCATCGGGGCGGAGCGCACCGGCGTGCGCCTGTCGCCGCTGATCACGCTGAAGGGGATGAGCGACGGCGATCCCTACGGCCTGTTCACCCGGGTGATCGACCGGCTGGAGGCGCTGGGCGTCGCGCGGCTGCATTTCGCCGAAGATGACTGGGACAACGGCACGCCCCTGCCGATGGAGTGGCGCAAGGCTTGGCGGGAGAGGTTCCGCGGCACCATCATCGTTGCCGGCCGCTATACGGTGGAGCGGGCGGAGGCGCTGCTGGATGCCGGGCTGGTCGATCTGGTCGCCTTCGGCCGGCCCTTCGTCGCCAACCCGGACCTGCCGGAGCGCCTGCGCCGCGGCCTGCCGCTGGCGGAATTCCGCGCCGACAGCCTGTTCGGCGGCGGGGCGGCGGGCTACACCGATTATCCCGCCATTCGTCCCGCTGCCGCTTCCGCCGGTTGAGGCTCAGGCACCTTCCATCTCCGCATCGGGTTCCATGCCGCCGGACTCGTCGAAATAATCGCCGGCGACGTCCGGCCCCCATTCCTGGACCAGCGCCACCTTCTTCTGCTTCAGCACCTCCACCCGCTTTTCGGCGCGGGTGACCTCCATCCCGGCGACCAGCGGCGGGATGCCGTAATAGAGGCCCCAGCCGACGGCGGCGGCGCTGTACATCACCAGCCACGCCAGTGGGTCGGCGAACACCTTCGCGGCGGCACCGATGGTGTGCTGGTGCTTCCACAAATCGATGGCGAAGGGCATGCAGCCGCAGAAATTCAGCCCGCCGACGGTGATCGGCGCCGATTTGTCGGGGTCGCGGTCGACGACATAGGCGACGATGGTCGGGATCATGCCGATGCCGAACAGGATGGTCGTCGGCAGCACGATCAGCGCCGCCGGGATGATCAGCAGGATCAGCGTGAGGCCGCCGCCCTTTTTTTTCTTCTTGCGCGCCATGGCGGTCCCCCCGTTTTCCGGTCAGAAGGCGAAGAACAGGATGATGCCGGCGACCAGCACCGTCGACAGCAGGCTGGACGCGATGGCGGCGACCTGCCGGCCCGACGTCTCGATGATGGAATTCCGGTCGGCGATGGTGTGCCGGATCTTGTCCATCTCCGCGTCGGCCTCGCGGTAGGCGATCTGCGCCGCCTCGAACTCCAGCCGGTCGCGGCGCAGCGATTCGGGATCGTCCACCACCTTCAGCAGCTCGGTCAGCCGGCCGTTGTGCGCGGCGACGTCCGCCATCTTGCGCACCTCCTGCTGCTGCGGCCGGTTGTGGAAGCGACGGAAGGCGGGGTCGAGCAGAGCGACCACCCAGCTGGCCAGATGGGTCAATCCATCGACCCCGGTGCGGGCCTGGATGTCGGACAGGATGGTCAGCATGGCGATGACGCGCCGCATCGGCTCTACCCCGCTGCCGAGCTGGGTGTAGAGCAGCTCGTCGCCGCGCTTGTGGCGGGCGCCCAGGAAGGCGGCGATCTGGCGGTCGATGGGGTCCCTGTGCCGCTCGCCCCCCGCGGCGATCCAGTCCAGCGCCCGGAGCAGCTCGGCGGGCGAGGTCGGCAGCTGCTTGGCGACCAGGCTGCTCATGCAGGGCATGGTCGGGTTCATCTCGTACAGCACGCGCTCCACCCCCAGCCCGTGGCTGGAGCGGTCGAGGAAGCCGCGCAGCTGGTCGAAGGTCTGCACCAGCGGCACGAATTCCGGTTTGAAGTCGGACTGGACGTTGACCCAGAACATCGGCAGCTGGTTGGCGATCACCTCCGCCACAGCCTGGGGGGATTCGCCGCGCATGAAGGCGTCGGCCAGCATGGTGGCGATGCCGTCCGGCATCATCGCCCGGCCGCGATAGCGGATGGGAGCGGCGGGGTCGAGCGCGATGCAGACGCGGGCGACCAGCCGGTCGCCCTGGGTGCCGCCCTTGCCGCTGGAGGCGGTCTGGATGGCGTTGTTGACAGCCTCCGCCCGCACGTCGTCGCCCATCGACCGGCGCAGCCACTTGTCCAGTTCGCCGCTTTCGATGACGGAGGCGGCGGCGGGGGCATGGCGGGCGAAGGCGCGGGCCAGCGTGCGGCAATGCCAGTATTCCGACCCCTGGAATTCCAGCGGCCGGGCGGCGCGGCGGGAAATCTGCGGCTGTTTCGGGCTGAGCCGGCGGCCGGCCACCCACAAATCGAGGTCGTTCAGGGTCCAGCGCTGCTTGGGATCGTCCACCAGCAGGCCGCGCACCACCTCGTTGATCGCCAGCGGCAGCCGGTGCTGCTGGACCAGCGCCGGATAGGATCCGCGCTCCAGCTTCGCCTGCAGCACCGCCTCGTCGTCCAGGCCGGACAGCGGGTTGCGGCCGAGCGCCAGGATCAGCAGGGTGACACCCAGCGAATAGAGGTCATCGGCCATGGTGCCGGTGCCGCGCCCGGCCGGGTTGGCCATGCCGCGCTCGATCGTCTCCAGCAGGACCGGCTGGCCGTAGCCGGGCTGCGCCGACACGCAGTCGCCCAGCATCAGCCCGCCGCCGGCGAGATCGCGGTAGAACAGGTTGGTCGGGCGGATCGCGCCGTGGACGACGCCGCGGCTCGACAGTTCCTTCAGCGCCGAGACCAGCGGGTGGATGATCTGCCGGGTCAGCTGGTCTTCCGGCATCGGGTCCAGCGTGTCGGTCAGCGAGCCCATCAGCCGCTTGCCGCCCGGCCGTTCGAACACCAGGCAATAGCGCCGCCCGCGGTCCTGCGGCCAGTCCACCAGCCCCCAGTCGAGCAGCCGCATGTGGGTGGCGTTGTCGAGACTGCCGACGGTGGAGCAGATGTCCATCCGCGGCAGGATCGAGGCATGGCAGATGATGGCGAAGGGCTCGATCCGCTTTTCGCGCAGAGCCTTGGCGGTGAAGGCGTTGCCGCCGACGGCGTTCAGCAGCGGGATCGGCGCGCCGGGCTGGATTTCGTAGCGTTCAGCGAGCTTGACCGGTTCGGCGTTCGCCATCGCCGCCGTGGCGGCTCCCATCGTAGCGGTCTGAGCATCGGATGGCATGGACGGCGTATCCCCGGGGCGTGCGAATGTGCGCAGGCCTTAGGTGGCGTGAAAAGGGCAAACAAACCCTTAACGTGCGCGTGCGTAACACTATCGGATTGGACAAGAAAGGAAAACCCCCGCCGGTAAGGGCGGGGGTTTGCCGGATGATGGGGATGTTGTCCTCCGCCTGTGCCGTGCGGACGTCAGAACGCCAGGATCGAGCGCAGCAGGACGACGTTCGCCTTGTCGTCCAGGCTGCCGACCTCGCCCTTGGTGTCGACATAGTCGTACTGGGCCTGCAGGGTCAGACCCGGAGCGACGGTGTAGCCGACCCCGACCTCGTAGACGTTGACGTGGCGGCTGCCCTCGGTATCGGTGCGGCCGGCGTCGGCGCCGAACTTGTAGTTGGCCCCGACGGCGAGCGGCCCGGAGACATATTGGATGCCGGCGGTCCAGTTGCGCTGCGCCTCGGTGACGGGCGCCCCGCCCCCGGCGGTGGAGAAGGACTGGCGTTCGCCCGAGCAGTTGTAGTCGGTGTAGCTGCCGCCGACGGAGAAGCCGGCATAGCCGATCATGACGCCGGCCTGCCAGCCGCTCAGGTCGTTGTAGCCGATCCCGGAGGTGTCGGCGACCGCATTGCCGCCCATGTAACCGGCGCTGGCCTTGATCGAGACGCCGGCGAAGCTGTCGCTGTAGTTCGCGCCGACCTCCCAGATGTCTTTGAAGCTGCCGGTTCCCATGATGTTGGACGTGCCGCTCGCCGCGAACTGCGACCGGTTGACGTCGGTGTTGCTGCTGTCGTTGCGTGGGGTGTAGCTGGCGCCCACCTGCAGACCGGCGAGACGCGGCGAGAAATAGGCGATCTTCGTCGCGTTGGCCTCGACGGCCAAGGCCGGATAGAGAATGCTGTTGCGGGTGGTCTGAGCCGCGCCGAACGCCAGGGAACCGGCCGTCGTGCCATTGATGGTGTTGTTCGGGCCGACCCAGAAAATGGGCTGCTCGACGAACACCGACACGTAATCGGACGGCGCGGAGACGTAGGTCTCGTCGCTGAAGGAATTGGTGACGCCGGCGCGGATCTGGCCGAAGGCGCCCTGCGCGAAGATATAGGCGCGGTCGGCGTCAATGGTGCGGTTGTTGTTGGCGCCGCTGTTGGCGCGCAGACGCATGCGGGCGCCATATTCCAGGCCGTTATCGGCCTTGGCCGACGGGACGACGTTCAGGCGGAGCCGGTTGCGGAACTCGGTCGACCGGGTACCGGCGTCGAGGTCCTGGCCCACATAGCCGGCTTCGAAATAGGCGTCGCCGCCGATTTTGACTTCAAACTTGGCCTGGGCATTGGCCGTGCCGGCGCCCGTCGCGAGAGTGACCGCGGCGCAGCCTGCCAGCAGATAACGATTCACAGCTTTAGACTCCATGACGACGGTTTCAACGAAGATTGGACAGAGAAAATCCCGGGGGAGCCGGTTCGGCGCCCTCCGGCCTGCTTGGCAGGCGCGTCCATTGCTCAACGGAAGTCAGCGCAGGTAATGGATGTGGGGCCGCGCGTGATGGGCGGATGTTTCGACGCGCGCCTCGATCGAGAAGACATCCCGCAGCAGGTCCTCGGTCAGCACCTCGTCCGGTGACCCGGTCGCGACGATCCTGCCCTGCTTCAGGACGACCAGCCTGTCGCAGAACATGGCGGCGTGGTTGAGATCATGCAGCGCGGTGATGCTGGTGATGGCGAGTTCTGAAACCAGCTTCAGCAGACCGATCTGGTGCTGGATATCGAGGTGGTTGGTCGGCTCGTCGAGGATCAGTTCCTTCGGCGTCTGCGCCAGCGCCCTGGCGATATGGGCGCGCTGCTTTTCGCCGCCCGACAGGCTGTGCCAGAAGTCATTGCGCTTCGCCGCCATGCCCGCCTTGACCAGCGCATCCTCGACCGCCTCCTCGTCGGCCGGCGACCAACCGGAGAACAGGGAACGGTGGGGGAAGCGGCCGAGCTTCACGACGTCGATGACCCTCAGGCTGGCGTTCGTCGTCGCATGCTGCTCGACGAAGGCGACACGCTGGGCGACGGATCGGCGCGGGATGGTCCGCAGATCGGTGCGGTCGAGCAGGACCCGGCCGGCTTGCGGCTGTTTCAGCCCGGCGAGCAGGCGCAGGAGCGAGGTCTTGCCGGACCCGTTCGGTCCGAGCAGCCCCAGCATCTCGCCCGGACGGGCCTCCAGCGAGACGGCGTCGAGCACGGTCTTCCCGCCGATTCCCCATGTGAGATTTTCGGTCTTGAAGCTCATGACGCACGCTGGAACCGATAGAGGATGACCGAAAAGAAGGGCACGCCGACCAGTGCCGTGACGACGCCGACCGGCAGCACCTGCTGCGGGATCAGGACGCGGGACGCAATGTCGGCCGCCACCATGAAGATCGCGCCGGCGATGGCGCAGGCCGGCAGCAGCCGGACGTGCATCGGACCGACGAGGGATCGGGCGGCATGCGGCACGACAAGGCCGACGAAACCGATCGAGCCGACCATGCTGACGACGGTCGCCGTCATCAGGGCGGTCAGGGCGAAGAGCAGGAGCCGCGCCCGGCCGACATCGACGCCGAGCGCCGCAGCCGCCTCGTCGCCGAAGGCGAAGGCGTCGAGAATCCGTGCGGCGAGCAGACAGGCCACCAGTCCGCCGCTCACCACGATGGCGACCAGCATGAACTCCGGCCAGCGCGCACCGCTGAAGCTGCCGAGCAGCCAGAACATGACGTCGCGCGCCTGCTGCGCATTGCCCGAGGTCGTCACGATGTAGGAGGTCGCCGCGTTGAACAGCTGGGAGGCGGCGACGCCGGCCAGGATCGTGCGGTCGGCGCCGCCGCGCGTGCCGTTCGACAGCAGTGCCACGAAGAGGAAAGCGGCGAAGGCGCCGGTGAAGGCGCCCATCGACAGCGAGACGGCGCCGGCCCCGATGCCGAGGATGACGATTGCGACGGCGCCGGTGGAGGCACCGGCCGAAATGCCGAGCACATAGGGCTCGGCGAGCGGGTTGCGCAGAAGCGACTGCATGATCGCTCCCGACAGCGCGAGGCCAGCGCCGCAGAAGGCCGCGACCAGCGCGCGGCTGAGCCGGTAGTCCCAAATCACCGTCTCATGGATGCGGCTCAGTTCGACCGACGTCCAGCCCAGACGGTTGGTCACGGCGTAGAGGGTGGTCGAGAGCGGGATCGGCAGGTCGCCGATGCCCACGCTGATCGCGATGACGAGCGCGACCGCCGCCAGGGAGGCAACGATCATGCCCCCCAGAACGGTCGAGCGCCCGAACGACTGCCATGTGCCCGTCACTTCAGCAACCCGAGCGCCTTCAGTTGCGCGGCCACCTGTTCGGCACCATAGAGGGTGCGAACGGTCGGATTCATCGCCTGGCCGTCCATGACGACGATCGCCTTGTTCTTGACCGCGGGCATCTGGCTGACCGCCGGATCGGTGGTCAGGAACCTGATCTTGGCCTCGGGCTTGTCGAGTTCCCACCTGTTGCGGTCGAGGCTGGCGACGACGATAACGTCGGGATTGGCGGCCATGATGCCTTCCCAGCCCAGCGTCGGCCACTCGGACTCCGACGTGATGGCATTCGTGCCGCCAAGCAGGTCGGCGATGAATCCGGAGGCGCCATTCCTACCGCCGAGATAGGCGTCGGCGGATGGGGTCGGGCTGGAGAACCAGAAGACGTAGGAGAGCTTGCGGGCGTCCTTCGGAACGATGGCGCGGAGTGCCGCCTCGCGAGCCTTGAAATCGGCGATCAGTGCCTGGCCACGGTCGGCGACATCGAAGATCCGGGACAGCTCGTCGATCTCCCGATAGAGCTGATCCATGCTCCACAGCTGCGACCGGCTGCCATACGCATCCTTGGAATTCCGGGTGTCGAGGCATGTGCTGGGCGACAGGTAGGTCGGGACGCCGACCCTGTCGAAATCCTCGCGCTTGGCGACCTTGCTGTTCGGACCGAGCAAGACCGGCAGCGCCGCCGCCACGAAATCCGGGTTCTCGACAAGGATCGATTCGAAGGTCGGAAACTCGACGGTCAGCAGCTTGACCTTCGCGTTCGCCTCGACAAGCTGGGGCAGAACCTTGCTGGGCCAGAAGGCGGTGCCGACCATCCTGTCCTGAAGTCCAAGGAGAAGGAGGATTTCCGCGCTGTTCTGGCCGAGGCCGATCGCCCGCTGCGGAGCCTTCTGGATGGTGACCTGCGCGCCGCAATTCTCGATGGTCAGCGGATAGTGCGTCGTGCCGGCCAGGGACGGTGTCGCGGCAAGACCGGCCGCCGCCAGCAGGACGGACGCGGTCAGGATCGATTTTACGAGCTTCATGAGAAGGGTCCAGGCCGGGGAGTCGTGACGGCGCGCCGCCTGCAGGGTCTGCCGCTTGCGCGATGGGCCATCAGCTGGGAGGGGCGAATCTCGCTTGGCGTATAGAACCGACAGTGTCGATGAAATAGCTGGTCGAAAAGATCAGGGAAACCGCAGCAAGGAACGGCGATCGGGCCAATCAATATGCAATCGGTTTCGCGCCATGGAACGGTCAATGCCCGTTGGTAATTCTGTCATCTTCAGCCAAGCCTGGTCTTTCAATTCACCGGAGGCATTCCATAGAGATGTCGCCCGGTGTTCTGTATCAGAATACAGGGATTGATATATGAAACCCTCTTCCGGTCGGCCGAGGCTTGCGAATGATAACGATTGTCGTTTGCAAGTCAACGGTCAATCTGGTCGGCCTGCAAGTCCCGCCTGCTGCCACCGGAGAACCCAAAAAAGAAGGGGCCGCTTTCCAGCGGCCCCTTGGCGATCTCTTGCACGATCCCCCTCGCCCGCAAAGGAAGAGGGGGAGTCTCTGCGATCGAACGCTTACCCGTTCTTGACCTTGACGTAGGATCCCGGCGCGTCTTCCAGGGCGGGCAGGGCGCCGTCGCCGGGCTGGCGGGCGGGAACCTTGCCGTTGGCGTACTGGCCGACCCACTTGTTCCATTCCGGCCACCAGGAGCCGGGGGTCTGGGTCGCCTTCTCCAGCCACTCGTCGGAGGTCTTGGCCAGCTTGTCGCTGGTCCAGTAACAGTACTTGTTGGCCGCCGGCGGGTTGACGACGCCGGCGATGTGGCCCGACGCGCCGAGCACGAACTTCACCGGGCCGCTGAACAGCTGGGCACCGCTGTAGGTGCTCTTCCACGGCGCGATGTGGTCCTCGCGGGCCGACAGGAACAGCGTCGGGACCTTGACCTTGCCGAGGTCGATCGGCACGCCCTTCAGCGTCACCGCCCCCGGCTGCGCCAGCATGTTCTTCTGGTACATGTTGCGCAGATAGAAGCTGTGCATCGCCGCCGGCATGCGGGTGCTGTCGCCGTTCCAGTACAGCAGGTCGAACGGGAACGGGTCCTTGCCCAGCAGGTAGTTGTTGACGACGAACGACCAGATCAGGTCGTTGGCGCGCAGCATGTTGAAGGTGGTCGCCATCTTGGAGCCGTCGAGATAGCCCTGCTCGGCCATCTGCCCTTCGATGAAGGTCAGCTGCTCCTCGTCGATGAAGACCGACAGCTCACCGGCCTCGGTGAAGTCCAGCATGGTGGTGAAGAAGGTGGCCGACTTGATGCGGTCGTCCTTCTTGGCCGCCATGTAGGCCAGCGTGGAGGCCAGCAGCGTGCCGCCCAGGCAATAGCCGATGGCGTTGACGTCCTTCTCGCCGGTCGCCTTCTCGATGGCGTCCAGCGCCGCCAGCGGGCCTTCGACCATGTAGTCCTCGAAGCCCTTGGCCGCCAGCGTCTCGTCCGGGTTGACCCAGGACAGGACGAAGACGGTGTGGCCCTGGTCGACCGCCCACTTGATGAAGCTGTTCTTCTCGCGCAGGTCGAGGATGTAGAACTTGTTGATCCAGGGCGGCACGATCATCAGCGGACGCTTGTTCACGTCCGGCGTGGTCGGCGTGTACTGGATCAGCTGCATCAGGCTGGTCTGGAAGACAACCTTGCCCGGCGTGACCGCGATGTTCTTGCCCAGCTGGAAGGCGTCGTAGTCGGTCATGGAGATGCGCAGCTCACCCTTGCCGCGCTCCAGATCCTTCAGCAGATGCTCCAGCCCCTTGACCAGATTCTCGCCGCCGCTCTCGATGGTCGCGCGCAGCACCTCCGGGTTCGTCATGACGAAGTTGGAGGGCGCCATCGCGTCGACGAACTGGCGGGTGTAGAAATCGACCTTCTTGGCGGTGTGGTCGTCCAGCCCGTCGACCTGATTGACGGTCGACTGCATCCACCGGGCGCTCAGCAGGTAGGACTGCTTGATGAAGTCGAACAGCGTGTTCTCGTCCCAGGCGGCATCCTTGAAGCGGCGGTCGTCCTTGGCGGGCGCGATGACCGGCTGCGTCTCCTGCCCGAAGAAGCGCTGGGTGGTGCGCTGCCACAGGGTCAGGTAGTCCTGCCACAGCGACATCTGCGCCTGCATGAGCTTGGCCGGGTCGGCCATCATGCGGGTGGTCATCTCGAGGAAGGCATGGCCGACGCCCATCGGATCCGGGCTCTTCGGGCCGGCGCCGTCGGAGGCCTGGCGCGCGAGGAATTCGGAGACCAGCCGCTGGCTCTGTTCGGCGATGCGGGTCATCGCCCGCGACATCTCGACCGGGTCGGGAAGCTTGACGTCGGGCACCTGGGGGGAAGCCGGGTTGGAAGCCTGAGGGGGGGCCTTGGTCTCGGCCATGAGCACGGTCCTTCTTCTTTGGGCGGGTGTCGCGTCGTCTCGGTCACATCGGATCGGCCACCATGGTCCTCATGGCCCGGCTTGCGCCAGATTGGGCTTTGGGCCTTGCGGACGGGCGGCTATACAGGCTTGCGGGCGATGGTCTTCGGTGGCGGTCTCCGGGGGGTGTTCTGCACCATGTCGCTGTGGGTGGCGTGCGGCGGTCCGGCCTTCTGGTGCGGTGCGGGAGAAATCCGGGACCTCTCATACACCGCAGATGTGAACATTTCATTTCGCGGATCGTCGCACAAGTGTGGCGTGGCGGCCAGACACGGGGAAGGATGATGGTGACGGGCAGTCAGGAAGGCGTTCGGGGCATCGCGGTGGCTGGACGGGCGTTCGGCGCACTAATCGTAGCGATGCCAATGGTTTTCGGGCTGTCGGCCTGCAGCGACCGGGCGCTGGACACCGGCCTTCTGGGTGCCGTTACCGGTGAACCCTCGCCGGTCAGCGACAATTCGTCGCCCATCCGCAGCATGACCGGGGAGCGAACCGACTACCCCAATCTGGGTACGGTGCCGCCGCGCCCGACCGATCTGACCACCGAGGCACAGCGCCAGCAGGCGATGGACCGCCTTGCGGAGGACCGTGCTGCATCCCGCCGCACGCGGGCGCAGACGGAAGCGATCCAGATGCCGGAGCCGCTGCCTGTTCCGCCGAAGCCCAACCTGCAGCCGGGCAAGAGCTGAGGTTCCCGGGCAAAGAAAAAGCCCCCGGCTGGATAGCCGGGGGCTTTTTGCGTTTGGGGAGGGGCACGGTACTCCGCACCCCCATCCACCCTTACTCCTGGATGAACGCCTTCACGTAGGACTGGCGCAACGGCTGGATCAGATAGTCCAGCGGGGTGCGGGCGGAGAGCACGATGCGGGCCTCCACCGGCATGCCGGCCTTGATCTTCAGGTTGCGGACCTCGTGGCTGTCCGCGTCCTTCAGGCGGATACGGGCCAAGTAGTATTCCTGGCGGGTGGCGTTGTCGGTCAGGCGGTCGGCCGAGACGTAGGACACGGTGCCGTCGATGGTGCCGACGACGCGGCTGTCATAGGCGGTCAGCTGCACCTTCACCGGCAGGTCGACGGCCATCGACTTGATGTCCTTCGGCTGGATGCGGACCTCGGCCAGCAGGGCCTTGTCGTCGGGGACGATGTCCAGCACCGGCTCGTTGGCGGTGATGGTGCCGCCGACGGCCGGGTGGCCGTACATCACGACGTTGCCGGCGTCCGGCGCCTTGATGGTGCGGTTGTCCAGGCGGTTCTTGGCGTCGCGGATCTGCTCGGCCAGCTTCTGGGAGTCGCCGCGCGCCTTGTCCAGCTCGACCAGAACCTTCTCGCGGAAGTCGCTGCGGCGGCGAACCAGATCGCCCTGGGCGTCGACCGCCTGCTGGCGCGACTGCGACATGCGGGCTTCCAGCTCATGGTCCTGGGCGTGGAGCTGCGCGTTCTCCTTCTGCGCCGCCACCAGCTTGGTGCGGGTGGAGTTGCCGCGGTCCAGCAGGCCCTGGGTGATCTGAATGTCCTCGTCCGACAGCTTGATCTCGCGGTTCAGAAAGGCGCGCTGCTGCTCCAGGCTCTTCACCTCGTCGCCCAGCGTGGCGATGCGGTCCTGGGTCAGCTTGGCCTCGGTCTCCAGCTGGTTGCGGCGGACCTGGAACAGCTTCTCCTGGTTCTGCATGGCGTTGTCGACCGCCGGCTCCTTGCCGCGGCGGGCGGCCAGCTCGGCCGGCCATTCGATGGCGGGCTTCTCGAACAGCTCGGCCGACAGGCGCGCTTCGGAGGCCAGCGTGTCGAACAGCGCGGCGTTCAGCATGTCCAGACGGGTCTGCGCCTCGGTGTTGTCCAGCTGCATCAGGACCTGACCGGCTTCGACCCGGTCGCCCTCATGGACCATGATGGCGCTGATGACGCCGCCTTCGGTGTTCTTCACCACCTTGCGCCCGGTTTCCGGCGCCAGCGAGCCCGACGCGCTGATCGCGCTGTGCAGCGGGGCCACCGCCGCCCAGCCGGTCATGCCGCCGAAGCCGACCGCCAGGACCAGGAAGCCGCCCAGCAGCAGGCCGCGCACGCTGGTTTCCGGCATCGTCGCCCGCAGCGCATGGATCGAGGTGATGGTCGCCGTCTTGCGCGACGGCTTACCGGCGGGGGTTTCGGAACCGTTGTCACCGGACAGCGGAGCGGGGAACGTCGTGGTCATCGTGGTCATGGGGCTTCCTTGGCTCTGTCGGGTCGGGCGTCTTCAGCCGGATGGTCGGTCTTGAGGGCAGTGCCGGCGGTCAGCCGGCGGCCCCCGCCGTGGCGGCGGACGGACCCTGAGGGCCGAGATTGCGAAGGCGGGCGAGGTTGACGGCGCCGGGCTGGGCCTGCTGCTGGTCCGGACGCGGCAGCTCCATCGCCATGCCGTTCTTCAGGACATAGGTGTGGTCCGACATGTCGACGAAGATCGGGGCGTGGGTCATGACGATGGTGGTCGCCCCGCGCTCCTTGCAGGCCGCGACGAAGGCGCGGACCGCCTTGATGCCCAGCTCGTCCAGACCGGCGGTCGGCTCGTCCAGCACAAGAAGCGGCGGCTGGCCGAAGGCGGCGCGGGCAAGGCCGATCAGGCGGGCGCTGGCGCCGGTGATCGGGGACAGCGGATCATTGACCTCGGTCTCGTAGCCCATGGGGAGGCTTTCGATCCACTCGTGGATGCCGACGGCCTTGGCGGCCTCCTCCACCTGTTCGCGGGTGGCGCTGGTGAAGCGGGCGATGTTGTCGGCGATGCTGCCGGGCAGGAGGTCGACCTGCTGCGGCAGGTAGCCGATGCCCTGTTCGGGGCTGTCGGGGGTCAGGGTGGCGACGGACAGGCCGCCCAGCCGCACCGTGCCGGCCGACGGCAGGGCGACACCGGCCAGCAGGCGGGCCAGAACCGACTTGCCCGAGCGGTTGGGGCCGGCGATGCAGACGGTCTCGCCCGGCTCGACCGACAGGGTGACGCTGCGCAGGATCGGCTTCTGGTCGCGGGGGGAGACGAACAGCAGGTTCTCGACGGTCAGGCGCTCGCTCTCGACGGGCACGGAGGGACGCTCCGGCTCACGCGACAGGCGCTTCAGCAGCGGCAGCAGGCGGCGGACGGCCTGGGCGGAACGGACCAGCCCACCCCAGGCGCCGGCGGTCTGCTCGATCGGGGCAAGGCCGCGGCCGACCAGCATCGAGGTGGCGATCATGCCGCCGAAGGACAGGTGCTGCTCGATCACCAGCCAGGCGCCGATGCCCGTCACGGCGATCTGCAGGACCATGCGGACCCACTTGGTGGCGGCGCCGATGGCGGCGCTGCGCTCATAGCCCTGGCCCTGCATGGCGCTGGCGGTCAGGAAGTCGCGGTTGACGGCATCCAGCGAGGCGTTGCCCATGCGCAGGCCGCGCACGGTGTCGGAGCGAGACGCCAGCGCCTCGAACAGCTTCTGGGCGCGGCTGGCCGGCAGCTTGCTCTCGTCGTTGATGTCCTTGACGGCCATGTAGCCGATCCAGCCCATCACCGCCATGATCACCATCGACACCACCAGCACCAGCGCCAGCATCGGGTGGATGACGTAGATGCCGATGACGTAGAGCGGCGCCCAGGGCAGATCCATCAGCGCCGGCAGCGAGGGACGCGAGAAGGCGCCCTTCAGCTCCATCAGGTCGGCGAGCGGACCGTTGTCCGGACGGCCGCGGCCGGCGGCGTCCAGCGCGTCGGCGGTCAGCCGGCGGCGCCACCGCACCTCCAGCGCGTTGCCGGCACGGGCCAGCAGGCGCGACCGCACCATCTCCAAGAGGCCGCTCAGCGTCAGCGCAAGCACGACGATGAGCGTCAGCATGATCAGGGTGTCGTAGTTGCCCGACGGAATGGCGCGGCTGAACACCTGAAGAGAATAAAGCGGCATGGCCAGCATCAGGGCGTTGATGGTGGCGCTGAAGACAAATGTACTAACGAGTATCCTGGAGAAATAACCACGATTGAAAGCGGCTTCCGGCTTATTGTTGCCGGGCTGTCGCAAAGAGTTGGACTTGGTAGTAACAGGCATGAACAGCCCTCCAATTGTCACCGGTCAGCGCAGTGCCCACTGGATGCAGGCGAGGTCAGAGAACGCCATCTTGGTAAATGGGACCTTAACATTCGGGGACGTCACAGGATTGCCACCGGATGCCACCACTTTTGCGCAGACTTACTCCGGTATTGTTTGTTCATTTGGGGTGATTTGCCTCGCTTGGCCGGCGGGGACGCATGACCTATGGCCGGTTGGAGGGGGCGGTCATTGCCGGTATCGTGGCCCGCAGCGGCGATTCCGCCGGTCCACCTCAACCACAGCCGGAGAAGATGATGGAAGGGCGCAAGGTCCCCTCGGTGGTGTTCAAGACCCGCGTGCGCGACGAGAGCGTCGGCGGACCCAACCCGTTCCGTTGGCAGGACGTGCGGAGCGACGAGCTGTTCCAGGGCAAGCGTGTGGTGCTGTTTTCCCTGCCCGGCGCCTTCACCCCGACCTGCTCCAACGAGCAATGCCCGGCCTTCGAACGGCTCTATGACGAGTTCAAGGACTTGGGCATCGACGAGGTCTATTGCCTCAGCGTCAACGACGCCTTCGTCATGTACCAGTGGGGCAAGAGCCTGAACCTGAAGAAGGTGAAGCTGATCCCCGATGGATCGGGCCATTTCACCCGCCGCATGGGCATGCTGATCGACAAGGACCATGTCGGCTTCGGCCATCGGTCCTGGCGCTATGCCATGGTCGTGAAGGACGGCGTCATCGAGAAGTTCTTCGAGGAGCCGGGCATCAACGACGAGGGTGAGAACGGCGATCCCTATGGCGAATCCTCGCCGGAGACCGTCCTGGCCTATCTGCGGAGCTAGGGTCCAGACTCATATCCGGCAGGCGACGGGAGAAGCCGTTTTTCCAGCGCTTTTTGGCGCGTGGCGGGACGTCGGCGACGGTACCGTCGGCCACCCGTCCCCGGGGAGGCGTTTCCTCAGTTTAGGAGACGCCTCTCCGGGAGCGCTGCAAAGCTCAAGCGTACATAAAGTACTTGTCTGCATCCTCGTCTAGATCGGCGGTGCAAACTATTTTGTCTGTGTGCAGACATTTTTGTCCACGAACAACAGACACGCTATTGGTAGCGTTACTTACTCCACCGTTACGCTCTTGGCCAAATTCCGCGGCTGGTCCACGTCCGTGCCCTTCAGCACCGCCGTGTGATAAGCCAGCAGCTGCACCGGAATGGCATACAGTAGCGGCGCCACCAGCGGATCGCAGGCGGGCAGTTCGACCGACCAGCGGACCTTGTCCTTCAGCTTGTCGATGCCCTTCCGGTCGGCCAGCAGCAGCACCTTGCCGGAGCGGGCGCAGACCTCCTGCACGTTCGACACCACCTTCTCGAACAGGGCGTCGGACGGCACCAGAACGATCACCGGAACATTGTCGTCGATCAGTGCGATGGGGCCGTGCTTCAATTCGCCGGCGGCGTAGCCTTCTGCGTGGATGTAGCTGATCTCCTTCAGCTTCAGCGCGCCTTCCAGGGCCAGCGGGTACATGGCGCCGCGGCCGAGATAGAGCACGTCGCGCGCCTCCGACACCTCCTGCGCCAGTTCCTTCAGCCGCTCGTCATGGGCCAGCACGTCGGCGGCGCGGGCGGGGACCTCGCGCAGGGCGTGGGCGATCTGCTGCATCCGCTCCTGGTCGATGGCGCCGCGGGCGCGGCCGACGGTGACGGCAAGGCAGGCCAGCGTGGTCAGCTGGGTGGTGAAGGCCTTGGTCGAGGCGACGCCGATCTCCGGCCCCGCCATGGTGTAGAGAACGGCGTCGGATTCGCGCGCGATGGTGCTTTCCGGAGCATTGACGATCGACAGGATCTTCTGGCCCTGGCGCTTGCAGTAACGCAGCGCCTCCAGCGTATCCAGCGTCTCGCCCGACTGCGAGATGAACAGTGCGATCCCATCCGGCGGCAGCGGCGCCTCGCGGTAACGGAACTCCGAGGCGATGTCGACCTCGACCGGGATGCGGGCCAGCGTCTCGAACCAGTATTTGGCGACGAAACCGGCATAATAGGCAGTGCCGCAGGCGACAATGGTCAGCTTGCTGGCGCCGGCCAAGTCGAAGGGGAAGTCCGGCAGGGAGAAGGTGCCGGTTTCCGGGTTGATGTAGGCGTTCAGCGTGTCGCCGATGACCTGCGGCTGCTCGTAGATTTCCTTGAGCATATAGTGGCGGTAGCCGTCCTTGCCGATCAGGGCGCCGGACACCGCGGTGGTCTTCACCGGCCGCTCCACCACCGTGTCGGTGGCGTCATGGACGATGGCGGCGGTGCGGCTGACCTCGACCCAGTCGCCGTCCTCCAGGTAGCAGATGCGGTTGGTCAGCGGCGCCAGGGCGAAGGCATCGGAGGCCAGATACATCTCGCCGTCGCCATAGCCGACGGCCAGCGGCGTGCCGTGGCGGGCGCCGATCATCAGCTCATGCTCGCCGGCGAAGATCAGAACCAGGGCGAAGGCGCCGGTGAAGCGCTTGAAGGCGGCGGCCGACGCCTGGACCGGCGTCATGCCATGCTGGTCCAGGTAATAGGTGACGAGGTGGACGATCACCTCGGTGTCGGTGGCGCTTTCGAAGACATAGCCGTGGCCGGTCAGCTCGTCCTTCAGCTCCTGGTAATTCTCGATGATGCCGTTGTGGACGACGGCAACGCGCTTGGTGGCGTGGGGATGGGCGTTGTTCTCCGTCGGGCCGCCATGGGTGGCCCAGCGGGTGTGGCCGATGCCGACTGTGCCGGACAGCGGCTGGTCGCGCAGCTTCATGTCCAGGTTGCTCAGCTTGCCCTCGGCGCGGCGACGGTCGATGTGGCCGTTCACCAGGGTGGCGACGCCCGCGCTGTCATAGCCGCGGTATTCCAGCCGGCGCAGGCCTTCCACCAGCCGGGGGGACGCGTCGTGAATGCCGTTGATGCCGATGATGCCGCACATGGACCTGATGCTCCTGAATAGATGCCGACCGGAGAGAAGACCCGAACCGACCTTACGCCTTTTTCGCTTTCTCGTTTTGCTTCCGTTCGCGGAAGCGCTTCGCCCAGCCGGCGTACAGCTTCTGGCTGCCGCGGGCGACGGCCAGGGCGTCGGCCTCCACCGCCATCGTCACCACGCTGCCGGCGCCGACGATGGCGCCGTCGCCGATGACGACCGGGGCGACCAGCGCGCTGTTGGAGCCGATGAAGGCGCCGGCGCCGATCTCCGTCCGGAACTTGCCGAAGCCGTCGTAATTGCAGGTGATGGTGCCGGCGCCGATGTTGGCCTTGGCGCCGACGCGGGCGTCGCCGATGTAGGTCAGGTGGTTGGCCTTGGCCCCGGCCTCGATCACCGCGTTCTTCACCTCGACGAAGTTGCCGATGTGGACGTCCGGACCGATCTCCGCACCCGGACGCAGGCGGGCATAGGGGCCGATGACGGCGCCGCTGTCGATGCGCACGCCTTCCAGATGGCAGTAGGGCTTGATCTCCACCCGGTCGCCCACCGTCACGCCGGCGCCGAAGAAGCAGCCGGGACCGACCACCACGTCGCGGCCCAGCTTGGTGTCGACGCTGAGGAAGGTGCTGTCGGGGTCGATCAGGGTGGCGCCGTTGTCCATCGCCGCCTTGCGCAGGCGGCGTTGCAGCAGCTTTTCCACCTCCGCCAGCTCGGCGCGGGAGTTGACGCCGACCACCTCGGCCGGGGCGGCCTCCACCACGGCGCAGGCCATGCCGGCGCGGCGTGCGATCTGGACGACGTCGGTCAGGTAATATTCGGACTTGGCGTTGTCGTTGCCGACGCTGCCGATCAGGTCGAACATGCGGGCGCCGTCGAACGCCATCAGGCCGGCGTTGCACAGGGTGACCGCGCGTTCCTCCTCGCTGGCGTCGAGATACTCGACGATCTTCTCCAGCCCGCCGCGGGCATTCAGGATCAGGCGGCCATAGGCGCCGGGATCGTCGGGGCGCATGCCCAGCACCACCACCGCCGGGTCGGCCGCCTGCCGGCGCGCCTGCACCAGGGCGCGCAGCGTGTCCGGCGTGACCAGCGGCGTGTCGCCGTACAGCACGATGACGTCGCCGGTGAAGCCCTCCAGCAGGCCGAAGGCGGCGCGCACGGCGTCGGCGGTGCCGCGCTGCTCATGCTGGACCGCGGTAGGGTAGGGGGCGACGGCGGCGGCCACGCTGTCCATGCCGGGGCCGACCACCACCACGACATGGTCGGGGTCGAGCGTCTTCACTGCGGCCAACACATGCCCGACCATCGGCCGGCCGGCAACCCGGTGCAGCACCTTGGGCAGATCGGATTTCATGCGCGTGCCCTTGCCGGCGGCGAGGATCACGCAGGCGAGCGGACGATGGGCCATGGTGGTGTTCCTGGTCGGACCTTGTGTGGAGGGGGAAACCGGTCGCAAAAGGCGTCGTACTTGAGCCGGGAGAGGTTAAGACATCACTGCCGGAATGGACGACGCTTCTTCCGGAGTGGGCGCCGCACCATCGGCAATTCCGAGAGTGGTGTGCCACAGCACGCCGGGGAAGCCCAAGTCAACTTTTGTTTCAATCTGCAATAAACAAATGTTTCCAACGGGTTACCTGCCAAATTTTCCTGTGTATTCCGCCGGTGTTTTTCCCGCTTCGCGACGGCGGCGTCCGTCCATTGTCGCCGGTCCGCCTGACCTGTGTGAATTTCGAGCTCTTTCAGTGTCATGCGCCCGGTGATGGCCGCGATCTCCAGGGCCGGACAGCCGGCCTCCGCCAGCAGCGGGGCAGAGACTTTCCGCAAGCCTTGGAAAAACGTAACCCGTCGGTTCCGGATGAGCTTTGATGGCCAAATCTACGGCTTTGGAAAATCCTATTCTGTTCCACGGCTGTTCGGAAGCGGGGTCGATCAGTACTGTCACGGAGGTAGCGTTTCTCTTCCACTCCGTCAACTCGACCTTTAGGTCCGCACGGCACGGTACCCACAGCCGGGTAGCGGTGCTTTTCTGAGTAACCTGGATCGCGGAGGCGTCATAGTCGTCCCACCGCATCTCGATGAGGTCCGATGACCTCTGGCCGGTGTGGAGCGCCAGAGCCGCGGCCTGTCCGCTTAGCTGTTTCGCATGCCGGGGATATGGCGCCGCCAAACATCGGAGACCGGCGGAGATCGGCACATGCTGGATACGACAGCGAGGCTAACTCATCGCTTCCCTATCGCCGGTCAATCAGTGCGGCACGGGCAGCCATCCGAGATCGCGGCATTCCGGACAGCCGCCTCCGGCGCAGGACGGGCAGACGATCCAGTCATCGTCGCGCCATCTGGCAACCACTTCGCCGTCGCATCGGCCGGCAGGAGTTTGCGTCCTGCACCCGTCCGTGATCGGCTCTAACCCGAGGTAGGGCGTTCCGCATGCGAGGCAGATCGCCAAGGGCTGGGGCTTCTGAGACATCCGAATCCTGCTGGTCCTGTGCATGTCGAATGGCCGGCTGTTTCAGTGTGCATTCGAGTTGCCAGTGTCATTCGCCGAAGACCGGACGGCAGTGACGGCCATCACATGTGGAACACGAACGAAATGGTTGACGGGCGGATCCGCGCCGGGACAATCGCCTGTTGCCGCCGGGCCGTGGTATCCACGGGGCATCGTCCAACTGATGGCAGATCGCGGGGTTTCCATGCCGTTTCCTTTCCAGGCGCTCGTCTTCGACCTCGACGGAACGCTGATCGACAGCGCGCCCGACATGACGCGCGTGCTGAACCGCACCCTGGCCGAGTTCGGCCGCCCGGCGCTGACCGAGGCGCAGGTGCGGACGATGGTCGGCGACGGGTCGGCGATGCTGGTGCGTCAGGCCTTCGCCGCAACGGGCGCACCGCTGGGGGACGAGGCGGTGCAGCCGGTGCTCCGCCACTATCTCGACACCTATTATGACGACGCGGAGCCGCCGGTGCTCTATGCCGGCGTGGCTGAAACGCTGGCGGCGCTGGCCGGGCGGGGTGTGCGGCTGGGGCTGTGCACCAACAAGCCGGAGCGGATCACCCGGAAACTGCTGGGCATGCTGGGGCTGGAGGGGCTGTTCGGCGCCGTGGCCGGCGGGGACACGGTGGCGGTGAAGAAGCCGGACGGGCGCCATCTGACCTGGGTGCTGGAGCGGCTGGATGCGGTGGCACCTGTGGGGGCGGCGCCTGCGCGGGCGGCGATGGTCGGCGACAACGCCAACGACGTGAAGGCGGCGCGGTCGGCCGGCGTGCCGGTGGTCGCCATGAGTTACGGCTATCCCCGCATGCCGGTGGAGGAACTGGGCGCCGACCTGATCCTGGACCGCTTCGCCGACCTGCCGGACGGTCTGCTCCGGCTGGCGGCTGCCGATTGAGCGGCGCCGATTGAGACGTGGCCGGCACCGGATGCGGTACGGACGGCTGCATACACTGATACTATCCCTTTGGACAGCAGGGGTATCCCTCAGGACCCGCGTGCCGGCTCGACAAAGCCCCTAAGCTGTTAGGGTCGATCCGGTTCCGCCGGGCGACAGGACGCCGATCCGGGGGAGGACGCGCCATGATGCAGGATGTTGCCCTGATGGTTGGTCCGCTGACCTTCATCGCCACAATCCTGCTGCTGACGCTGGCCGCAACCGGCAGGCACAACAAGCAATCAAGAACCTGCCGGGTGCGGGTCGGGCGGCGGCGCGCCATGCCGCCGCCCGGCCGGCGTCACGGCGGTGGCCGATGGGAAGGAACTCCACCATGGTTTCTCGCATGGCTCGGATCGTTCATATGGGCAAACTGGGCGGATATGCGGCGCTGCTGGACGGCACGCTGCTGGAACTCGACAGCCGTATTCTCTGGCCGTCGGTCTCGGCGCTGACGGAGGCTCTGCGGCAAGCCGGCATCACACCGTCCGACATGATCCTGGACACGCGGTCTCCGGCCGGTGTCCGGCCGGCCGCCGCGGTCAGCGCGCCGGCGGCGGCATCGCACCGGCCCGGCGGTCTGCCGCTGGCGGCGTGACGCCGGTCAGGTGGACCACCACGCTGCCGAAATCGCTGTCCGTCTCCAGCCGCACCGGCAGGGGCGGATAGCCGGCGGCGACCGGGGCCAGCCACAGATCGACCGGCGGCCTTTCCGCCGGACCGCTGCGCTGCCAGAAGCGGCCGGCCGGTGATGACCGGGCATAGCCGGCCACCGGCTTGTAGGTCACCCGGCATTGCTGGGCGACGCCGGCGAAGACCGAATAGCGCGACGGATCGACGATGCGCCGCCCCACCTCGCTGAACACCATGTCGTAGCGGCGGCGGCCGTCGAACACCGGCAGCGACCGGTCGCAGCCTTGGCTCGCCCCCACCGCGAACAGCAGGTCCAGCACGGCGCTCAGCGGGTCCAGAGTGCCGCGCTGCAGCGCCGGCGGTACCGGCTCGCGGTCGTCCTTCTCCGGCGGTGGCGAGACGCTGGCGGCGACATCGCCCTGGGGCCCATAGGTCAGGGTGACGTTGCGCGGCTCGCCGCGGAGTTGGCTGGTCTGGCGGTGGCTGGCCGGCCGCAGGTCGTCGCCGCGGACATAGCCGTCGCTCAGCGAATCCGTGCGCCAGCTGAACAGCCGGCCGATGGTGCCGCCGGTCACCGCCGACACCTCGATCCGGTAGCGGTCGCCGGTCACCTCCAGCATCGCTTCGACGTCCAGCGCGGTGATGCCGCCGACGAAGACACGGTAGGTCGCCTTCACCGGCTCCGCCGACACCATGGCGGTGGCGAGGGGAAGCAGGGGAAGCGACAGGCCGGCCGCCATCAGGGCTGCCCGGACAGGGTTGGGAAGGCGGCGGGGGCTGGGCTGGGGCACGGTCCAGGGCTCCTGCAGTCGGCTGATCTTTTTTAAGATGGGGATGAATCTGGTGCTTGACACCCGGTGGGTAAGGCCGTAGAAACCCGCCCACCGCAGCGGCGGGGCCGAAGAAAGACGGTCGCGACGCACAAGAGTTTCGGTAAAAGAGTTTCAAGGTTCGGGCGCGTAGCTCAGCGGGAGAGCATTCGCTTCACACGCGAAGGGTCACAGGTTCAATCCCTGTCGCGCCCACCATCATAAAAGGCTTCGGACGAAAGTCCGGAGCCTTTTTGCTTTCCGCACCGGCGGCTGCAGGCCGGACAAAACGCGTATTATACAACGCTAATGTGATTGGTGAATCCGCGGTCGATTGACGCAGATCAGCCCTCTTCGCGCTGCAATGCGGTAATAGGGGGACCATCCCTGTCACCCGCTTCGGAAAGCCAATCAGATGGACGATACCCGTATCGCTTTGCTCTCTCTCGGCCTGCTGGTCGCCGTGCTCGCCGTTATCATCGGTTCGGTGGTCTTCGTCCCGTCCTTCACCGCCCTGCTGGCCACGCTGCTGGCCTGGGCGAATCTGGCCTATCTGGTCGGCATCACGATCAAGCGCTGATTGGCCAAGCGCTGATCCAGTTCCGCGGCGGGGCCGCAGTCTTCCCCGCCGCGGATGCCGAACCTTCAGGGTCCGGCAACAGTCTGTCCTGCGGAAAGCTTTTCTGGACAGGAACGGTCCGTCGGGTTATCCAGCGCCCGGTTTCGCTGCGCCCCCTGATCTCGCTGTACCAAGGACCGACGCCATGACGCCGACCACTGCCCAGACCTCCAGTCCGCTGCCGATCCTGAGGACGGTGGAGGAGCTGAGAGCCCAGGTCGCGGCCTGGCGGCGGGAGGGGCTGACCGTCGCGCTGGTGCCGACCATGGGGGCGCTGCATGACGGCCATCTGGGCCTGGTGCGGCGCGGTCGCGAGCTGGCTGACCGGGTGGTTGCCAGCGTCTTCGTCAACCCGACCCAGTTCGCCCCGCACGAGGATTTCGACCGCTACCCACGCGACGAGAGCGGCGACTCCGCCAAGCTGGCCTCGGCCGGCTGCCACGCGCTCTATGCGCCGACCGTGCGCGCCATGTATCCGGAGGGCTTCGCCACCGCCATTTCGGTCGGCGGCCCGGCGGAGGGGCTGTGCGGGGCCTTCCGGCCGCAGATGTTCGGCGGCGTCGCGCTGGTGGTGACCAAGCTGTTCCTGCAGGCCTTGCCCGACGTCGCGGTGTTCGGCGAGAAGGATTACCAGCAGCTGATGGTGATCCGCCGCTTCACCCGCGACCTCGACATTCCCGTCCGGGTCGAAGGGCTGCCGACGGTGCGTGAGGCTGATGGGCTCGCCATGTCGTCGCGCAACGCCTATCTCAGCGCCGACGAGCGCGCCCGCGCCCCCGAACTTCACCGGGCGCTGACCGCGGCGGCCGAGGCGCTGGCGCGGGGGGCGGAACCCGACGGCGCCCTGACCGGCATCCGTGGCCGCATCGCCGAGGCGGGGTTCGGCGCCATCGACTATGTCGAACTGCGCGACGCCGAAACGCTGGAGCCGGTGACCGCCGCCACCCGTCCGGCCCGCCTGCTGGCCGCCGCCTGGATGGGCAAGGCCCGCCTGATCGACAATGTGCCGGTAATTCCTGTCGGCTGACGTACCGGAGAATGAGGGCCGCTGGCCCAATGGCATTTGACCGGCATTTGTTGCGCGCCTAACATGATTTTCGTCGGGCATGGTCCCGATGGGAATCAGACCCCCGCGACGGGGGCGGAAAGGCGATCTTGCGGCTCGTTCGTCGCAACCGGCAGGGGGAGACGGTTTCCCTGATGCCGCTCGTTCTGACCGGCCTCCTGCTGACGCTGGCGGCCCTGGGTGCGGGCGGCGCCATGATCGCCGGCCGCAACCGGGCTCCGGCTCCGCAGACGCAGACGGGTCCCGACAAGAAATACGCCGCCCTGCCGATGATGACCTTCAGCCTCGGCGGCGGCGATGCCCGGATGGTGGACGTCAAGGTCCTGCTGGAGATCGATCCGTCGGTGGACGGCAAGGTCGCCGACCCCTATGTCCCCCGGATCACCGACCGCCTGTCCGACCGGATGCGCCAGATCGACCCGCAGCAGCTGACCGGTGCCGACGGGGCGAAGCTGATGAAAAGCGCCATCGCCGGTGTGCTCGACCGCGAATTGCGCGGTGTGCGGGTGAAGGAAATCCTGCTGGACCGCATGGTGGTCAGGTAGGACCGGAAACGCCCGGCCCTCCTTAGACCGCCCCTCTGGGACGAGGTCAGTCGGCCAACCGGGTGGTCAGGCGCGGTGCGGTGTCGCTGGCCGCGGCGACATAGCGGGCGCGCAGCGGCTTCAGGACGAACAGGGCGAGGAAGGCGGCCAGCGCGTTGACGATGGCGACGCTGTAGAAGACGGTCTGCCAGCTGCCGGTCGCTTCCACCATCAGGTTGCCGACGGGGACCAGCAGCGCGGCCACGCCCTTGGCGGTGTAGAGCATGCCGGCGTTGGTCGCGGCGAACCGCGAGCCGAAGGTGTCGCCGCAGCAGGCCGGGAACAGGCTGAAGATCTCGCCCCAGGCGAAGAAGACCAGACCGGTCAGGATGACGAAGGCCACCGGATCGGCGCCATAGGCGCTGAGCGCCATCACCCCGACCGCCTCGATGGTGAAGGCGATGAACATGGTGTTCTCGCGGCCGATATGGTCGGACACCCAGCCGAAGAAGGGCCGCGTGATGCCGTTCATCACCCGGTCGATGGACAGGGCGAAGGTCAGGGCCGGCAGGGTCAGGCCGAGGATGCTGACCGGCGCGTCGATCAGCCCCATGTCGGCGGCGATGGGGCCGAGCTGGGCCGTCACCATCAGGCCGCCGGCGGCGACCATGGTGAACATGCCGTACATGATCCAGAAGACGGGGGTGCGCAGCATCTCCTGCGGGGCATAATGGCGGCGCTGCGGGGCGGCCGTGCCGCGGTTCTGGCCGTATCCCAGCTTGGGCGGATCGGTCATGAAGCAGGCCAGCACCAGGATCACCAGCCCCTGGCCGAGGCCGAAGGTCATGAAGGTGGTCTCGAAACCGGAGGTCTCGATCATGGTGGCGATCGGCACCACCGTCAGGGCGGAGCCGGCGCCGAAGCCGGCGGCGGTCAGCCCGGCCGCCAGACCGCGGCGGTCGGGGAACCACTTCAGCGCATTGCCGACGCAGGTGCCATAGACGCCGCCGGCGCCGATGCCGCCGATCACCGCGGCCAGATAGAGCAGCGCCAGCGAATCCGCCACCGCGTTCAGCGCCCAGGACAGGGCGCACAGCGCGCCGCCAACCAGCACGACGATGCGCGGACCGAATTTGTCGACGAACCAGCCCTCCACCGGCACCAACCAGGTTTCCGTGACGATGAAGATGGTGAAGGCTACCTGGATCGCGGTGCGGCCCCAGCCATGCTTGTCGTCGATCGGCTCGACGAACAGGGTCCAGCCATATTGCAGATTGGCGATCATCGACATGCAGACGATGCCGATGGCAAGCTGCATCCAGCGCCCGCCCCAGGGTGCGACCCGGGCCGTTTTGCCGTGCGTCTCACGCACCATGTCCTTCCTCCCCATTGCACCCGACTGTTCTGTTCGGCGTCTTTTGCTCGGCATCTTCTGATCGGATGTCCGGACCTGTATTTTCGGCCCTGTTCTTGATTTCTGGTGTCCGGTCCGGGAAAACGGCTGTGGGATGGGACCTCTCACCACCAACTTGCGGTTGCTGGCATGCCAAATGCCCCATGCCGCCTTCACGATCATCAGTTTGACTGACTATGTCAATACGAACCATTTGCCGACGCAGTGACATGCATGCGAATTGTCCATGTGAATCCGTTGGAATTCCGCGATCCGGAAAAAGCTGCGATTCGCGACTGGTCGAAAGCGCTACGTCATTGTGTCAATGACTGGCCGAACAGGAGGAGTCCGTCCTATGCCGTTGCCCGACCCGCCGCTGCTGGTCATCACCGACCGCCGTCTGGCCGAGCAGCCGTTGCCGGAGGTGGCGGAACGCCTGTTCGCCTGCGGCGTGCGCTGGCTGTCGTTGCGGGACAAGGACCTGCCCGATGCCGAACGGGTGGAACTGGCTCGCGCATTGATGGTACGCGCCCGCCGGTGGGGCGCCCGCGTCACCCTGCATGGCGACCCGGCGCTGGCGGCGGTGGCCGGCGTGGACGGGGTGCATCTGCCCTCCGGCGGGGTTCCGGCGGCGGCGCGTGCGCTGCTGGGTCCGGGGGCGCTGATCGGGCTGTCGTGCCACGACTCGGACGATGCCGAGGCGATGGAGCAGGGCGGGGGGCAGGCCGATTACGTGACGCTGTCGCCGATCTTCCCATCCGCCAGCAAGCCGGGCTACGGACCCTGCCTGGGTGCGGCGGGACTGCGGCGGTGGGTAGGGCAGTGGGCGAAAGCGGGCGTGCCGGTGATCGGTCTGGGCGGCATCGACCACACCGGCGCGGTGGCAGAATGCAGGGCGGCCGGGGCGGCGGGCGTGGCGGTGATGGGGTTGGCGATGCGCGATTCGCAGGCGCTGGCGCCGCTGCTGGCCGCGCTGGCACCGGCCGAAGCAGCCGTGCCGTCCTCCGGCTGACCTCAGGCGCGTTTCACGCCGGTCCCCCTGGACATTTCAACGGCTTGCATGCATCTGGTATGTAGGATACGAAAAAGCCGGAAGCCCCATGCGTGACCATGCCATGGATCATCACTCAGGGGCCGACCGGGTGCGCCGCGACCGCCGGCGAGATATGAGGACATCCACTCCATGACCGTTCCCGCTCTCAACGTCCAGCCCCTCGACACCGGAACCACCTTCCGCAGTCAGGTCTACCACGCGCTGAAGCAGGCGATCACGGAGATGGACATCTACGACCATGACCGTGAGATCCGGCTGGACGAACGGCAGCTCAGCGACAAGCTCGGCGTCAGCCGCACCCCGATCCGCGAGGCGCTGACCCTGCTGGAGCAGGAGGGCTTCATCCGCCTGCAGCCGCGCCGCGGCATCTTCGTCGTCCGCAAGACCAAGACCGAGATCGTCGAGATGATCCAGGTCTGGGCCGCCCTGGAAAGCATGGCCGCCCGCATGGCCGCCGAACATGCCCCGGCGGAGGAGATCCACAAGCTGTGGGACCTGTTCGGCAGTTTCGAGCAGCGCAGCCCGAAGGACCATGTCAGCGAATATTCCGACGCCAACATCGCCTTCCACAAGAGCATCATCCAACTGAGCGGATCGAAGCTGATCCAGGATGTCACCGACAACCTGTTCATCCACATGCGGGCGATCCGCAAGCTGACCATCGGCCAGGAGGACCGCGCCGAGCGCTCGATCCAGGACCACCGCGCCATCATCAAGGCCCTGGAAGAGCGCAACGCCGACCTCGCCGAACGGCTTGTGCGCGAGCACACCATGGGTCTGGCCGCCCATGTCGAGAAGCATTGCGACTTCCTGGAGTGAGGAAAAGGTCAGGGGGGCGTTAGCCCCCCACTTCAGACCGTTTCCGCCTGCTTGACCGTCTCCACCTTCGGCGCGTCGTCGCCGTCGATGGTCACCACCCGCAGGGAATTGGTCTTGCCCGGCGTCCCGAACGGCACGCCTGCGGTGACCACCAGCGACTGGCCGGAACTGCCGATGCCGGTTTCCGCCGCCGCGGTCAGCGCCCGCCCGACCATCTCCGAGAAATTCGCCACGTCGTCGGTCAGAACGGCATGGACGCCCCAGGCCAGCGACAGCCGCCGCGCCGTCGCGTGGTTGGCGCTGAGGCCGAGGATCGGCACGGCCGGCCGCTCGCGTGACGCGCGCAGCGTGGTCGATCCGGTGGTGGTGTAGGTGACGATGGCGGCGGCGCTGATGGTTTCCGCCACCTGTCGCGCCGCGGCGGTCAGCGCGTCGGGGGCGGTCGCCTCCGGGCTGGGATGGTCGGCGTCCATGATGCGGCGATAGAGCGGGTCGCCCTCCACCCGGCGGACGATGCGCTCCATCATCGCCACCGCCTCGACCGGATAGCGGCCGGAGGCGGATTCGGCGCTCAGCATCACCGCGTCGGCCCCGTCATAGACGGCGTTGGCGACGTCGGAGGCTTCGGCGCGGGTCGGAGTCGGCTCCGACACCATCGATTCCAGCATCTGGGTGGCGACGATCACCGGCTTGCCCATGGCGCGGCTGAGCCGGATCATCTTCTTCTGCAGAGCCGGCACGTCTTCCGGCGGCAGTTCCACGCCCAAATCACCGCGCGCCACCATCACCGCGTCGGACAGCTCGATGATCCGGTCCAGCGTCGGCAGGGCGGCCGGCTTCTCGATCTTGGTCATCACATGGGCGCGGTTGCCGATCAGCTCGCGCGCTTCCAAGATGTCCTCCGGCCGCTGAACGAAGCTGAGGCCGATCCAGTCGACACCGAGGTCGAGGCCGAAGGCGAGGTCGCTGCGGTCCTTCTCCGACAAGGCGCTCAGCGCCAGCGCCGCGCCCGGCACATTGACGCCCTTGCGGTCGGACAGGGTGCCGCCGGCGACCACTTCGGTCTCGGCGAAGTCGGGGCCGCAGTCCAGCACGCGCAGGCGGATACGGCCGTCGTTCAACAGCAGGTCGAGGCCCGGTTCCAGGCTGGCGAACACCTCCGGATGGGGCAGGCAGACGCGGCGGCTGTCGCCCGGCTGGCGGTCGAGGTCCAGGCGGAAGCGGTCGCCGATGGCGAGATCCACCGGTCCGGAGCCAAAAGTCCCAACCCGCAGCTTCGGCCCCTGGAGGTCGAGCAGGACGCCGATCGGCCGGCCCAGCGTCTTTTCAGTGGCGCGGATGCGGGCGTAACGCTCCGCATGTTCGGCCTGGGTGCCGTGGCTGGCGTTCAGGCGGAAGACATTCACGCCCGCCCGGGCCAGGGCCGTGATCTGGCTTTCCGAAGAACTGGCGGGTCCCAGCGTGGCGACGATCTTTGTGCTGCGGTGAAACGGCATGACGACAGCCTTCCTCCGCCCGGCCCTTTGCAAAAAGGGGCGGGACTGGCGAATGATGATGAGCGGGTGTGGTGTTGCCCGGATGCTGGAAGTCCTAGGCCGGACGGTCAAACGGCACCCGCCCCTTATTCCGCATCGTGAGAGTGGTTCTTCCCGCGGCACATGGACAGCCGGACCGCCCGTCGGCAACAGTGGCGCATGTCCGAGACGACCCCTCAGAACCCTGTTCTGCCCCATCCGGCCGCCACGCTGATCCTGCTGCGTGACGGCCCGGACGGGTTGGAACTGCTGGTGATGGAACGTCACGCCGGCCTGCGTTTCGCCCCCGGCGCCACCGTCTTTCCCGGCGGCCGGCTGGAGGAGGCGGACCATCACCCGCTGTGGCGCGCCCACTGGCCGGAGGGGGAACCACCCGCCGACCTCGCGTACCGGGTCGCGGCCCTGCGGGAATGCGTGGAGGAGTGTGGCCTGCTGCCGACCCGCGATCCGCTTTCCTCCGCGGCGCTGGCAGACCTGCGCCGGGGACTGGCGGCGGGGGAGGGCTTCGCCGCGGCGCTGGCGCGGGTCGGAGTCGTCCCCGCGCTCGACCACATGGCGGTGCTGGCCCGCTGGATCACGCCGGAGATGCTGCCGCGCAGGTTCGACACGTTGTTCTTTCTGGTCACGGCACCGGACGGGCAGGAGCCGGTCTGCGACGGCGGGGAGGCGGTCGGCGTGCTGTGGGCCACCCCGCGCCGTCTGCTGGCGGAGGAGGAGGCCGGGCGCCGCCGACTGGTCTTCGCCACGCGGATGACGCTGCTGCGGCTGGCGGGATGCGCCGACACGGCCGCGGCGATGGCCTCTGCGGCGGTGCCCGGCGAGGGCTTGCCGATGCCGATCCTGCCGCGGCTGGTGGAAACGGCGGCCGGTCCGGTGTTCCGGATTCCGGCCGGCTGCGGCTTTTTGCCACTGGAGACCTCCGCCGAAAGTGTTAGGCTTGGGTAAGATTAGGCAAGTTCAGTACGGTTTCCGCGATGTGAAAATTGCGCGGGCGTGCTATTGTGCGACGCGACATGAGCAATCAATCTCCACGCTGACGCTCGACGCCGGATGACGGCACCCCGGGCCGAGGCGGGAGGATCGCGGAATGGATGTCGGATTCATCGGGGACGGGGAGATGGCCGAGGCGATCATGGACAGGCTGCGGGAGGCCGGGCACCGGCTGCACCGCCACCCCCATGGCCGCGGCGACTTCCGCCACCGGGCCGGCGCGTGCGACGTGGTGATGATGCTGTTGCCCGATGCACCCGCGGTCGAGGCCGCCCTCTTCGCCGAGACCGGCTTTGCCGCCGCCCTGCCGCCGGACGCGCTGGTGATCGACCTGTCGGCCCTGCCGCCTGCGGAGGCTTTGGCCAACGCCGCGCGGCTCGCCGATCTGGGTGCCCTGCTGGTCGATGCGCCGGCAGGTGCCGGTCCCGTCCTCAATGTTGGCGGCAGCGACGCGGCCTGTGAGCGGGCCGAACCGCTGCTACGGCTGTTTACCGATGGCGTCGTCCGTGCCGGCGGTCCCGGTTCGGGGCAGCGGGCACATCTGGTCCGCATGTCGGACAGCAAGATGGCGGACAGGAAAAGCGACGATCCGGATGGACTGCACCGGCTGCTGCGTCTGATGGCCTTCGACGGGCCGGCTGAATCCAGGTTGGGCACATCATGAACACCTCCACCGCTCCCGACATCGTCCCGATGCACTGCCCGGCCTCCAGCCTGTTCGCGGCCGCACATGACGTGATCGTCCCCTTCGGGGCCGGGCTTGCCGCCGGTCTGGTCGCCGGGCGCGCCGATGTGGAGCGGCTGGGCAACAAGGGCGGGCGTCTGGTGGAGATGGCGGCGCTCGGCATTCCGGTGCCGCCCGGCTTCGTCATCGCCGCGGAGGCCGGGCGCGGGCTGGGCGCGGATGAAGCGCTGCCGGCGGGCCTGCGGACGCGGATCGACGACGCCGTCCTGGTGCTGGAGCGGCAGGCGGGCGGGCGGTTCGGCGGCGGCAACGCCGGCAACGACAGCGCCGCGCCGCTGCTGCTGTCCGTCCGTTCCGGCGCGGCGGTGTCGATGCCCGGCATGATGGACAGCATTCTGAATCTCGGCCTCAATGACACGACCGTGCAGGGGCTGGCGGCGGCGTCGGGCGATGCGCGCTTCGCCTATGACTGCTATCGCCGACTGGTCCAGTGTTTCGGCTGCGTGGTGATGGGGGTACCTGGCCACCGGTTCGAGGCGCTGCTGGACGAATACAAGGAGGAGCGCGGGCTTCAGCGCGACGGCGATCTGACGGCGGAGGACTGGCGCAGCCTGATGCCGCTCTTCCTGCGGCTGGTGGAGACGCGCTGCGGCCGTCCCTTTCCGCAGGATCCGGCGGAACAGCTGCGTCTGGCGGTGGCGGCGGTCTTCCGCTCCTGGATGAACCCGCGGGCGGTCGCCTTCCGCGCCCTGCACGATGTTCCGGAGGATCTGGGGACGGCGGTGACGGTGCAGGCGATGGTGTTCGGCAACCGCGGTCCGGAGTCCGGCACCGGCGTTCTGTTCACCCGCGATCCGTCCACCGGCGCGCCCGGGCTGTGCGGCGAGTTCCTGGCCGATGCCCAGGGCGAGGATGTCGTGTCCGGCACCTGCGATCCCGACCCGCTGAGCGCCAGCCAACCCCATCCCGACCGCTCGATGGAACGCCGCATGCCGACGGTCCATGCCGAGCTTTGCCGGGTGGCCGAGCGGTTGGAACAGGCCTTCGGCGACATGCAGGACATCGAGTTCACCGTGGACGGCGGGCGCCTGTTCATCCTGCAGTCGCGCAGCGGCAAGCGCTCCTCCGAAGCGGCGGTGCGCATCGCCGTCGATATGGTGGAGGAGGGGATCATCAGCCGCGACGAGGCGGTGCGCCGCGTCGATCCGCAGGCGCTCGAAGAACTACTGCGCCCGACCCTGACGCCGGAGGCGCTGGCCGCCGCCATCGCGACCGGTCTTCCGGCGTCGCCCGGGGCGGCGACCGGCCGGGCCGCCTTCACCACCGACGATGCGCTGCGGCTGTCGCGCGGCGGCGCGCCGGTGATCCTGTGCCGGCCGGAAACCTCGCCGGAGGACATCCACGGCATGCAGGCCGCCGTCGGCATCGTCACCGCCCGCGGCGGCTTCACCAGCCACGCCGCCACCGTCGCCCGCGGCATGGGCCGCCCGTGCGTCTGCGGCGCCCGCGGGCTCCGCATCGACCCGGACGAGGGGGTGATGCGGGCCGGCGAGGTAACGGTCCGCACCGGCGACCTGCTGACCATCGACGGCAGCAACGGCGCGGTGGTGCTGGGGACTGCCGCCCTGCAGCGGCCGGAGCCGGACGGTGCGACCGCCCGGCTGCTGGACTGGGCGCGGGAATGCGGGGTGGGGCTGGCGGCGGATTGAGCGTCGAGTATCGTGGGGGGGTCAGCCCCCCACGATACCTCCATCACCCCCGCATCAGCGCCGTCAGATGGGCGGCGCAGCCTTCCGCCAATCCGGTCGCGTCATAGCCGCCTTCCAGCGCCGACACCACCCGGCCGCCGCAGACACGGTCGGCAAGCTCCACCAGCTTGCGCGTGACCCATTCGAAATCCTCGGCGGTGAAGCCGAGCTGGGCCAGCGGGTCGCGCTTGTGTGCGTCGAAGCCGGCGGAAATCAGCAGCAATTCCGGCTGGAACGCCTCCAGCGCCGGCAGGATGGCGCGCTCCACCGCTTGGCGGAACTCGACGGAGCCGCTGTATGGCTCCAGCGGCAGGTTCAGGATGTTGTCGTCGACGCCGCGTTCCCAAGAATTGCCGGTGCCGGGATAGAGCGGCGACTGGTGGGTGGAGGCGAAGAACAGGTCGGGGTCGTCGGCGAACATCGCCTGGGTGCCGTTGCCGTGATGCACGTCGAAATCGACCACGGCGATGCGGGTCAGCCCGTGCACCTTGCGGGCATGCTCAGCGCCGACGGCGATGTTGTTGAAGACGCAGAAGCCCATGGCGCGGGCCGGTTCGGCATGGTGGCCGCAGGGGCGCACCGCGCAGAAGGCGTTGGTCGCCTCGCCGGCCAGCACCGCGTCCACCGCGGCGCAGACCGATCCGGCGGCGCGCAGGATGGCGCCGCGCGATCCCGGCGACAGCAGCGTGTCGCCGTCCAGCCGCTGATACCCGTCGGCCGGCACGGCGGCGAGCACGGCATCGACGTAAGCGCGGTCATGGACGCGCGACAGCTGTTCCACATCGGCCTCGGGGGCGGATCGGCGCTCCAGAACGCGGAACTCCGGCCGGTCCAGCACTTGCCACACCACGGCCAGCCGTTCCGGTGCCTCCGGATGGCCGGGGCCGGTGTCGTGCGCGAAGCAGTCGTGATGGGTGAAGATCAGGGTGGTCACGGGGCAGCCTCTCCCATAGGAAAGGCGCCGCCGGACAGGATGTGCCGGCGGCGCCATGGTCGGGGAATGGTTCAGTGGGCGTAGCCGGTGGTGGCCGGCGGCGGCTCCGCGACCGAGGCGACGGTGCCTTCAAGCTCCTGCAGATGCAGGCGGGTGAAGTCGCGTGCGCTGACAACGCCGACCAGATGGCCGTCCTCCAGAACCGGAAGGTGGCGGATATGGTGCTTGTCCATCAGTTGCAACGCCTGCTGGACGCTGTCGGACGGGGTGCAGGTCACCGGCTGGCGCGTCATCAGCTGCGACACCGGCATGGACAGCAACGAACCGCCGCGCTCCAGCAGGGCATGCACGACGTCGCGTTCCGAAAGCACGCCGGCCAGAGTGTTGCCTTCGGTGCGGCAGACATCCTTGACGATCAGGGCGCTGATGTTCTCCGCCTTCATCAGCTTGACGGCCTCGGCGACCGTGGCGCTGGTCCGCACGGCGACGACGCGGGATTCCTTGGTGCGCAGGATATGTTCGACCTTCATGGTGTGGCTCCTGATCGGCTGGCGGCTGGCAGGAAAACCGTCTGTCGGGCGGCTCTCCCCGGGGCGGCAGGGCGCCCGGCCGGGCGTCGTGCTATGAATATGGTATGCCAAATACAGTACGCCACGCAAACAATTTCTATGCCCGCTCATGCGCTGGTGCAGCGCAATCGGAATCGCTCTGTTGGAACCGTAATGCCAAAGCACAAGAGGCAAAATGTTTGATATGCGGTATGTTTGATATGCATGCAAAACGTCGGAGGCATGCAGTATGCGCATGCCCGGCATCGTGTACCTTGTATACCAAAAAACTTGAACTGAATGCTGCGGCGCGTCATAACAGAATGGTCACGCCGAAGCCGACCAAACAAAAAAGCACCCCACCGAGACACTGGAGCGATGAACATGTTGGAAATGCTGGTGCTGGCGCTTGTGCTGTCCGTCTTCGGCGGCACGGTCCACTATATTCTGTCGATGCAGATCGCCGCCGCGGGCAAGTCACAGCGCGATTTCTCTTCTGCGCCGCTTCGCCTCGCCAATCCGACCGAAGCCGATCTCAAGGAGCCGGAAGACGAACTGCCGCCGGGTCCGGCCTGGGCAAGCTTCCCCCGCGCCTTCTGAGCTGCGGTTCCACATCCCCGAGTTCGTGAGAAAGACGGCCATTCCAGGCCGTCTTTTTCGTTTCCGCCTCTAGTGGGCACGGCAGGCCCGGTCAGGCGAGCGGCAGCACCAGTTGGAAGCTTTTGATGGTCATCCGCTTGCGGTGATAGAAGCGGTGGGCCTCGCCGCGCTGGATGCCGGAGATGATCTCCATCTGGGCGCAGCCACGCTCCCGCGCCTCGCCCGCCAGCCAGTCGAACAGCTTTTCGCCCAGCCCGTAGGACCGCTTGGCGGAACTGGTGACCAGATCCTCCACATACATATAGCGACCGCGTGACAGCGTCTCGTGGACGCGGAAGCCGCCGCAGCCGGCGATCTCGCCGTCCAGCCGCAGAAGGGCGAGGTTGTAGCCGTCGTCCATCTGGCGGCGAATCTGCGCGCGGTAGGCCTCGGGGTCGGTCATGTGGGTCCGCAGCTCCTTCATGATCGGATAGCTGGCGGCGATATCGGCATCGTCACGCGCCACGACGATCTCGATGTTCTGCTGCTGGTCCATGGCGGTCGACTCCTTATCAATATGGGTTCTGCCGGGAAGGGCGTCAGCGCCGGCGGCGGAGACCATGCCGGCCGGCGGTTGCCGGGCCGAACTGTGCCGTCGGAACTGGCATACCATATGCCAATAGATTGTCCGGCCAAAAGCCGTGCCGCCCTACTTTCCGCGTGCCGGAAAATCGAAACGCGACTCTCGCCCCCGCCGACCGGGCGAATGCAGCCTGCAGAAACAGTTCGCCCCTTCCACTAATCGCTTGCCAGGTGTCCGGCATCTGGTATACCATATTGATAATTCCAGATCGGATCAGGACTGCACCGATCTGGCGGGAGGCGAAAATCCGTCACCCACGCAGCGCAGAGCCCCGAGGCCGCATCCTCGCCGCACTGCCAAGCAAAAGCGAACAACAGCGTCAAATCTCTGAACGCATCTAAGAAGACGCCCAAAGTAAAAGCCTTAGCATCAAAACAGAAGCGACGCCCGAACCGGCAGAGAACCGCTTCCTAGGAGGAGATAGAAGATGCAGCATACGAATTCGGAGGCGCAGGGAGCACCGCTCGGCGGCCGCTGGATGCAGTTGGTTATCGGCGTGATCTGCATGTCGATGATCGCGAACCTGCAATATGGCTGGACGCTGTTCGTTAACCCCATCGATGAAAAGTACCATTGGGGCCGTGCCGCCATTCAGGTCGCCTTCACCATTTTCGTCGTGACCGAAACCTGGCTGGTGCCGGTCGAAGGCTGGTTCGTCGACAAGTTCGGTCCCCGCATCGTCGTTGTGGTCGGCGGCATTCTCTGCGCGCTGGCCTGGGTCATCAACTCGTTCGCCGACTCTCTGGCGCTGCTCTATATCGGTGCCGCCGTCGGCGGTGTCGGTGCCGGTGCCGTGTACGGTACCTGCGTCGGCAACGCGCTGAAGTGGTTCCCGGATCGCCGCGGTCTGGCCGCCGGCCTGACGGCTGCCGGCTTCGGTGCCGGTTCCGCCCTGACGGTCGTGCCGATCGCCACCATGATCAAGACCTCCGGCTTCGAGCAGACCTTCCTGGTGTTCGGTCTCGGCCAGGGCCTGATCGTCTTCGCGCTGGCCTGGTTCCTGAAGGAAGCCAACCCGGCCCTGCTGCCGAAGGGCAAGTCCACCGTAAATCAGAGCCGCCGCAACTACACCCCGCAGGAGACGCTGAAGTCGCCGGTCTTCTGGGTGATGTACCTGATGTTCGTCATGGTCGCCGCCGGCGGTCTGATGGCCACCGCCCAGCTCGGCCCGATCGCCAAGGACTTCCATCTCGACGGCGCTCCCGTCAGCATCATGGGCCTGACCCTGCCGGCGCTGACCTTCGCCCTGACCATCGACCGCGTGCTGAACGGCGTTACCCGTCCCTTCTTCGGCTGGGTGTCGGACCATATCGGTCGTGAAAACACGATGTTTGTCGCCTTCGCCATCGAAGCGGTCGGCATCCTGGCGCTGAACCAATGGGGCCATCAGCCGGTCGCCTTCGTCATCCTGACCGGTCTGGTGTTCTTCGCCTGGGGTGAAATCTACAGCCTGTTCCCGTCCTGCTGCGCCGACAGCTTCGGGTCAAAGTTCGCCACCACCAACGCCGGCCTGCTCTACACCGCCAAGGGTACCGCCTCGCTGGTCGTTCCCTTCGCCAACATCATCGTGGCGTCCAGCGGGTCCTGGCAGACGGTGTTCTTCTTCGCCGCCGCGGTCAATGCCATCGCCGCCTTCATGGCCCTGTTCGTCCTGAAGCCGATGCGTGCCCGTCAGATCGCCGAGGACACCGTCCAGCCGGTCGGCGGCAAGCTGGCCACCGAAGGCGCCGATTGAAAGGAAAGGGAAGTCCCCGCCGACCGGGGGGCCGGCCGGGACTCCAGATAAAGGCGGCATCTTTCACCGCCGAATTCACCGCCAAACGGCACGACAAGCCGGCATCGGGACCACCGCATTGGTCCCGGTGTCGGTTTGTCGCGTTTTGGGAGGCAGCGTTGTGAACCGCATCGGAGGGTGAGCGTCACAAAACACGCATCCCGGCAGAGCCCGCTTCAAAGGCTGATATTCTGTATACAGAATACGAGTTGTATCGTCAACACCGATCGAAAGGGGTGGTTCGATCATGCTGGGTATCGTCGTCCTGATGCTGGCGGCATTTTCCTCGGGCGCGCTGAATGCAGTCGCCGGCGGCGGCGCCTTCATCACCTTTCCGGCTTTGCTGTTCGCCGGGGTGGCGCCGGTTGCAGCCAACGCCTCCAGCACCGTCGCGCTGTTTCCCGGACAAGCCGCCAGCAGTTGGGCCTACCGGCAGGAGATCGCGGCCGGCGGGCAGGTGAATGTCCCGGTCTTCGCCATGCTCAGCCTTGTCGGCGGGCTGATCGGCGCGCTGCTTCTGCTGCTGACGCCGAACGCGGTGTTCGCCCGCTTCGTGCCGTGGCTGCTGCTGTTCGCGACATCCATCTTTGCCATCGGCGCTTATGCGCCCGGCATCGTGTCCAGGCTGCGGCTGGGCGGGCGCAGCGTGCTGGTGGTGCAGTTCCTGATTTCCATCTATGGCGGCTATTTCGGCGGCGGCATCGGCTTCCTGATGCTGGCGGCGCTGACCCTGTTCGGGCTGCGCGACATCCACGCCATGAACGGGCTGCGGCTTCTGCTGGCGATGCTGATGAACGCCGCGGCGGTCGGGACTTTTATCGTCGCCGGAGCGGTGTCCTGGCCGGAAACGTTGGCGATGGCGGTCGCCGCGATGGCCGGTGGCTATGCCGGCGCCATGGGGGCCAAGCGGGTCGATCCCAAGCTTTTGAAAACATTGGTGGTCATCATCGGAACGGCGCTGACCCTCTACTTCTTTGCGAAAGGAGCCTGATTCGATCGGGTAGCCGTCCGGTTCCGCAATCTTCTACCTCAACCCCCACATTCCGCATTGACATACGGTATGTGGTATACCAAACTCCAAACACAGTTTGCGCGACAGACTGTTGGATGCCGCTGCAAAGCAACCGGTCTGCCGATGGATGCGGCCGGTGTGGGCAGGCTGGCGTCGTCCAGCCCCACAGCATTCGAAAAGTGAAATCGGGGGAGAGGGGAATCCGGCATGAAGATCTGCATCTACGGATCCGGGGCCATCGGCGGCTATCTCGGCGTGCGCTTGCACCAGGCGGGTGCCGAAGTCAGCCTGGTGGCGCGCGGTGCGCATCTGGCGGCGATGCGCGAGAACGGCGTCACCTTGCTGATGGGGGAGGAGAAGACCGTCGTCCACCCCCGCTGCACCGACAACCCGGCCGAACTCGGCCCGCAAGACTATGTCATCATCGCGCTGAAGGCCCACTCCGTCCCCGGTGTCGTGCCCGCGATGCAACCGCTGCTGGGTGACGACACCGCCGTCGTCACCGCGGTCAACGGCATTCCCTATTGGTATTTCTACGGCACCGGCGGCGAGTTCGACGGCCGCACCCTGGAGACGGTCGATCCGGGTGCGGTCCAGTGGAACGGTCTCGGTCCGCAGCGCGCCATCGGCTGCGTCGTCTATCCGGCGACCGAGGTGGTGGAACCCGGCGTCATCCAGCATGTCTATGGCGACAAGTTCTCGCTCGGCGAACCCGACGGCTCGAAGTCGGAGCGCGTCGTCGCCCTGTCCAAGGCGATGGAGGCCGGCGGCCTGCGCGCGCCAGTGCTCGACCGCATCCGCGACGAGATCTGGCTGAAGCTGTGGGGCAACCTGTGCTTCAACCCGATCAGCGCGCTGACCCACG
>NZ_CAMLJP010000006.1 GCF_946480385.1 uncultured Azospirillum sp.
TCCATCGTCTGCATCTCGTCGGTGTCGGCGCAGCGCGGCGGCGGCATCTTCGGCGGCCCGCATTACAGCGCGGCGAAGGCCGGCGTGCTGGGCCTCGCCAAGGCGATGGCGCGCGAGCTGGGGCCGGACAATGTCCGCGTCAACTCGGTGACGCCGGGCCTGATCCAGACCGACATCACCGGCGGCAAGCTGACCGACGAGCTGCGGACGGAGATCCTGAAGGGCATCCCGCTGAACCGCCTGGGCGACGCCGAGGATGTGGCCCGCTCCTGCCTGTTCCTGGCGTCCGAGCTGTCCTCCTACATCACCGGCGCCACGCTCGACGTCAACGGCGGCATGCTGATCCACTGATCCCGAAATGATGGAGATACCTTCCGTGGACACCGCACTCGACACCACCCCGCTTGGGCACAATGTGCCGCTGGCCGAACGCGCCTACCGCATCCGCCGCAACGCCTTGCTGATGGGCGAGGTGCAGGGGCAGGGCTATATCGGCCAGGCGCTGGACATCGCCGACGTGCTGGCGGTCTCCTACTTCCACGCCATGAAGTATCGCCCCGAGGACCCGCATTGGGAGGAGCGCGACCGCTTCCTGCTGTCCAACGGCCATTACGCCATCGCGCTGTACGCCGCCTTGATCGAAGCCGGCATCGTCCCGGCGGAAGAGCTGGAGACCTACGGCAGCGACGACAGCCGCCTGCCGATGTCGGGCATGGCCAGCTACACGCCGGGCATGGAAATGTCGGGCGGTTCGCTCGGCCTCGGCCTCAGCATCGCGGTCGGCATCGGCCTGGGGCTGAAGCGCAAGAACTCCGCTGCCCGTGTCTACACGCTGTTCTCCGACGGCGAACTGGACGAAGGATCGGTGTGGGAGGCCATCATGTCGGCCGCCCATTACAAGCTCGACAACATGATCGCCATCGTCGACGTCAACAACCAGCAGGCCGATGGGCCGTCCACCCAGGTGATGGCGTTCGAGCCGCTGGTGGACAAGTTGGAGGCCTTCGGCTGGTTCGTCCAGCGCGTCGACGGCAACGACATGGACGCGGTGGTCGCCGCCTTCGACGCCGCCAAGTCGCACCTCGAGCCCAAGCCGCGGATGATCGTCTGCGACACCAAGATGGGCAAGGGCGTGCCCTTCCTCGAAGCCCGCGAAAAGAACCACTTCATCCGCGTCGACGCGCACGAATGGCAGCTGGCGCTCGATGCGCTCGACGCCGGGAGGACCGCATGAGCACCGCTGCCAATACCACTGCAAAGCCGCGCCTGAAGACCTCCGCCATGATCGCCTCGATCGCGGCGGAAGGGCAGCGGACCAAGCCGGCGCCCTTCGGCCATGCCCTGGTCGAACTGGCGAAGCAGCGGACCGAGATCGTCGGCATGACCGCCGACCTCGCCAAATACACCGACCTGCACATCTTCGCCCAGGCTTATCCCGACCGCTTCTATCAGATGGGCATGGCCGAGCAGCTGCTGATGGGTGCGGCGTCCGGCATGGCGCATGAGGGGATGATGCCCTTCGTCACCACCTACGCCGTCTTCGCCTCGCGCCGGGCCTACGACTTCGTCCACCAGACGATCGCGGAGGAGAATCGCAACGTCAAGATCGCCTGCGCCCTGCCGGGCCTGACCTCCGGCTATGGCCCCAGCCATCAGGCGGCGGAGGATCTGGCGCTGTTCCGCGCCATGCCGAACATGGTGGTGATCGACCCCTGCGACGCCCACGAGATCGAGCAGGTGGTGCCGGCCATGGCCGCCCACAACGGGCCGGTCTACATGCGGTTGCTGCGCGGCAATGTCCCGCTGGTCCTGGACGAGTACGATTACAAGTTCGAACTCGGCAAGGCCAAGCTGCTGCGTGACGGCGCCGAGGTTCTGGTCATCTCGTCCGGCATCATGACGATGCGGGCGCTGGAGGTGGCGCAGCGGCTGGAGACCGACAAGGTCGGCGTCGCGGTTCTGCACGTCCCCACCATCAAGCCGCTCGACACCGAGACCATCCTGCGCGAGTCGGCACGCACCGGCCGCATGGTGGTGGTGGCGGAGAACCACACCGTCATCGGCGGGTTGGGCGAGGCGGTGGCCGGCACCCTGCTGCGCGGCGGCGTCGCCCCGGTCTTCCGCCAGATCGGCCTGCCCGACGAGTTCCTGAAGGCCGGCGCCCTGCCGACCCTGCACGACCTCTACGGCATCTCCACCGACGCCATGGTGGCCAGCATCAAGGGATGGCTGTAACCCGGCATCCGTCCACCCGATCACACCCGACCAACCAACAAACATCCATTAGGGAGAGAGATCCGATGAAGAAGCTGCTTTTGTCGCTGGTGGTGGGCACCGCCCTGGTCGCGTCGCCGGCCGCCTGGGCCCAGCAGGTCCTGCGTCTGGCCCACAACGCGGCGCCGGGCAACCCGAAGGCGGAAGCCTCGCTGAAATTCGCGGAACTCGTCGCCAAGAAGACGGACGGCCGGGTGAAGATCGAGGTCGGCGGCAGCGCCCAGTACGGCGACGACACCGAGGCGCTGACCAGCATGCGGCTCGGCACGCTGGCCTTCAGCGCCAATTCGCAGGGCACCACCTCGGGCGTCGTTCCGGAATATGCGGTGCTGGGCCTGCCCTTCCTGTTCCAATCCTTGCCGCAGGCCTGGAAGGTGCTGGACGGCCCGGTGGCGAAGAAGCTGGACGAGGCGTCGAAGGCCAAGGGTCTGGTGCTGCTGGCGATGTGGGACAACGGCATCCGCCATGTCTCCAACAATGTCCGGCCGATCACCAAGCCGGAGGATCTGGCCGGCATCAAGATCCGCACGCCGCCGGACCCGATCACGGTCGACATCTTCAAGGCTCTCGGCGCCAACCCGATGCCGCTGGCCTTCTCCGAGCTTTACATCGCGCTCCAGCAGGGCGTGGTCGACGGGCAGGAGAATCCGCTGATGAACATCTACTCGTCGAAGCTCTTCGAGGTGCAGAAATACATCTCGCTGACCGGTCACAAGTATGAATCGACCCCGCTGCTGGCCAGCAAGATCGTCTTCGACACCCTGTCGAAAGCCGACCAGAAGGCGGTTCTGGACGCGGCGGCAGAGGCCGGCAAGCTGAACCGCGAGATGTCCGCCAAGGCCGACAAGGAATTGCAGGCGAAGATGGAGGACGCCGGCGTGAAGTTCAACACGGTGGACGCCGCGCCCTTCATCGCCAAGACCAAGTCCGTCTATGACAAGTGGGAGAAGCAGTTCCCCGAGCTGGTCGCCCTGGTTCGCAAGGAAGCGGCGGCCGGAGCGGCGCAGTGATGACGGTTTCCCACGAGAGGGAGCATGAGGTGGCGGGATTTCCCGCCACCCTTCTCCAGGCGGCCGACGGTGCCATCACCGTCCTTTCCGCCGTCGTGGCGATCCTGTCCCTGATCGTGCTGTTCCTGGCGCTGGGCGCCGAGGTCGTCGTCCGTTACCTGACCACCCAGGGGCTGGGCTGGCCGTCCGAACTGCCGAACCTGCTGTTCCCCTGGCTGGTGATGGGCGGCGTGGTGCTGGCGGCGCAGAAGGGCGCGCACATCTCGGTCACGCTGCTGCTCGACCTGCTGCCCCGCCCGCTGGCCCGCGCCCTGCTGCTGGCGATGCAAGCGGTGGTGGGAGCGACCTTCTTCTATCTCGCCTACATCGGTCTGGCCGTCATCGAGATCACCGGCGCCGAAATCTATCCGGTGACGGGTGTCAGCGCCCGCTGGGCCTACCTGTCGCTGATCGCCGGCTTTGTCGGCGTCGGTCTGACCGCCGTCACCACCTTCCTGCGCCTGCTGATCGCCGAAGACCCGCGGTCCGTCCGCGCCCATGTGTCGGAGGAAGAGATATGACCGTCGTGATGGTCGCCGTCTTCGGCCTTCTCCTGCTGCTCTCCTTTCCCGTCGGGTACGCGCTGGTCATCAGCTCCGGCGCCGCGGTGATGACGATGGGGTCGGTGCCGACCGTGATCGCGGTCGTCAAGCTGTTCCAGCCGACCCAGAGCTTCCCGCTTCTGGCGATCCCCTTCTTCATCCTGTCCGGCGCGCTGATGATGAGCGGCACGCTGGGCCAGAAGCTGGTGCGCTTCGCCGCCGCCCTGGTCGGGCGCTATCCCGGCGGGCTGGCCCAGGTGACCGTCGTCGGCTCCACCATCTTCGGCGGCGTGTCCGGATCGGCGGTGGCGGAAGCGTCGGCACTGGGGTCCATGCTGATCCCCTGGCAGAAGCGCGAGGGCTATCCGGCGGCCTTCGGTGCCGCGGCGACCGCCTCCTCGTCGGTCATCGCCGGGCTGATCCCGCCGTCGATCCCGCTGATCCTCTATGCCGCGGTGTCGAACGCCTCCATCGCCTCGCTGTTCCTCGCCGGCATCCTGCCCGGCCTGCTGCTGGCCGCCGGCATGATGGTGGTGTGCTACGTCAGCGGCCGCACCCGCAACTTCCCCCTGCTGAAGAGCGAGGGCGGGATGCGGGCGCTGGGGCAGGCGACCCTCTCCGCCCTGCCGGCGCTGCTGATGCCGGCCTTCATCCTTGTGCTGCTGCGCTTCGGCATCGCCACCCCGACGGAGGTCAGCGTCGTCGCCGTCGCCTATGCGCTGCTGGTCAGCGTCCTGATCTACCGCGACCTGACCTGGAAGCGCATCCATGCCGCCCTTATGGGGACGGTGGTCACGACCGGCGTCGTCATGCTGGTGATCGCCGCGTCGAACCTCGTCGGATATGTGCTGATCACCGAGGCGATCCCGAACGCGGTGGCCTCCTACGCGCAGACCGTGCTCAAGGAGCCGTGGCTGATCATCCTGGCGATGAACCTCATCATGCTGGTGGTCGGCATGTTCCTCGACCTGCCGGCGGCGATCCTGCTGCTGGGCCCGACCTTCGTCGCCGTCGGCGGCGCCATCGGCCTGGACCCGATCCAGTTGGGCATCATGATGGCGGTCAATCTCAGCATCGGCCTGTTCACGCCGCCGATCGGCACCACCCTGTTCATCTCCGCCGCCATTTCCCGCGAGCCCATCGGCGCCATCGTGCGCGAGCTGTGGCCCTTCTATCTGGTGGCGCTGTTCGTGCTGGGCCTCGTGTCCTACGTGCCGGCGACCATCCTGTACTGAGCCGGCGGCACACCAATAAGGATCATGACACGATGACGACAGTCGGTTTCATCGGCCTCGGTTCCATGGGGATGCCCATGGCGCGCAATCTGCTGGCCAAAGGCTTCAAAGTACAAGGCTTCGACGTGCGGACCGAAAGTGTCGGGGCGCTGGAAGCGGTCGGCGGAAAGGGTGCCTCCAGCGCGGCGGCTGCCGCGGCCGGTGCGGATGCGCTGGTGCTGATGGTGGTGAATGCCGGGCAGGCCGACGCCGCGCTCTTCGCAGACGGCGCGCTGGAGGCACTGCCGGCCGGCGGTTCGGTGATGCTGATGGCGACCTGTCCGCCGGGGGCAGTCGCCGCGCTGGCCGAACGGGTGGAGGCGGCCGGGCGCCGCTTCGTCGATGCGCCGGTTTCCGGCGGGGTGGTGGGCGCGGTGGCGGGAACGCTGTCGATCATGGCCGCCGCCGATGCCGCGACGGTGGAGCGGGTGCGCCCCATCCTGGCGGCGATGGGCGACAAGGTCTTCCATGTCGGCGAAAAGCCGGGGCAGGGCGCCACGGTCAAGACCGTCAACCAGCTGCTGTGCGGCGTCCACATCGCCGTTGTGGCGGAGGCCTTCGCGCTGGCCGCCAAGGTCGGGGTCGATCTCGATATCCTGCTGCAGATCATGAGCGGGTCGTCGGCGTCGAGCTGGATGTTGAAGGACCGCGGCCCGCGCATGCTGGAGGCGGAGCCGGAGATCACCAGCGCGGTGGACATCTTCGTCAAGGATCTGGGGATCGTGCTGGAGGCCGGGCGAGACGCCAAGGCGGCGCTGCCGCTGGCCGCCGTCGCCCACCAGATGTTCCTGGCCACCTCCGGCCGCGGCGAAGGGGCGCTGGACGACAGCCAGGTGATCCGCAGCTATCACGCGGTGAACGGCACCGCTGCGGAGAGGCAATGATGGATCGGATCGTCTTTCTCGATCACGACACCATGGGGGCGGACATCGCGCTGCGCCGTCCTGCCGTGCCGCACGAGTGGAGTGAATACGGCCGCACCGCGCCGGAGCAGATCGTCGAACGGGCACGCGGGGCGACCGTCCTGATCGTCAACAAGGTGCCGATCCGCACCGAGACGTTGGAGCAGCTGCCCGACCTGCGCTTCGTCGCCGTCGCCGCGACCGGGACCGACAATGTGGACGTCGCCGCCTGCCGCGCGCGCGGCATCGCGGTGTCGAACGTCCGCGCCTATGCCATTCACACGGTGCCGGAGCATGTCTTCGCCCTGATGCTGGCGCTGCGCCGGTCCCTGCCGGCCTACCGGGAATCGGTGGCTGTGGGGGCGTGGCAGGCCTGCGGGCAGTTCACCCTGCTCGACCACCCGATCCGCGATCTGCACGGTTCGACGCTCGGCATCGTCGGGCGCGGCGCCATCGGGCAGGCGGTGGCGACCATCGCTCAGGCCTTCGGCATGCGCGTTCTGTTCGCCGGCCGCAAGGGGGAGGCGGTCGTAGGGGCGGACCATGTGCCGTTCGACGCAGTGCTGGCCGAAAGCGACGTGCTGACCCTTCATTGCCCGCTGACCCCCGCAACCCGCCATCTGCTGGGCGAGGCGGAGTTCGCCCGGATGGCGCGCCGGCCGCTGGTCATCAACACCTCGCGCGGCGGGCTGATCGACGACATGGCGCTGGTCCGCGCGCTGGAAGGCGGGCTGATTTCCGGTGCCGCTGTCGATGCCACGGCGGTGGAGCCGCCGCCGGACGACCATCCCTTCCTCCGTCTTGCCGGCCGCACCGACTTCCTGCTGACGCCGCACATTGGCTGGGCCAGCGTTGAGGCGCGGCAGGCCGTCGCCGGGCAGGTGACCGCCTGCATCGAAGCCTTCGCGGCCGGGCGGCCGATCAATCTGGTGACGTGACGGCACAGCCCCGCACCATTCCGTATTCCCGAAAGGACCACATGATGACCAGCGTCGATCCGCGCCGGATGGCGAACGCGATCCGCTTTCTGTCCATGGATGCCATCGAGCGCGCAGGCGAGGGGCATCCCGGCACCCCGCTCGGCGCCGCCGACATCGCGACGGTGCTCTTCACCCGGCACCTGAAGTTCAACTCCGCCGATCCGCTGTGGTTCGACCGCGACCGCTTCGTCCAGTCGAACGGCCATGGCTCGATGCTGATCTACTCGCTGCTGCATCTCAGCGGTTACGAGGCGATGACGCTGGAGGAACTCAAACGATTCCGCGTGATGGGGTCGCACACCGCCGGCCATCCGGAAATCCACCAGTCCTGCGGCATCGAGGTGACGACCGGGCTGTTGGGCCAGGGCATCGCCAACGCCGCCGGCATGGCGCTGGCCGAGGCCTTCCTGAACCACCGCTTCGGCGACGGCATCGTCGATCACCGCACCTATGCGCTGGTCGGCGACGGTTGCCTGCAGGAGGGCGTGGGGCAGGAGGTCATCGCGCTCGCAGGGCACCTGCGGCTCGGCAAGCTGACCTATCTATGGGACGACAATCGCATCACCGACGACGGCGGCATCGACCTCGCCCTGTCCGACGACATGGCCGCCCGCTTCCGTGCCAGCAACTGGCATGTGCAGGAGGTCGATGGCCACGACATCAATGCGGCGTCGGAGGCGCTGCGCCTCGCCAAGCTCGACCCGCGGCCGTCGATGATCGCCTGCACCACCAGCATCGGACGCGGCCTGCCGCATGAGGGCCAGCGCGCCGCCCACAGCGCCCGACTGCTCAAGGAGCACACCGACGCCGCCCGCCGGGCGCTCGACTGGCCGCATGCCGCCTTCGAAATTCCCAACGATGTCCGGGCCGCGTGGCTGGAGGCCGGCCGCCGGGGTGGGGCGGAGCAGCAGGCTTGGCAGACCCGTGTCGCGGCGCTTCCCATCGAAAAGCGCCGCGAGTTGGACCGGCTGCGCGAGGGGCGGCTGCCCGACGGCTGGGCGGACGCGCTGCACGCCTTCAAGCGCCGCATGGCGGAGAGCGGGCACAGCGATCACGGCTACAAGATCTCCGGCGACATCGTCGATCTGATGACAGAGGTGATTCCGGAGATGCTGAGCGGCGCGCCGGACCTGGAGGGCGCGACCCTGCACAAGCGGCGGTTGGCCGCCTTCACCGCCGACGACCGCGCCGGCCGCTACGTCCATTACGGCGTGCGCGAGCATGCGATGGGCAGCATGCTGAACGGCATGGCCGCACATGGCGGGGTGGTGGCGACCGGCATCACCTATCTGGCCTTCTGCGATTACGAACGCCCGGCCATCCGCATGGCGGCGCTGATGGGGCTGCCGGTCACCTTCGTGTTCAGCCACGATTCCATCGGCATCGGCACCAACGGCCCGACGCACCAGCCGGTGGAGGTTTTGGCGGCATTGCGCGCCATCCCCAACCTGCTGGTGCTGCGCCCCGCCGATGCGGTCGAGGCGGCCGAATGCTGGGAGATCGCGCTGGAGCATCGCTCCGGCCCGACCGCGCTGGTCTTCGCCCGGCAGCCGCTGGATCCCGTGCGCCGTGACGGGAATGCCGAGAACCAATGTCGACGCGGCGGCTATGTGCTGGCTGAGGCGGAGGGGGGCGAGCGCCGGGTCACGTTGCTCGCCACCGGGTCTGAGGTCGCCATCGCGTTGCAGGCACGCGACCTGCTGCAGGCCGATGGGGTGCCCACCGCCGTGGCCTCGATGCCCTGCTGGGAACTGTTCGAGCAGCAGGATCAGGCCTATCGCCGCGCCGTCATCGACCGGTCGACGGTGCGGGTCGCCGTTGAGGCGGCGGTGGTCCAGGGGTGGGAGCGTTACATTGGCGAGGATGGCGGCTTCGTCGGCATGACCGGGTTCGGCGCGTCCGGCGCAGTGCCCGACCTCTACCGCCACTTCGGCATCACGCCGGAACGGGTGGCGGAGGAGGCGCGGGCCCGGCTTTAGTGGTCCTCAGATCTCCCGCTTGCCCATCTGGTCGGCGATGTAGTCGGCCTGCCGGATCGCCAGCGCGACGATGGTCAGGGTCGGGTTCTCCGACCCGCCGCTGGTGAACTGGCTGCCGTCCGATACGAACAGGTTCCTGACGTCGTGCGCCTGTCCCCACTTGTTGAGGACGCCGTCGCGGGCGTTGGCGCTCATGCGGTTGGTGCCGAGATTGTGGGTGGAGGGATAGGGCGGGGTGTGGATGGTCCGCACCGCCCCCACCGCGTCATAGACCGCCGACCCGCGGCCGTAGGCATGGGTGCGCATGGCGATGTCGTTGGGGTGGTCGTCGAAATTGACGTTGGGAATGGGCAGGCCGAACTTGTCCTTGTCCGTCGCGTGCAAGGTGACGCGGTTGGTCTCGCGCGGCATGTCCTCCCCCACCAGCCACATTCCGGCCATATGGTCGTAGGCATCCAGCGCCGAACTGAAATCGCGGCCCCAGGCGCCGGGGTCGAGGAAGGCCGCCATGAAGGGCACGCCGAGCGACAGCGTTTCCATCTCGTAGCCGCCGACGAAGCCGCGGCGCGGGTCGAAGCGGGATTCGTCGCGGATGATCCCAGCCATGGTGGTGCCGCGATACATGTGGACCGGCTTGTCGAACAGCGCATAGACCGAGCCGGTCATGTGCCGCATGTAGTTGCGCCCGACCTGACCGGAAGAGTTCGCCAGCCCGTCCGGGAACATCGTCGATGCCGAGTTCAGCAGCAGGCGCGGGCTTTCGATGGAGTTGCCGGCGACCGCGACGATGCGGGCCTTCTGCCGGTGGATGGCGCCCGTGCTGTCGGCATAGAGCACGGCGTTGACCTTGCCCTTCGCGTCATGCTCGATCTTCAGCACCTGGGCGTCCGGCCGGACCTCCAGATTGCCGGTGGCCTCGCCCTTGGGGATCTCGGTGTAGAGGGTGGACCATTTCGCGCCGGATTTGCAGCCCTGGAAGCAGAAGCCGATCTGCTGGCAGGCGCCGCGGCCGTCGCGCGGCTTGCTGTTGATCGACATGTTGCCGGTGTGGAACTCGTTGTAGCCCAGCTTCTTGGCGCCGGCCGCCAGCACCTTGTAATTGTTGTTGCCGGGCAGGCGCGGGATGCCGTTGGTGCCGGTCGTCCCCATCTTGTACTCGGCCTTGTCGTAATAGGGCTCCATCTCCGCCAGCGTCACCGGCCAGTCGAGCAGGTTGGCGCCCTCCACCTCGCCGTAGGTCGTGCGCGCCTTGAACTCGTGCTCCTGAAAGCGGAGCGAGGCGCCGGCCCAATGGATGGTGGAGCCGCCGACCGCCTTGACGATCCAGGCCGGCAGGTTGGGGAAGTCCTTCGCCACCCGCCAGCTGCCGGACGTGGTGCGCTTGTCCAGCCAGGAGATTTGCGAAAAGCTCTTCCATTCGTCATTCACGAAATCCTGGATTTCGTGACGCTTGCCGGCTTCCAGGCAGACGACCTTGATGCCCTTCTGGGCCAGTTCGTTCGACAGAGTGCCGCCGCCGGCACCCGATCCGATCACCACCACGACGCTGTCGTCGTCCATTGCGAATTTCGCGACCATGTCTCGGTCCTCCCCCATTTTTCGGGTATTCAGTGGGCGTTCATTCAGGCCGGCCGGTGGTGCCGTCAGGCGTCCTTGATCCAGTCGATGTCGTCGAAGCCGCGGTGGATGTAGCCGCCATATTCGGCCGACGCCCCTTCGTAGCCGAGCTTCGCCCACACCTCCGGCTGGTTGTAGAGAGCGACCACCATGTCGCCGCGGACCTTGGCGAAGAAGGGCGTGGTCTCGATGGATTTCAGCACGGCGACGCGATCCTTCTCAGCCTTGATGGCGGCGTAGGGCGTGCCGTGCAGCTTGCGCGCGGCGGCATCGAGGACCACCGCGCCTTCGTTGAGCTGGCCGGCCACGGTGGCGTCCTTGGCCGCCGCCTGGTCCATCGAGGCCACCGCCGTCTCGTAATAGGCGTCGCTCAGCCGGTCGTGCGGATAGAGGTCTCGCACCATCACCAGCAGGGTCTTGGCGGCGTCGGGCTTGATGGCGGTCAGCGCCTCGGCCCAGGCCGGGGTCGCTCCGATCGACACCATGCCGCCGGAAACCGCGCCGGCCGCCGCCACCGACGCGGCGGAGGTCTTCAGAAAATTGCGCCGGTTGAGCCGTGTCCGTTTGTCGAGAACGCGCATGATCGACCTCTCCTTCCCAGGTGGATTGTTTTTTCTGTCAAAGCTCAGCGGTAGCGGCCGTGGCGTTGCAGGACCTCGGTCTTGTAGCCGTCCGGATCGGTGATGAAGAAAAAGCGGGCCAGCAGGATGCCGCCGGGGGCGAATTCCTTCACTGACGTCACCGGGAAACCCAGGGCCGACAGCCTTGCGTGTTCGCGCTCCAGATCGTCCACCGCCACCGCCATGTGGCCGTAGCCGTCGCCGTGGGTGTAGGGCGCGCTGCGGTCGTGGTTGACCGTCAGTTCCAGTTCCATGTCGTTTTCGGCGTTGCGCAGGTAGATCAGCGTGAAGCCGTCGAACGCCAGCCGCTCGGCCGGTTCAAGCCCGAAGGCCTTGGCGTAGAAGTCCAGCGACCGCTGTTCGTCGAGGACGCGCACCATCATGTGGATGATCTTGGCCATGATGCTTCTCGCGAAGTCGTTGCCCGAGATTGGTTTGAAGGGACGGCGCTACCCTTTGGCCTTGGCCTCCAGGAACTGGACGATGCTCTTGCGGATCGCATCGTCGTCCTGGCGGTAGTTCATGTAACTGCCGGGGATGAACTGGTTGGAGTTCGCCAGCCAGCGTTCCAGATGGCCGGCGTCCCAGGCGAAGCCGGCACTGCGGAGCGCATCCGAATATTCGAAGCCGTCGGCCGTCCCGGCCTTGCGGCCGATGACGCCGTAGAGCGGCGGCCCGGCGCGCGGCCCGTCGTCCTTCTTCACCGTGTGGCAGGTTCCGCATTGCTGTCGGAACAGCACCTCGCCATCCGCTGCCGCGGATTTCGGCGTGAAGGGCGAGAAGGGTATGGACAGAAGGAGCAGCAACATCACCCAGCGGTGCGGCGACATCCTCGCGTGCATCGCATGCCTCATCGTTTGAAAATCCTCCTGAAGCGGGGCGCCGGCACTTCGGACCAGCCGGAGCGGCGCCGTCGACTGGGTACAGCAAGGGGCATGCCACGCCACGCAAAGCCGCTTTGGACAAGCGTGTAAGCCGGTTTTGACCAATCTCTCCGGTGCCAACCGTCCCAACTGTTTCATTTTGGGACAACGCGGCGCGACAGATCGTCCCGTTATGAGACAGTGCGTCATGCGAACCTTCTTTAAAATCGGCGATCCCCAGCGTCCTGGGCTTTTGGCATGCCGGTTGCTTCATGGGGTCGGCGATGCGGCTGCCCAGGTTCGGCGGCCGTAACGGCCTGAAACCGGCGGACTGTTGCCGCCGTGCTGCCGAAAAGGCCGGTCCGGCCGACTTCGCCCTTCAGACTGCCGAGGTCCCTTCGCCCGGCATCTGCGGCCGACCCGATTCTTCAGGCCCCGACCATCGGAACACCATCATCAAAATCATGGGGAGAGACGACATGCCGGATGGATTGACGCTGAACAAGATCACCAGCCAGAAAGGCATCGGCATCACCGAGGCTGCGCGCCGCGTCGCCGATCTCGGCTGGACGCCGTCCTACGTCAAGGAGGCGATGGCCTTCCCGACCGACTACAAGATCTCCAAGGCGCCGCGCGACCCGATGAAGCAGGTCCTGCGCTCCTACTTCCCGATGCAGGAGGAGAAGGACAACCGCGTCTATGGCGCGCTGGACGCGGCGCTGCGCGGCGACATGTTCCGCAATGTGGAGCCGCGCTGGATCGAATGGATGAAGCTGTTCCTGGCGATCATCCCCTTCCCGGAAATCTCGGCGGCGCGGTCGATGGCGACGCTGGGCCAGCTGGCGCCGGGCGACGACCTGCGCACCGGCTTCACCATGCAGATGATCGACGAGTTCCGGCACTCGACGATCCAGATGAATCTCAAGAAATGGTACATGGAGAACTACATCGACCCGGCCGGCTTCGACATCACCGAGAAGGCGTTCGGCAAATGCTACGCCACCACCATCGGCCGGCAGTTCGGTGAGGCCTTCCTGACCGGCGACGCCATCACCGCGTCGAACATCTATTTGCAGGTCGTGGCGGAGACTGCCTTCACCAACACACTGTTCGTCGCCATGCCGTCGGAAGCGGCGCGCAACGGCGACTATGCCCTGCCCACCGTCTTCCTGTCGGTGCAGAGCGACGAATCCCGCCACATCGGCAACGGCCATTCCATGCTGATGTCGGTGCTGAAGGAACCGGACAACCACATGCTGCTGGAACGCGACATCCGCTATTCCTTCTGGCAGAATCACATGATCGTCGATGCCGCCATCGGCACGATCATCGAATACGGCACCAAGCACCGCGACAAGAACAAGGAATCCTACGCCGAGCTGTGGCACCGCTGGATCTTCGAGGATTACTACCGCACCTACATGCTGCCGCTGGAGAAGTACGGCATCAAAATCCACCACGACGACGTTCACGAGGCCTTCGACAGCATCGTCAAGAAGAACTACGTCCACAAGATCGCGCAGTTCTTCTCCGCCGGCTGGTGGGCCAATTTCTGGCGCATCGAGGCGATGACCGAACGCGATTTCGAATGGTTCGAGAGCAAGTATCCGGGCTGGTACGACGAGTTCGGCGTCTGGTGGGAAAACTACGCCAAGCTCAGCAAGCCCGGCAGCGTGCCGATCACCTTCGCCGACACCGGCTACGTCTATCCGCATCGCTGCTGGTCCAGCCTGGTGCCCTGCGTCATCCGCGAGGATTTCCAGGTCGATGAGGTGGACGGCGAGCTTTACACCTACGCCTCCGAGGTCGACCGCTGGACCCACAAGGAGGCGTTCGCCGCCGAATACCAGGGCCGTCCGACCCCGGCGATGGGCCGCTTCTCCGGCCGGCGCCAGTGGGAGGAGGTCTATGACGGCTGGGACCTCGCCGACGCCATCCAGGACATGGGCTTCGTCCGCCCCGACGGGAAGACGCTGGTTGCCCAGCCGCACCTGTCCTTCGAGGAGAAGGACATGTGGACGCTGGACCATGTGCGCGGCCACACCATCCGCAGCCCGCTGCTGGCGCTCCGCGAAATGACGCCGCAACAGCGTCAGGCGCATGTCGAGGACTACCGCAAGGGATTCAAGATCCGCCGGGTCTGACCCCCCGTCCATTCACTCAGGCCCGCCTCCCTTTCCGGCCCCCTTTCCGGCTGGAGAGGGGGAACGGGAGCCCCTGCGGAAATCGCTGGCGGACATCACCGCGGAGATCGACAGACCATGACCGCACAAGCGCTGCACAACAGTCAGGCCGTCCACACGGTGCGGCTGGAGCCGGTCGGCATCGAAATGGAGGTCGCGGAGGGGGAAACCATCCTCGACGCGGCCTTCCGCCAGGGCGTCTCGCTGATGCATGGCTGCAAGGAGGGGCAGTGCTCCGCCTGCAAATGCCTGCTGATCGACGGCGACGTGGAGATGCTGAAATACTCCACCTTCGCGCTCTCCGATCCGGAGCGCGACAGCAACCATATCCTGCTCTGCCGTTCGCTGGCTTACAGCGACGTGGCGGTGGAACTGCTGAACTATGACGAGGATCTGCTGTCCCGCTCCATCCCGGTGAAGGACTTCAATGCCCGGCTGGCGGCGGTGGAGCCGCTGACCCACGACATCGTCGCCATCGCGCTGGACCTCGACCAGCCGATGAAGTTCTGGGCCGGGCAATATGCCGACATCACGCTGCCCGGCATCGGCCTCACCCGCTCCTTCTCGATGGGCAACCCGCCGGCCGACGGCAACCGGCTGGAGTTCATCATCAAGAAATATCCGGATGGCGCCTTTTCCCGCCAGTTGGACGGCGGCCTGTCGGTCGGCGACCGGGTAAGCATCCGCGGTCCCTACGGCACCTGTTTCCGCCGCGAGGGGCGGGAGGGGCCGATGATCCTGGTCGGCGGCGGGTCGGGCATGGCGCCGCTGCTGTCGATCCTGCGCGATCAGGCCGCCAGCGGCGAAACGCGGCCGGTGCGCTTCTTCTACGGCGCCCGCAGCCGCCGGGACCTGTTCCACCTCGATCAGTTCGAGGAGTTCGCCCGCAGCCTGCCGGACTTCGCCTTCATCCCCGCCCTGTCCCATGCGGAGGAAGGCGACGGCTGGACCGGCGAGACCGGCTTCATCCACGAGGTGCTGCGCCGGCACCTGTCCGAGATGACAGACGCGGAGGAGGCCGACGTCTTCTCCTGCGGGCCGCCGCCGATGATCGACGCGGTGCTGCCGGTCCTGCAGATGGCCGGCATCGATTCCGCGCGCGTCTATTTCGACAAATTCACCCCCGCCACCCGCTGAGCCGGGATTTCGCAAATACGGGAGGAAAGACGATGACCATGCAGGAAGCCGAAACCAAATCCGCCGCCGCCGGGGCCAAGGCCTTTCCCGGTTCCGACAGCCGCCGTTACAATTACTTCGAGCCGAAGGGCCGCAAGGCGACCCATTACGAGGACGTGACGGTCGACGTCCAGCCCGATCCGGAGCGCTATCTGCTCCAGAACTGGATCATCTCCTTCGGCGACGGCACGCCCACATATTCCAAGGACTGGACCGCGCTGAAATGCACGGACTGGCATGGCTTCCGCGCGCCGGACCAGGAATGGGAACGCACCCATTACCAGCGCCAGTCCACCATCGTCGGCATGATCCAGAATGTGGTGGAGAACGCACGCCGCGCCGGGGCGCCCCAGCGCTTCGACAAGGCCTGGGTCGCCGTGCTGCAGAACCATGTCGGCGCCTTCAAGCATGCCGAATATGGGCTGGGAACCGCGCTGATGCGGGCGCAGCGCTACGGCTACACCCAGATGGTCAACAACGCCATCCTGACCAACGCCTCCTACAAGCTGCGCTTCGCCCAGGACCTGACGCTCTATCTGGCCGAGGTCGGCAGCGACATCGGCAGCTTCGATCTGGACGCCGGCAAGGCGCACTGGCTGGACGACCCGATCTGGCAGCCCTGCCGCGAGGCGGTCGAGCATATCCGCGCCGCCACCGACTTCCTGGAGCAGTATTTCGCCGTCAATCTCGTCTTCGAACCGCTGGTCGGCGAGCTGTTCCGCAGCGGCTTCGTCATGCAGGTCGCCGCGGCGCAGAACGACTTCTCCACCCCGTCGGTCATCTCGGCGGCCGAAGCCGATTATGAGCGGAACCTCGCCAACGCGGTGGAGCTGTTCGCCCTGCTGCTGCGCGACCCGGCGCATGGCGAGGACAACCGGATCATGCTGCAGAGCTGGTTCGCCCATCACGGCGGGCTGGCGGTGAAGGCGGCGTTGCAGTTGCAGCCGCTGTGGTCGCTGCCGCGGGTCAAGGTGGCGAGCTTCACGGAGGCGTTCGCGCGCGCGCGCGACCGCGTCGCCGCCATCGGGCGCGAGATCGGCATTGACGCCGACCTGCCGGCCCTGCCGCCGGTCGAGGTCGGGCAGGTCGCAACTCCGGCTGCCGCTACGGCTGCCGTCACCGACGCCGCGGCCGAGTGATCCTTCCCGCATCTCCGCCACAAGAGGACGAAAACCATGAGCGTCACCACCGTGCAGCAGCTTTTCAAGCCGCTGAAGGATATCACCCAGGACGGCACCATCTCCCACCAGTGCGGCGTGACGATGAACGACAGCGTCGAGGCGCGCTGCATCGCCGAGGTGATGGAAAGCAAGCCCAGCATCACCGTCACCTATCTGCCGGCGATGATCCGCATCGACGGCGAGGGCAAGATCGAGTTCAAGATGAGCGAGATCGGCGAAGCTCTCGGTCGCGAGATGACCCCGCACATCTTCGAGATCTCCACCTCCACCCACTATGGCCGCATGGTCATGATCGACGAGGACACCGTCGTTCTCTTCGGCAACATGGATGACGCGCTCGCCTACGAGTGACCTCGGGAAGGCGGGGTCCGCATCAGGTCCAGCGGGCTCCGCCTCTTTTTCAAATCCGCAAAATCAAGAATGGGAGGGACAGACGCCATGCCGAAGATGATGCTGCACCGTGCCGAGGCGCGGGCCGCGCTTGCCCGCGGGGTGGGCAAGCTGGCGCTGGCGGTGCGCGGCACGCTGGGGCCGATGGGGACGAACGCGATCATCGACCGCCCCATCGGCACGCCGATGATCTCCCGCGACGGCGTCAGCATCGCCGCCGAGATCGAGCTGCCCTGCCGCTTCGAGAATATGGGCGCCCAGGTGGTGCGCGAGGTGTCGAAGCAGACCAATGACGTGGCCGGCGACGGCACCACCACCGCGACCGTGCTGGCCGACGCGCTGATCCAGGACGGGGTCGCCGTGCTGGCGGACGGCCATGGCTCGGTGGAGTTGGTGGAGGGGATGGAGCGCGCCTGCGGCTTCGTCGTCGACCACCTCCGCGGCATGGCCCGGCCGCTGGCGGGCGATGCGCAGCTGGAACAGGTGGCGACCGTTGCGGCGACCGATCCGGCGCTCGGCCGGCTGGTGGCCGATTCCCTGCGCCGGGTGGGGACGGAGGGGGTGATCGACATCGAATACGGCCAACCGGGCGCACCGACCGCGCTGCATGTGCTGGAGGGCATGGTGCTCGACCGTGGCTTCCTGTCCCATCATATGGCGACCGAGCCGACCGGCCAGACCGCGGTGCTGGAACGGCCCCGCATCCTGATGACCGACCACAAGATCGCCGATGCGGAACCGCTGCTGCGCCTGATCGGCCGGCTTGGCGACGAACGTCCGCTGCTGGTCGTCGCCGACAGTGTTGCGCCGGAGGTGGTGGCGGCGCTGATGGCGCTGCGCCGCGACAGACGCGCCACGGTGGTGGCGATCAACCCGCCAGAATTCGGCCATTGGCGTCAGGCGATGATGGAGGACATCGCGATCCTGACCGGCGGACGAGTGATCGCGCGCGACCTCGGCGGACGCCTCGACAGCGTGACGGCTGAGGATCTGGGGGGCGCCGACCGCATCGAGGTGACCGCCGGCCGCACCACCCTCCTGCGCGGCCATGGCGATCCCGACGCGCTGGCCGCCCGCCGCGCCCTTGTGCAGCGCCAGTGGGAGGAGGCGCCGCCCAACATCGAGCGGGACAAGCTGTCCCAGCGGCTGGCGAAGCTGACGCACGGCACCGCCCTGATCGAGGTCGGCGGCGCCACCCCGGTGGAGCAGAAACGCACCGCCCAGCTTCTGGAGGATTCGCTCGCCGCCGCCCGCGCGGCGCTGGCGGAAGGGGTGGTGCCCGGTGGTGGCTCCGCGCTGGCCCGCGTCGCGCCGCTGCTCGACCGGCTGGCCGGGGATCTGGGGGAGGGCGAGCGTGCCGGGGTAAGGCTGGTGCAGCGGGCGATGCTGCAGCCCCTGGTCTGCATCGCCGAGAATGGCGGGCTGGACGGGGCCGGCGTCGCCGCCCGGATCGCCGAGCTTCCCGAAGGCTCCGGCTTCGACGCCCGCACCGGCCGGTTCGGCGACCTGTTCGCGGCCGGGATCATCGATCCGGTCAAGGTCACCACGCTGGCATTGCTGAATGCGGTGTCGGTCGCCAAGCTGATCCTGACCACCCACACGCTGGTCGCCGACATTCCTGACGACGTCGATCCCACCGCCGGCCCGGCCCGTGGCGGCGGCATGGAGCGGTACGGGCGCAGCTGATCCCGCCGTGTCGTGACGGCTCACCTCCACCTTCGGGGAAAAAGCACAGGAAAAAGGCCATAGAGTATTCCGCTACTACCGCTCCCGCTTCAGTCCGGCTTATGATTTCTTACACAAACAATCGCGGATGCGGAGTAAATCGGGACGACTCTCCGCGTTCCCGTTCAAGGACAATCGGCGCCACGGGAAAAATCGTGAAAGACGCCGGGATGCGGGGAGGGGACTGTGTTGGCCAATGAACAGGTCGGTATCGGCCGTCTGGCCGTTGCTTCGTCCGGTCCGGCGTTCCATGCGCTGGTGGACGGCGAAACGGCGACGATGAAGGCGTGGGAGGATTTCGTCTCCGGATCCCGGCGGGAGAATCTGCCGGTGCGCGACGTGGTCATCCGATCCTGGGCGCGCTGCCAGAGCTTCCTGGTCGATGCGCGGGCGGATGCGGCACCGGTGGTCGGCAGCGACCTTGTCGAGGCCCTGCGCCGCGACAACCGGGATCTGCTACAGGCCGCCACCACCACCCTGGCGGAGGCGGCGAACCTGTTGGCGGGAACGCGGACAGTGATGCTGATCACCGATGCCAACGGCGTGGTGCTGGAGGCCGCCGGCGACCGCGCCACCATGAACGCGGCCCGCGACATCAGCCTCGCCTGCGGCGGCCAGTGGGGCGAGACCTGCGCCGGCACCAACGGCATCGGCACGGCGCTGGCCTCCAAGCAACCGGTGCTGGTCCAGTCGGCGGAGCATTATTGCGCCGGCATCAAGGGGTGGAGCTGTGCCGGCGCGCCGATCCACGACCCGGTCGACGGATCGGTGGTCGGGCTGCTCGACATCTCCGGCCTGAAACAGAGCTTCAGCGGGCAGGCGCTGGCGCTGGCCGTGGTTGCCGCCCGGCAGGTGGAATGGAACCTCGCCCGCCAGACGGAGGCGGAGCATGTGCGGCTTCTGGAGGCTTGCCTAGAGGACAGCCAGAAGTACGCCGGCGAGGGGTTGATCGCGCTGGACGCGCGTGGGCGTCTTCTCTTCGCCAGCCGCAAGGCGGCGCATCTGCTGAAGGCGAGCCTAGGATCGGAGCTGCCGCCGCTGAACCGGGGGACGAAGCTGCCCCTTGTCGGGTTGGAGGGCGGTGCCGGCGGCCGGCTGCCGGTTCCGTCCGACTGGGTCCGTCCGCTGATGCTGGACGGAGAGCGGCGGGGGACGTTGCTGGTGATTCCCGGTTCGGCGTCGTCCCGTTCCTCGGCCGGGCGCCGGGCGGTGCCGGACGAGTCCGACCACAGCCGCTGCCGCTTCGCCGACATTGTCGGGGCCAGCGACAGCCTGCGTGCCGTGATCGGGCAGGGCGAGCGTCTGGCGCCGCTGCCGGTCCCCATCCTGATCGAGGGCGAGACCGGCGTCGGCAAGGAGCTGTTCGCGCGCGCCATCCACGGCCACAGCGCGGTGGCCGGCGGTCCCTTCGTGCCGTTCAATTGCGGTGCCGTGTCGCGCGAGATGCTGGGCAGCGAGCTGTTCGGCTATGTGCGCGGCGCCTTCACCGGCGCGGCGGCGGAGGGGCGGATCGGCCGTTTCGAACTGGCGGACGGCGGCACGCTGTGCCTGGACGAGATCGGCGAACTCCCGCTCGACCTTCAGCCCTATCTGCTGCGGGTGCTGGAGGAAGGGGTGCTGTACCGCATCGGCGACAATGTCCCGCGCCGGGTGTCGGTGCGGCTGCTGGCCATGACCAACCGGAACCTGCGGCAGGAGGTCGCCGCCGGCCGGTTCCGCCGCGACCTGTACCACCGGCTTGCCGTGACGGCCCTGCGGGTGCCGCCCTTGCGCGAGCGGCATGGCGACGTTCCGCGCCTGATCTCCCACTTCAACGGCGTGCTGGCGGAGCGGTATGGCCGCGCGCCCGTCTGTTTCACCGCCGCGGCGTTGGAGCTGCTGCAAGGACACGACTGGCCGGGCAATGTGCGGGAACTGCGCAACGTGGTCGAACGCGCGATCCTGCTGTCCACCGGCGGAACCGTCGATGTTCGCGATCTTCCGGACGAGTTGCGTGACACCTGCGGCTGCCCGGAGACCGGCGGGTGGCCCTCGCCCTACCCGGCGGTGGCGGGGCCGGCCGGTCCGGTGCCCATGTCGCTGACGGTCACCGAACAGCGGACGATCGAGGATGTGATCGCCGCCACCGGCGGGAACCTGTCGGACGCCGCGGCGGTGCTGGGAATTTCCCGCAGCACCTTGTATCGCAAGATGAACCAGCACGGCATCCAGCGAGGCGCGGTTCGCCGGGGGTGAGCCGGGTGGACAGGTCCATCGTTGGAGGAGGAGCGGCGCATGTGCCAAATCTTTGTCAACACCGACCCGATCCTGTACGAGGCGCGGTCGCGCTCGGTCCGCATCCACGGGATGGTGACCAGCATCCGGCTGGAGAACCTGTTCTGGAACGTCCTGGCCGGCATCGCCGTCGAACAGGGAACCACGACCAACCGCCTGATCGTCACGCTCTATGACGAGGTCGTGGAGGTCCACGGCGGCGTCCAGAATCTCGCCTCCTTCCTGCGGGTCAGCTGCGTGCGCTATCTGACCCTGACCCCCGACGCCGCCGCAGATGACGTCTCCGGAGGAATGAAAGCCGTCTCTGCCGCATCGGGCGGCGATGGTGCGTCCGTCGTTGCCCTCCGTCCGGAGCGCGCCCGTTCCCGCTGAAAAGGCCGGGGTGCGGGTCGCAACCGTTGGCGCTCCCAACATCGCTGTTGACCAAAGCTGTATTATCCATCATACAGGTTCCTGTCTGATGAATGGACAGCCAACGGTTTCCGGTGAAGGGGAGGCGGAGTGCTGTGAGGTCGGCGGTCGAACCCCTGAAGGCACGCAGGATCTATCTTCTGCTGCGTGACCGCATCGTCGCCGGCGAGTTGCCGCCGGGCGGACGCCTGCCGGGCGAACCGGCGCTGGCGGCCGAACATGCAGTGTCGCGGGTCACCGTGCGCCGCGCTCTCGATCTTCTGGAAAAGGAAGGGCTGGTGCAGCGCAAGGCCGGCTCCGGCACCTTTGTCCACGACACGCGCGCCGTCCGTCCCATCGTCGCCGATCTGTCGAACGTCCTGTCGCACCTGATCGACATGGGCCGCAGCACCGATGTGAAGCTGCTGTCCTTCGGCTACGGCATTCCACCCGAATCCATCGCAGAGAGTCTGGGCCTGAAGCCTGGCGAACGGGTCCAGCGGTCGGTGCGCGTGCGCCTGATCGATGGGGAGCCGTTCTCCTACCTGACCACCCATGTGCCGGAATGGATCGGCCTGACCTATTCGGAGGCGGAACTGGCGGCGCGTCCGCTGCTGGAACTGATCGAGCGGTCAGGCGTGTCGACGGAGCGCGCCACCCAGGCGATCAACGCGACGCTTGCCGGCCCCGAAGCGGCGGCGGCACTGGATCTGGAGATCGGATCGCCGCTGCTGACCCTGACCCGCATCGTCTACGAGCCGTCGGGCCGTGGCGTGGAGCATCTGCACGCGCTGTACCGTCCCGACCGCTACAGCTTCCACATGGATTTGGTGCGCACCGGCGGCGACGGCGAACGGCGCTGGAGCCCCGCCCTGGGCTGGCCGCGTACCGATAAAGGCAAGACCGAAAAAAGCAAGGCCGAAAAAAGCAAACCGGGTGAAAAGCCCACCCGCAGCACGCGGGCAATCAAACAGAGGAGTTGAGCGTTATGGGACGTTCGGTTCAGGACTCCGCGACCTCCGGGATTTCCCGCCGCACGGTGCTGAAGGCCGGTGCCGCGGCAGCCGCCTTCGTCACCGTGCCGGTGGCCGCCCCGTCGATCCTGCGGGCACAGACCCCGGCGGTGAAGATCGGCATCCTCCAGCCGGTGACCGGCGCGCTCGCCCATGACGGCGACCTCGGACGGCTGGGCGCGGAAATCGCCTTCAACGAGATCAACGCGGCCGGCGGAATCAAGTCGCTGGGCGGCGCCAAGCTGGAGATGGTGTTCGGCGACGCCCGTTCGATGCCCGAAGCCGGCACGCAGGAGGTGGAGCGCATGCAGGCCGACGGCGTCTGCGCCATCGTCGGCGGCTTCGCCAGTCCGATCTGCCTTGCGGCGTCGCAGGCGGCGGCGCGCTACGATCTGCCTTATCTGGTCGATGTCGGCGTGTCGGACCAGATCATGTCGCGCGGCCTGACCAACACCTTCCGCTTCAGCCCCGGCTTCGGCAAGGTCACGCAGGTGGCGCTCGACAACCTGACCGCCATCAACGACAAGGCGGGCAAGCCGGCCAAGACCGTGGTGCTGGTGCATGAGGACGGGCTGTTCGGCTCCGGCCTCGCCAAGCTGCTGCAGGCGGAACTGCCCAAGCGCGGCTTCGAGGTTCTGGAGACCATCGCCCATCCGACGCCGGCGCGCGACATGTCCAACGTGGCGCTGCGCATCCGTTCGCTGAACCCCGATCTGGTCATCCCGTCCAACTACTATGGCGAGTTCGTGCTGCTCGCCCGCACCATGCAGCAGCAGCGCATCAAGCCGAAGGGCGTCTATGCGATCCTGGGCGGCGCGGCGTCGAACGGCCGATTCGTCAAGGAATTCCCGCAGGCGGCCCAGAACGTCATCGACTGCAACCACTGGCACGATCCGAAGAATCCGAAGGCGCTGGCCCTGCGCAAGACGGTGGAAGGGCAGGGCAAGTCCTTCGCCTACAATGTCTCGCTGAACTATTCGAACGTGCTGCTGCTGGCCGACGCCATCGAGCGGGCCGGCTCCGCCGACCGCAAGAAGATCATCGAGGCGCTGAACGCTTCCACCTTTGCCGGCCACATCATGCCCTATGGCCCGACGAAGTTCGAAAACGGCCAGAACCAGGGCGCCACCCCGATCAACACCCAGATCCAGGGTGAGGACATCAAGGTGATCTATCCGGAGGCATTCGCCGAGGCGAAGGCCAACTTCCCGGCGGCCTGATCGGAATTTTTCGCCGTCGCACCTCCGCATTCCCCCCACCCGTCCGCAACGCCGCAAACCGGCACATCGCGGAGCGGGTGAGGGGACCATTCCCCTCATGCGCGGGCTGCCATGTATTCACCTCAGATCATCCTGGAAGCGTCGCTGAACGGTCTGATGACCGGAGCGGTCTATGCCCTGATCGCGCTTGGCCTGACGCTGATCTACGGCGTGCTCCACATCATCAACTTCGCCCACGGCGCGCTGTTGACCTGCGCGATGTTCGCGGTCTGGATCGCCTGGGCGGTGTTGGGGATGGACCCCTATCTGGCCATCCTGCCGCTGGTGCCGCTGATGTTCGCGCTCGGCTACGGCCTGCAGCGATTCGTTATCGGGCCGGCCAGCCATGGCGACGACGGCAACATCCTGCTGGTCACGCTGGGCCTGTCCATCGTGCTGGAGAATGTGCTGCTGGCGCTGTTCCAGTCGGACACGCGCACGCTCGACACCGACTATTCCTTCCAGGTGGTGGCGCTGGGGCCGCTGCTGCTCAGCTACCCGCGCCTGATCGGGCTGGGCGCGGCGGTGGTGGTGACCGGCCTGCTGTGGCTGGTGCTGAACCGCACCGACACCGGCAAGGCGATCCGCGCCGTCGCCAAGGAAAAGCTGGGCGCCAATCTGGTCGGCATCGACGTGCCGCATGTCTATGCCGTCACCTTTGGTTTGGGCTGCGCCTGTCTTGCCGTGGCGGCCGGGCTGCTGATGCCGACCTTCTACGTCAACCCGCGCATCGGCGGCGCCTTCGTGCTGGTCGCCTTCACGGTGGTGGTGCTGGGCGGCATGGGATCCATCCCCGGCGCACTGCTGGGCGGCCTGTTCATCGGCGTGGTGGAGAGTCTGTGCGGCCTGTTCCTGGGCGACAGCCTGGGCCAGATCGGCATTTTCCTGATCTTCATCGCCGTGCTGCTGGTGCGGCCGACCGGCCTGTTCGGAGCCAAGGCATGACCGCGCGCGACCTTATCCCGATCGCCGTCCTCACCCTGCTGGCCGCCCTGCTGCCGCTGGTGGTGACTTCCAGCCCGGTGCTGAACTTCCTGGTCTTCATGCTGATCGTCGCGCTGGGCGCGCAGGGCTGGAACATCCTGGGTGGCTTCGGCGGCCAGTTCAGCTTCGGCCATGCCGCCTTCTTCGGTACCGGCGCCTATGTGACGGCGATCCTGCAACTGCGCTATGGCGTCAACGCCTGGGCCGGGCTGGTGCTGGCGACGGTGGCCGGCGGTGTGGTCGGCTGGGTCATCGGCTTCCTCAGCTTCCGGTCGGGCCTGCGCGGCTCCTACTTCGCGCTGGTGACGCTGGCCTTCGCCGAGGTGTTCCGCATCCTGGCCAATGCCGCCTCCTTCACCGGCGGGGCTGCCGGCCTGCTCATCAAGCTGGACGTCCGTGCGGTCAATTTGCAGTTCGACGATCGCGCCGTCTTCTATTGGCTGGTGCTGGCTTTCGTCGCCGCGGTGCTGCTGCTGACCCGCTGGATCCAGCGCTCCCGCTTCGGGGCGCAGTTGGTGGCGGTGCGCGAGAACGAGGATGCCGCCAAGGCTCTGGGCGTCGACTCCCTCAAGGTGAAGCTGCGCGCCATCGCCCTCTCCGGTGCGGTGACGGCGCTGTCCGGCTGCCTCTATGCCCAATACTTCCTCTACATCGACGCCAACATCGCCTATGGCAGCTGGATTTCGGTGGAGCTTCTGCTGGCCCCGATCATCGGCGGCGTCGGCACCGTCTTCGGCCCGGTGGTGGGGGCGCTGACCCTGCACGGGCTGGGCGAAGTCGCCAAGCAGTTCGCCGGCCGCATTCCCGGCATCGACCTGATCGTCTTCGGCGGCGTGCTGGTGCTGGCCGTCGCCTTCGCCCGCGGCGGCATCCTGGGCCTGCTGGAGCGGCTGCGCTACCGTGGCCGCGGGATGATGGCGCGCGGACCCAAGGAGGTTTCCCATGCTGGCCGTTGAGGGCGTCTCCAAACGTTTCGGCGGGTTGATGGCGGTGGACAGCGCGACGCTGTCGCTGCAACCCGGCGGCATCATCGGGCTGATCGGTCCGAACGGAGCCGGCAAGACCACGCTGTTCTCGATGATCTCCGGCTTCATCGCCCCGACCGACGGACGCATCCGCTTCGATGGCACCGACATCACGGCGGAGGAACCGCATCGCCGGGCGGAGCGCGGCATCGGCCGCACCTTCCAGATCGTCCAGCCCTTTGCCGGGTTGACGGTGTGCGAGAACATCGCGGTCGGCGCCTATCTGCGCCATGCCAAGCGGGCCGACGCCACCGCCAAGGCGCGCGAGGTCGCTCGCCGCGTCGGGCTGGGGGCCGAACTCGACCGGCCGGCGGGCGGGCTGACGGTGGCCGGGCGCAAGCGGCTGGAGCTGGCCCGCGCGCTCGCCACCGAGCCGAAGCTGTTGCTGCTGGACGAGGTGCTGGCCGGGCTGAACCCGTCGGAGATCCGCGACATCATCCCGGTGATCCGGGGCATCCGCGACGAAGGGGTGACGATCCTGATGATCGAACACGTCATGCAGGCGGTGATGAATCTGTGCGAGCGCGTCTATGTGCTGGCCCAGGGCCGCATGATCGCCGAGGGGCCGCCCGCCGCCGTCTGCGCCGACACCCGCGTGATCGAGGCCTATCTCGGCCACGGCGCCGCCGCCCGTCTGAAGGCGGAGGGGGCGGCCCATGGCTGAGCAGCTTCTGGAAATCAGCGGCCTGAAGACCGGCTATGGCGCCACCGAGGTGCTGCGCGGCATCGACATGGCCGTGCATGCCGGCGAGATCGTCACGGTGCTGGGCTCGAACGGTGTCGGCAAGACGACGCTGAACAAGGTCCTGTCCGGCGTGCTGCCGCCCTGGACCGGCGAGATCCGGTTCGGCGGCACCCGCATCGACGGCAAGTCCGCCGCGCGTATCGTCGAGGAGGGGCTGATCCAGGTGCCGGAAGGCCGCAAGATCTTCCCCAACCTGTCGATCCGCGAGAATCTGGAACTCGGCAGCTACCGCCGCGGCAAGCCGAACCGGGCGCGGAACCTGGAACGGATCTTCGCGACATTCCCCCGCCTGAAGGAACGCGAGGCGCAATTCGCCGGCACCCTGTCGGGCGGCGAGCAGCAGATGCTGGCGATCGGCCGCGGCATGATGGCGGAGCCGCGTCTGCTGATCCTCGACGAACCGTCGCTCGGCCTCTCGCCGCTGGTGGTGGAGGAGATGTTCGGGCTGATCCGCAAGCTGAACGCCGACGGGCTGGCGATCCTGCTGGTCGAGCAGAACGTCGTCCAGTCGCTGGAGGTCGCCCGCCGGGCCTACATCCTTGAAAACGGCGTCTTCGCGCTGTCGGGACCGTCCGACGAGATCGCGCGCGACCCCGAATTGAAACGCACCTATCTCGGGCTGTGAGCGATGTGCGCTCCGGCCCTCTCCCAACATCTTCCAACCCTGACCCGGTGGTGCGCGACCGCTTCGCGTGGCGCCGCCGGGGGGAGCGCTTGACATGACCGTCCCCAGCATCAGTTTCCGGGACCGACTGGCCCAGAACCGTGTCGTCCTGGCGCCCGGAGTCTATGACGCCTTCACCGCTTCGATGGCCACCGCCGCTGGATTCGAGGCGCTGTATCTGTCCGGCGCCGCCATCGCCTACACCCGGCTTGGCCGGCCTGACATCGGGCTGGTTTCGGTCACCGAGGTGGCGGACACCATCGCCCTGGTGCGCGACCGGGTGCCGACGCCGCTGGTGGTTGATGCCGACACCGGATACGGCAACGCGCTGAACGTTCAGCGCACCGTGCGCATGTTCGAGCGGGCCGGCGCCACCGCGTTGCAGCTTGAGGACCAGAGCTTTCCCAAGCGCTGCGGCCACCTGACCGACAAGGCGGTGATCCCCGCGGGCGAGATGGCCGGCAAGATCAAGGCGGCGGTCGATGCCCGAACCAGCGAAGGCACCCTGATCATCGCCCGCACCGACGCGGTGGCGGTGGAGGGTGTCTCCGCCGCTCTCGACCGCGCCCGGCTCTATGTCGAGGCCGGCGCCGACGTGCTGTTCGTCGAGGCGCCGAAAAGCCGGGAGCAGCTCTCCGCCATCGCCGCCGACCTGGGCGGCATCCGCCCGCTGCTGGCCAACATGGTGGAGGGCGGGCAGACGCCGATCAGCTCCGCGTCGGAATTGGGCGAGCTGGGCTACCGGCTGGTGATCTTCCCCGGCGGCATCGTGCGGGCGCTCGCCCGGCAGGCGCAGGACTATTACGGCTCGCTGGCGCAGCACGGCACGACCCAGCCCTTCCGCGACCGCATGTTCGACTTCAACGCGCTGAACGAGCTGATCGGCACGCCGGAGATGCTGGCGCTCGGCGAAACCTACAAAGACTTTGCACCCGCCAAGCGGGAGGACGCAGCATGACCGTGAAGACCGCAATCGACCCCGTCACGCTGGCTGTCCTGAAGGGCCGGCTGGAGCAGATCGCCGACGAGATGGACGCGACGCTCTACCGTTCCGCCTTCAATCCGATCATCGCCGAGGCGCGCGACGCCTGCCACGGCCTCTATCACGCCGAGACCGGCGCCACGCTGGTGCAGGGCACCAACGGCCTGCCGATCTTCGTAGGCGCCATGGCCTTTGCGGTCAAGGCGGTGATCGACAAGGTGGCGCGGGAGGGCGACCTCCATCCCGACGACATCTTCCTGTTCAACGACCCCTATGACGGCGGAACCCACCTGAACGATTTCCGTCTGGTGCGGCCGATTTTCCGCAATGGGCAACTGTTCTGCTGGATGGCGTCGGTCGGCCACTGGCTCGACATCGGCGGCAATGTGCCGGGCAACTTCAACGCCCGCGCCACCGACAGCTTCCAGGAGGGCGTGCGCATCCCGCCGGTGAAGCTGGTCAAGGCCGGCGTGATGAACCACGACCTGCTGGCGATCCTCGCCGCCAATTCGCGCGTGCCGGTGTCGAACTACGGCGACCTGAACGGGCAGCTGAACGCGCTGGATCTCGGCGTGCGCCGCCTGACCGAGTTGCTGGACGAGCATGGCGAGGAGACGGTCGCCGCCGCCTTCGAGGCCTTCACCGCGAGGGCCGACGCGCTGATGCGCAGCGCCGTATCCAAGCTGCCGGACGGCACCTACAGCTTCGAGGATTATCTCGACAACGACGGCATCACGGCGGACCGGCTGCGGATCGCGCTGGACCTGACGATTGCCGGCGACCGCATGACGCTGGACTTCTCGCGGTCGTCGGCGCCCTGCGCCGGGCCGCTGAACATCGCCTATTCGACGGCGGTCGCCTGCTGCTACGTCGCGCTGAAGCATGTCTTCACCGACGTGCCGGCCAATGCCGGCTGTCTCAACCCGATCACCTTCGTCATCCCCAAAAGCACCCTGCTGGCGGTGAAGCCGCCGAAGCCCGTGGGCGGTTATACCGAGACCATCCTGCGCGTGATCGGCGTGGTGTTCGGCGCGCTTGCCCTAGCCGACCCGGCCCGCGCCACCGCCGCGCCCTTCGGCACCATCAACGCGCTGTCGCTCGCCGGCCACCGCAAGGACGGCTCGCGCTGGGTCATGTTCTCCTTCTTCGGCGGCGGCCTGGGCGGCAATCCGGAGACCGACGGGCTGAACCATGCCAACAACCCGATTTCCACCGCCACCATTCCGCCGGTGGAAATCCTCGAAGCCGCCTATCCGGTGATGTTCACCCAATGGGCGCTGCGTCCGGACTCTGCCGGGGCCGGCCTGCATCGCGGCGGACTTGGTGCGGTCTACGAGATCGAGGCGCTGACCGATGCCGACGTCTTCCTGCTGGGCGAGCGTGGCGTCTTCGCGCCCTTCGGTGTGGCCGGCGGCACCCCGGCGGCGCTGAACCGCTTCACCTGGCAGAGCGACGAGGGCGAGAAGTCGCCGCCGCTCGCCTCCAAGGTCACCGACGTGAAGATCCGCGACGGCCAGCGCGTGCGGCTGGAGACGCCGGGCGGCGGCGGCTGGGGCGACCCGAAGCGGCGCGACGCGGAGGCCGTCGCCCGCGACGTGCGGCTCGGCTACCTCGGCCGTGACGCGGCGCGCAACGCCTATGGCGTGGCGCTGACCGATGACGGTGTGGTCGACATCGCCGCCACCGCGACCTTGCGCGAATCCCCCGCCGCCTGACGAACCCGGAAGCAAGACCATGAACAACGGCATTTCCAAGGGTGCAATCGTCGGCGTCGATGTCGGCGGCACCTTCACCGACCTGTTCCATTACGACGAGGCGCGCGGCAGCTTCCGCACCGCCAAGGTGCCCTCCAACCGCGGCGACGAGGCGGTCGGCTTCCTCGCCGGGCTGCAGAGCTTCGGCCCGGTCGCCGAACTGGGCTCCATCGTCCACGGCACCACCGTCGGCACCAACGCGCTGCTGGAGCGCAAGGGCGCCAAGGTCGGGCTGATCACCACCGCCGGCTTCCGCGACGTGCTGGAGATGCGGCGCCGCGACCGCCGCCACACCTGGGGCCTGTGGGGCGACTTCGTCCCCGTGGTTGACCGCGACATGCGGCTGGAGGTGGCGGAGCGCACGCTGGCCGACGGCACCATCCGCACCGAAATCGACCTGGAGGAGGTCCGCGCCGCTGCCCGCCGGCTCGCCGACCGGGGGGCGGAGGCGCTCGCCATCGTCTTCATCAACGCCTACGCCAACCCGGCCAACGAACTGGCGGCGCTGGAGGCGGCGCGCGAGGTCTGGCCGAACGCCAACCTCGAATGCTCGTCGCGCATCCTGCCGGAAATCCGCGAGTTCGAGCGCACCTCCACCACCGCGCTGAACGCCTATCTCCAGCCGGTGGTCGGCAGCTATCTCGCCAAGCTCGACAATGCCCTGGCGGGGGAGGGGTTCGGCGGACGCTTCCACATCGTGCAGTCCAACGGCGGCGTGATGTCCACCGACACCGCTCGGCGGCTGCCGGTGCGCACCGCCCTGTCGGGGCCGGCGGCCGGCGTCATCGCCGCGGCGGCGATCTCAAAGGCGGCGGGCTTCCCGAACGTCATCACCGGCGACCTCGGCGGCACCAGCTTCGACGTGTCGCTGGTGGTGGAGGGGCAGACCATGCTGGCCGCCCAGACCACCATCGATTTCGGTCTGGTCGTCCGCACGCCGATGATCGAGATCACCACCATCGGCGCCGGCGGCGGCTCCATCGCCGGGGTCGATCCCGGCGGCATGCTGCAGGTCGGGCCGGAGAGCGCCGGCTCGCGGCCGGGGCCGGTCTGCTACGGCCAGGGCAACTCCCGCCCGACGCTGACCGACGCCAACGTGCTGCTCGGCCGCATCAATGCCGAGCGTCCCATCGGCGGCAAGCTGGCGAGGCTGGACGTCGATGCCGCCCGCACGGCCATCGCCACCCATGTCGCCGAGCCGCTCGGCCTCGACGTCATGGCGGCGGCGGAGGCGGTGGTGCGCATCGCCAACAGCAAGATGGCCGGCGCCATCCGCCTCGTCTCCATCGAGCGCGGCCACGACCCGGCCAAGTTCGCCGCCGTGCCCTTCGGCGGCGGCGGGGCGCTGCATGTCGGAGCACTCATCAAGGAGGTCGGGCTGAAGGCGGCGCTGGTGCCGCGCTTCCCCGGCGTGACCTCGGCGCTCGGCTGCGTCATCGCCGACATCCGTCACGATCAGGTGCAGACGGTCAACCTGCCGCTGGCGGGGATCGACGCCGGCTCGCTCGACCGCCGCATGGTCGAGGAGGCGGCGGCCGCCCGCACCGTGGTGGAGGCCGCCGGGCTCAGCGTCGAGCGCATCGACCTCGTCTTCGAACTCGACATGCACTACATCGGGCAGACCCACACGGTCGCCGTGCCGCTGCCGGTGTCGGTCGAGAACGGCAGCACGGGGATCGACGAAGCCACCATCTGTGCCGCCTTCGAACGCGCCTATCAGGCGTCGTTCAGCCGGCTGCTGCCGGGCGTCAGCGCCAAGATCGTCAATCTGCGCACCGCCGCCATCGGCCGCCGCCCGCATTTCGACCTCTCCGCGCTCGCTCCGGCGGCCGGCACGACGGTGGAGGGTGCCCGTGCTGGGGCACGGCTGGTGTGGTTCGACGGGGCTTGGCACGAGACGGCGGTCTACAACCGCCTGGAGTTGCCGGTCGGCGCGGTGATCCAGGGGCCGGCGATCCTCGAACAGCCGGACGCCACCACCGTGATCGACCCCGACCTGTCCGCCCGCGTCGACGGCTTCGGCAACGTCATCGTGGAAAGGAGCGCCAGATGAGCACCACTGCGGTTCCGATGGAGCGCACCGCGCTTCTGGTCTGCGACCTGCAGAATGATTTCCTGCATCCCGAGGGCGCCTATGGCCGCGCCGGGCAGACGGCGCCGGAAATTCTGGCGCTGCCGGAGCGGGTGAAGCCGCTGGCCGATCTGCTGCGGTCGCGTGGCGGATGGGTCATCTCCACCAACTTCACCCTGGTGCCCGGCCGCGGCGGCGATCCGATGATCTCGCCCCACCTGAAATCGCTGCGTCCTTTCCTGGCGAAGGGAGATTTCCAGCCCGGTGGCTGGGGGCATCGCACCGTCGACTCGCTCCAGCCCGTCGATGTGGAGGTGGAGAAGGTCGCCTATTCCGCCTTCTACATGTCGCGGCTGGAATGGGTGCTGCGGAAATGCGGGGTGGAGCGGCTGCTGGTCTGCGGCATCGTCACCAACGGCGGCGTCGCCTCGACCGTGCGTGACGCCCATGTCCGCGAGTTCGACACCATCCTGCTGGAGGACGGCTGCGCCGCCTTCAGCCGCGAAGTGCACGAAATCTCCGTCGCCGCCCTGCGCCCGGTCTGCCGCGTGGCGAGCGTTGCCACCATGCTGGAGGAGGTGGCAAACCAATGAGCCGCATCCTGCCCGCCGATGGCGTGGAGTTCGAGTTCACCGTTCCCGTGGTCGTGATCGGCGGCGGGGCGGCCGGCATGATTGCGGCGCTGGCGGCCCACGAGCAGGGCGCCGGAGTTCTGGTGCTGGAGCGCGATGCGCTGCCCCAGGGCTCCACCGCCCTGTCGGCCGGGCTGATCCCGGCGCCGGGCACCCGCTGGCAGCGCGATGCCGGCATCGACGACAGCCCGGAGCGCTTCGCCGCCGACATCATCGCCAAGGCGAAGGGCGAACCCGATCCGGCCGAGGTCGCGCGTGTGGCGCAGGGGGTGGGGCCGGCGCTGGAATGGCTGGCCGACCGCTATGGGCTGCCCTTCTCGGTGGTGGACAATTTCAGCTATCCGGGACACAGCGCCCGGCGCATGCACGGGCTGCCCAGCCGGTCGGGGGCGGAGTTGATCGACCGCCTGCGCGGAGCCGTCGAAGCCGCCGGCATCGACGTGCTGTGCGAGGCCCATGTCACCGCCCTCTATGCCGATGGCGCCCATGTTTGCGGTGTCGAGATCACCCGCCCGGACGGCAGTGTCGAGCGGGTCGGCTGCGGCGCACTGGTCCTCGCCTGCAACGGCTATGGCGGCAACAAGGCATTGGTCGAGCGGCATGTGCCGGAACTCGCCGACGCGCTCTATTTCGGCCATCCCGGTAACCAGGGCGACGCACTGCTGTGGGGCGAGGCTCTGGGCGCCGCCACCCGGCATCTGTCGGGGCACCAGGGTCATGGCTCCGTCGCCCATCCCGCCGGCATCCTCGTCACCTGGGCGACGATCACCGAGGGCGGCGTGCAGGTGAATGCGAAGGGCCGGCGCTTCTCCAACGAGGCGCAGGGCTATTCGGAGCAGGCCGCCATCGTGCTGCGGCAGCCGGACGGCATTGCCTGGACCGTCTTCGACGAGCGCATCGCCGGCATCGCCCGCCAGTTCGAGGATTTCCGGCAGGCCGAAGCGATGGGTGCGGTGCTGAGTGCCGACAGCCCCGCCGAGCTTGCCCGGCAGATGAAGATCGACGCCGACGCCCTAGCCGCCACGCTTGCCGAGATCGACCGGCTGAAGGCGGAGGGCGGAACCGACCGCTTCGGCCGCGACTTCACCGGCTTGGCCCCGCTGGTGCCGCCCTACCGGGCCGTCCGCGTCACCGGTGCGCTGTTCCACACCCAGGGCGGGGTGGTCGTCGATGACGACGCGCGCGTCCTGAACGAGCAGGGGATGCCGCTGCCCAACCTCTATGCCGCCGGTGGTGCCGCCTGCGGCGTCTCTGGAGCCAAGGCGTCCGGCTATCTGTCGGGCAACGGCCTGCTGACCGCGGTGGCGCTGGGGCGCATCGCCGGGACGGCCGCGGCCGATGCCGTCAAGGAGGAAACCCAATGACGCAACAGCCACGCAGCCTGTTCGAGAAGGTCTGGGACGCCCATGTCGTGGCGACCCGGCCGGACGGTCAGGCCCTGCTCGCCATCGACCGTCATTTCCTGCACGAAGGCTCCTTCCACGCCTTCGGCATGATCGACCATGCCGGACGCAAGGTGCGCCGGCCGGAGCTGACCTTCGCCGTCGCCGACCATTACGTTCCCTCGCACAGCCGGTCCATGCCGATCGCCGATCCCGAGATCGCCAACATGGTGACGATGCTGGAGGCCAATGCTGGCCGCCACGGTCTGCGCCATTTCGGCCTGCACGATCCGGCGCAGGGCATCGTCCATGTGCTGGCGCCGGAACAGGGTCTGACGCTGCCCGGCCTGACCATCGTCTGCGGCGACAGCCACACCTCGACCCATGGTGCCTTCGGTGCGCTGGCCTTCGGCATCGGCGCCACCGAGGTTTCGCATGTGCTGGCGACCCAGACCCTGTGGCAGCGCCGTCCCAAGACCATGCGCATCACGGTGGACGGAGTGTTGGGTCCGCATGTCACGGCCAAGGACCTGATCCTGGCGGTGATCGCCGCCATCGGCGCCGACGGGGCCGCCGGCCATGTCATCGAGTATGCCGGCAGCGCCATCGGCGCCCTGTCGATGGAAGGCCGCCTGACCGTCTGCAACATGTCGATCGAGGCCGGGGCCCGCGCAGGGATGATCGCCCCCGACGACACCACCTTCTCCTGGATCGAGGGGCGGCACTTTGCCCCCAAGGGCGCGCTGTTCGACCGGGCTGTGGAGCATTGGCGGACCCTGCCCAGCGATCCGGGTGCCGTCTTCGACCGCGAGGTGACGCTGGATGCCGCCACCATCGCCCCGGCCGTTACCTGGGGCACCAGCCCGGAAACTGCGGTTCCGGTGACGGCGGCGGTGCCCGATCCCGGGGCAGAGGCCGATCCGGTGCGCGCCGGCCAGATGCGCAAGATGCTGGACTATATGGGCCTCGCCCCCGGCATGGCGCTGGAGGAGGTGCCCATCGACCGCGTCTTCATCGGCTCCTGCACCAATGCCCGGCTGGAGGATCTGCGGGCCGCAGCCGAGGTGCTGCGCGGCCGGCGCGCGGTGGTGCCGGGGCTGGTGGTTCCGGGCTCGGTCCCGGTGCGCCGTCAGGCGGAGGCGGAGGGGCTGGACCGCGTGTTCATCGACGCCGGTCTGAAATGGGGGGAGCCCGGCTGCTCCATGTGCGTGGGCATCAACGGCGACCTCGTTCCGGCGGGGGAGCGCTGCGCTTCCACCACCAACCGCAACTTCCCCGGCCGCCAGGGGCCGAACGCCCGCACCCATCTGATGAGCCCGGCGATGGCCGCCGCCGCCGCCGCGACCGGCAGGCTTACCGATGTCCGCAAGCTTGGAGCTTCGTAGGATGGACCCCTTCGTCACGCTGACAGCACCGGCGGTGCCGCTCGACATCGCCAACATCGACACCGACCAGCTTCTGCCCGCCCGTTTCCTGAAGAAGCCGCGCAGCGCCGGCTACGGCAACTTCCTGTTCCATGACGAGCGCAAGCCCGGATTCCCGCTGGACGATCCGGCCTATGCCGGGGCGGCGGTGCTGGTGGCCGACCGCAATTTCGGCTGCGGCTCCTCGCGGGAGGGAGCAGTCTATGCGCTGGTGGATGGCGGCTTCCGCTGTGTCGTCGCCCCCAGCTTCGGCGACATCTTCGCCGCCAATGCCGCCAAGAACGGGCTGCTGACCGTCACCCTGCCGGAAGACGCGGTGGCCGCCCTGCGACGCCAGTTGCAGGGAAATCCCGGCGCCTCTGTCACCGTGGATCTGCCGGCCCAGACGCTGACCGGCCCGGACGGCCGGCCGCTGCCCTTCGCCATCGACCCCTTCAAGAAGGAGTGCCTGATCGAAGGGCTCGACGACGTCGCGCTGACCCTGCGCCACCAGGACGCCATCGACCTCTTCGACCAGCGCGATGCCGAGCGGCGGCCTTGGGTGGTGCCGGGCGTGGTCTGAGCGGCGGCGGCTTAGCCCTGACCGCTCCGCTCCTCGTCGGAAACGCCTGAATCGGAAAGATCCGGTTCGATGCCCAGCACCTCCGCGGCGATGCGGGCGACATTGCCGTTGACGGGGGGCGGGGCGATGTTCACGCCCTCCTTCAGGGCGTTGGTGACGATCTCCAGCACCTTGAGGCGGGCGAACCATTTGGAGTTTGCCTCCACCGCATGCCACGGCGCCTGCGGGGTGGAGGTGTGGTCGAACATCGCTTCCGCCGCCTTGACGTAATCGTCCCATCTGGCGCGGTTGCGCAGGTCTTCCTCCGTCAGCTTCCAGCGCTTGTAGGGGTTTTTCATCCGCTCGCGGAAGCGTTCCAGTTGCTCTTCCGGGGTGATGTGGAGAAACAACTTGATGATGCGCACACCGTCGTCGGTCAGCAGCCGTTCGAACTCGTTGATCTCGTCATAGGCGCGCTTCCATTGCTCCTTGGTGGCGAATTTCTCCACCCGCTCCACCATGACGCGGCCATACCAGGACCGGTCGAAGATGGCGAAGGTGCCGGCCGCCGGCAGTTTGGTCCAGAAGCGGTACAGGTAATGCTTTCCCTGTTCCTCCGCCGTGGGGGCGGAGATCGGCCAGACATGGAAGCCGCGGGGGTCGAGTGGCTCGGTCATGCGACGAATGGCCCCGCCCTTGCCGGCGGCGTCCCAGCCTTCGAACACCACGATGGCGCGGCGCTTCTCGTGCCAATAGGTCTGCTGGATGTGCAGAAGCTCCTTCTGCAGCTTGCCGAGTCGGCGGTCGTACTCCTCCGCCGTGTCGATCCGTACCGTCTTCTGGTCCAGTTTACCGAGGCGGATTTTCGAGACCTTGCCGGGCTTCTCGGCCATTAGGTGCATCCTGTGCTGGTGATGTCCGTTGCGGATTGCCATATGCGGCGGGCGGAACCTTCACCGCCCCGACGGGTTGACCGGCGGGAGCATGGTGTCGGCCGCGGTGTGGGCATCGGTGCATTCCGGAGGGGAACAGTGCCGGTGCCGCTTCGTCGATCCCACAACGGGGACCGGCGGCTGTCAACGGAGAAGCAGGGCCAAGGAAGGGGGTTCCATGAGCATCGTCGGACCACGCATCTACAACCTGTTTCCGACCCTGGTCGGTCCGGTCCGCGATTGGGCCGGTCACCTGCCGCGGATCCAGGGGATGGGATTCGACTGGATCTTCCTGAACCCGATCCATCAGCCGGGATTCTCCGGCAGCCTCTATGCGGTGAAGGATCCCTATCGGCTGCATGACGCGCTCCGCGGCGGCTCGCACGAAAGCGACGACGAGTTGCTTCGCCGCTTCACGGCCGATGCCGGGGCGCACGGCCAGTCGGTGATGATGGATTTCGTCATCAACCACACCTCCCGCGATGCGCTGCTGGTCGATCAGCATCCCGACTGGTACAAGCGCGGAGCGGACGGCGACCTGCACCGTCCGGGTGCGATCGATCCCAACAACACCGCCCATGTCACGGTGTGGGGCGACCTCGCCTCGCTGGACTATGACCGGGCGGAGTCGCGCGCCGGGCTGATCGGCTACTGGTCCGACTATCTGCGCCACTATATCGGGCTGGGCGTGAAGGGCTTCCGCTGCGACGCCGCCTATCAGGTGCCGGCGGAGGTGTGGAAGAGCCTGATCGACGCCGCCCACGCCGTGAATCCCGAGGTGAAGTTCTTCGCCGAGACGCTGGGCTGCACGGTGGAGCAGGTGCGCGAGCTGTGCGGCGCCGGCTTCGATTTCCTGTTCAACAGCGCCAAATGGTGGGACTTCAAGGCCGACTGGCTGCTGGACCAGTATGACGAGTTCCGCTGGATCGCGCCGTCCATCGCCTTCCCGGAAAGCCACGACACCGACCGGCTGGCGGCGGAGGTCGGCAGCCAGGACGCCGTGCGGCTCGCCGCCCAGCTGAAGATGCATTACCTGTTCGCCGCCAGCTTCTCTACCGGCGTGCTGATGCCGGTCGGCTATGAATACGGCTTCACCCGCAAGCTGGATGTGGTGCGGACCAGCCCCGCCGACTGGGAGCAGCCGAAGCTGGACCTGACCGGCTTCATCGGCGCGGTCAATGCCATGAAGGCCGCCACTCCGGCCCTGAACGTCGAGGGACCGCAGCGCCGCGTGACCTCGCCGCACAGCCCGGTGCTGGGGCTGATCCGGCAGGTGGACGGCGCCGCGCTCGACCAGCCCGACGGCTGCGCCATCCTGGTGCTGAACCCGGACGAGAATCGGCCGCACACCCTGGATGTCGGCCCGGTGCTGGCCGCCACCGGCGGCACCTACGAGGCGTTCGAGGACGTGACGCCGGAGGCGGAGCCGCTGCCGATGGAACCCGGCGCGCCGATGATGCTGCGCCCGATGGAACTGCGCGTCTTCCGCGCCCGCGCCGCCCGCAGCCACCCGGTCGAACTCCACGACGTGGAAGAGCGGGAATGGATGGATTCCATCGCCGCCGGCCGCATGACCATCGAGAACGTCTATCCGGAGCTGGACGGCGGCCGCTTCGCCATCAAGCGCGCGGTCGGCGACGTGATGGAGGTGTGGGCCGACATCTACACCGACGGCACCTTCGTTCTCGCGGCGTCCGTCATGTACAAGGCGGACGGCGACGACGAGTGGAGCGAAGCGCCGATGCGCTTCCACGAGAACGACCGCTGGGTTGGCAACGTGCCTCTGACCCGCAACGCCCGCTACACCTACAGCATCGAGGCGTGGCGCGACGTTTGGGAGAGCTGGCGCGCCGACTTCAAGAAGAAGGTCGATGCCGGCATGGTCGTCGATCTGGAACTGGTGGAGGGCCGCCGCTTCGTCGAGCAGGCGCTGGACCTGAACCATGGTGACGGCCGCGCCGCGCTGGAGGCGGTGATCGAGCGGATGCAGTCGCTGGCCGGCCGCGAGGCGATCGACTACGCCCTGTCGGACGAGCCGCGCCGCGTCATGAAGCAGTATGGCGAGCGGCAGTACAAGTCCCGCTATGTCCGCGAGCTGGAGGTCTATGTCGACCGCACCGCCGGCGCCTATTCGGCGTGGTTCGAGATCTTCCCGCGGTCGGCCTCTCCCGACCCGTCGCGGCCCGGCACCTTCGACGACGTGGTGAATTTGCTGCCCATGGTGCGCGACATGGGCTTCGACGTGCTGTATTTCCCGCCGATCCACCCGATTGGCCGTGCCTTCCGCAAGGGCAAGAACAACACGCTGAATCCCGGTCCCGACGATCCCGGCGTGCCCTATGCCATCGGCGCGGAGGAGGGCGGGCACGACGCCATCGACCCGATGATCGGCGACTTCGACAGCTTCCGCCGGCTGGTGCGCGAGGCCAAGCGCCATGGCATCGAGATCGCGCTGGACTTCGCGGTCCAGTGCTCCCCCGACCATCCCTGGGTGAAGGAGCATCCGCACTGGTTCTACTGGCGCCCCGACGGCACCATCCGCTATGCCGAGAATCCGCCGAAGAAGTACCAGGACATCGTCAATGTCAGCTTCTATCGCCAGTCCTATCCGGATTTGTGGTACGCGCTGCGCGACGTGGTGCTGATGTGGTGCAAGGAGGGTGTGCGCATCTTCCGTGTCGACAACCCGCACACCAAGCCCTTCCCCTTCTGGGAATGGATGATCCGTGAGGTGCAGGACCGCTACCCCGACGCGCTGTTCCTGGCCGAGGCCTTCACCCGGCCCAAGCTGATGAAGCGGCTGGCCAAGGTCGGTTTCACCCAGTCCTACAGCTACTTCACCTGGCGCAACACCAAGGCCGAACTGACCGAGTATCTGACGGAGCTGACGCAGGGGGAGTCGCGGGAATACATGCGGCCGAACTTCTTCGCCAACACGCCCGACATCCTGCCGCCGATCCTGACCCATGGCGGCCGGCCGGCGCACATGATGCGGGCGGTGCTGGCGGCGACGCTGGCCGGTGTCTACGGCCTCTACGGCCCCTATCTGCTGTGCGAGGCGGAAGCCTATCCCGGCAAGGAGGAATACAACCACTCGGAGAAGTACGAGGTCCGACATTGGGACTGGAACCAGCCCGGCAACATCCGCGACTACGTCACCGCCATCAACCGCATCCGCCGCGAGAACCCGGCGCTGCAGCAGTTCACCAACCTGCGCTTCTACAATGCCTTCGACGACAACATCCTGCTCTATGGCAAGATGACGGCGGCGAAGGACAATGTGATCCTGATCGCGGTGAACCTCGACCCCCACAACGGCCATGGCGGCACCATCGAGATCCCGCTGTGGGAGTTGGGGCTGCCCGACGGCGCCCATGTCCAGGTGGAGGATCTGTTCAGCGGCCACCGCTTCACCTGGATCGGCAAGTTCCAGCATGTCTGGCTCGATCCCCACCGCAACCCCGCGGCGATCTGGCGGATCGTGCCGCCGGGGGTGTGAGGACGTTCTGGCGTCGGGGGATCCCGACGCCAGACCTTCAAAACAAAAAAAAGCGGCCCCGCAGGGCCGCTTTTTCTCAATCACATCATTTCGACGTCGTCACCGCCGCCGGATCATCGTCACGCCGCCGACCGTCTTGTCGAGGAAGGCGATCATGGTGTCCGGCTTCGGCCCGACCGAAGAGGCGGCGAAAGCCATCCACCAGCGCGCCATCGGGGTGGTCCAACCGTAGCGGTCGGCGATGACCTGGACATCCATGGTAGCGGGCATGGTCGACTGGGCGGTCGTCGGCGCGCGGGGGGCGCCGGACGGAGTAACCTGGGATTCGACGCTGTGCATGGTTCCTCCCAACGGGGACGTTCGGTGTCCGCTTATGCGGTACCTTAGACCTCAACCGCTGAAAGTGGCAGAGTTGCTTTGGTCCTAAGGGGTACTATACCTTTGGCTGCAAAGGTCCCATGACGCCGAATTCGCCTTTCAGGTAGGCGGAAGCGGCAACCCGCTGGCCCAGGCCACCATCGCCACCATCGCCACCAGGGCCGCCCGGTTGGCCGGCCGGAACAACAGCGCCAGTCGCACCCACAGCGGCGAAACCTTGAATTCGGCAGCCATTTCTTCGACCTCCGCCGCTGACAGCCGCAGGTCGGGAGCGGGGTCTTCACTCTGGGTTTCACGCATTGGCAGCCCTCCGCGAATGCCGCAGGTCACGATGGATAAGGAACAATCCGTCTGACCGGCAATCGCGCCGCCGCATGTGACAAATTGTAGCTGCCCTTTACTTGGCCGCCAGCAGGGCCCTTGGCGCCCGGTCCGCGCCGCTGGCCAGCGGCACCTTGGGGTTCCCGATCCAGGCGATGACGTCGTTGACCACCAGCTTGCCCTTCAGGTCGCGCAGCAGCATGTGGTAGCCATCGGGATAGACCGCGACGACATGCCGCCCGCCGGCCTCGAAATCCTTCAGCGCGCGTTCCACCGGCCGCGGCGGCAGAACCTCCTCATGGGCGCCGTAGAGCACCAGCGACGGGGTTTGCAGGCGCTGGCAGGCGTCAAGTGCGGACCCCATCAGATCGGTCAGCCCCTCCAGCGCATCGACCCGCGAGCCTTTGATGACCATCGGGTCGCGGCCCAGCGCCCGCAGCATCTCGATGTTGTCGGACGGGTGGATGCCCAGATCCTGCGGCGGGTGCACCACCATGCCCGGCACAAGGTTGTAGGTGATCCACAGGGCGGCGCGCGGGAAAAAGCCCATCGCCTGCCGCCCCCAGACGGCGGGGGCGACCAGGATGGTGCCGTCGACCTTGGGCGGGTTGGGGCCGGTCATCGCGGTCAGCACCACCGCCCCGCCCATGCTCTCGCCCATCAGATAAACCGGGACGCCGGGATGGCGCCTGCGCACCATTTCCACCGCGGTGCGGGCATCGCTGACCAGGGTGGGGGTGCCGGCCCAGACGCCGCGTTCGCGGGTGGCGCCGAAGCCGCGCTGGTCATAGGCGTAAGTGGCGATGCCGGCCGCGGCGAAATCGCGGCCGGCGCCGTCGAAGGCATTGGAATAGTCGTTGTAGCCGTGCAGGGCCACCACCGCGGCCCGCACATGACCGTCGGTCGGAAGCCAGGAGCGCATCGGCAGCTCGAAGCCGTCGGCGGCGATCAGCGCGCGGTCGTTCAGCTGGGGCTGGACGACCGCCGTTCCCATCGGTTGGAAGTCCGCGGCACAGCCGCCAAGCAAAAGCCCCAACCCCAGAACAGCCGCCAAGCCGACAGCCGCCGATCCGCTATGCCGCATGGATTACCCCTGTGTCGCTGTGCGCACCACCCGTCAGTTGGAGGAATATATCCTCGAGATCGGACTCCTCGGTCGTGACATCGACGATCCCGATTCCGGAAGCGGCCAGCGCCGACAGGATGGCGCCGGCGCGCTGGCGGCTCGGCTGATAGCGGACGACCATCCGCCGCGGCTCCGGCAGCTCCACCGTATAGCCCTCCAGCGACGGCGGCGGGGCGGTCAGGTCGCGCTCAAGCGTCAGGCACAGCGCCTTGTTGTCGACCCGGCGCAGCAGGGTCGTCTTCGGCTCGCACGCCACCACCTGCCCGTGGTTGATGATGGCGATGGTGTCGCACAGCTCCTCCGCCTCCTGCAGGTAGTGGGTGGTCAGCAGCACGGTGGTGCCGGACTTGTTCAGCGTGCGCACATAGTCCCAGAGCTGGCGGCGCAGCTCCACGTCGACGCCGGCGGTCGGCTCGTCGAGGATCAGCACGGGCGGGGTGTGCACCATCGCCTTCGCCACCATCAGCCGGCGCTTCATGCCGCCGGACAGCGAGCGGGCATGGGCATCGGCCTTATCGGCCAGCCCGACGGCCTCCAGCAGTTCCTCCGTCCGGCGTTCCTTCTTCGGCACGCCATAGAGGCCGGCCTGAAGCTCCAGCATCTCGCGCGGGGTGAAGAAGGGGTCCATGTTCAGTTCCTGCGGTACCACGCCAATGGAGGCGCGAGCGCGGCGCGGGTGCTCCGCCACCTCGTGGCCCCAGATGCTGGCGGTGCCGCCGGTCTTGTTCACCAGCCCGGCGAGGATGTTGATCATCGTCGACTTACCGGCACCGTTGGGGCCGAGCAGCCCGAACAGCGACCCGCGCGGAATGGCGAGATCGATGCCCTTCAGCGCATGCTTCGGCCCGGCCTTGCCGGTCGGCTGGTAGATCTTGGTCAGGCCGCGCAGCTCCACGGCGTTGGCCGGAAGCGAGACGGGCGTGGGGGTGTCGGTGGGCGCGGCCATTGATCCTGAACCATGATGATTGCGGTTGACGAAAAAGCCCGCGAGTCCGGTGGTTTCCCCCGTTGATCCGCGGCGCGCGATGGGTATCATCCGGCCCGCGCGCGCGGAACCCCGATCGGGGGCCCGGACAGCGGGCGTGTCCACGATGGCGTGAACCGGCGCGCCTGTCAAAACAGAGGATGACTGCCATGCAGCCGACCGAGACGATCCTTGTAGAAACCTCGACCGTCGGGTGCGACGGCGGCGGCGGCGCGCTGGGCCATCCGCTAGTCTATCTGACGCTGGATCGCGAAGGGCAGGTCGAATGCCCCTACTGCTCGCGGCTCTACAAGCTGAAGGAAGGCGCCAAGGTCGCCCACGGCCACTGATCGCGCTCCGGTCCTGCCGGCGGGCCGATCAGACCCGGCCGGCCAGCAGGACCAGCACCGCCAGCGCCAGCAGTGCCGACAGCCCCTGCCAGAAGGCCAGCGGGTTGCGGTCGATCAACGGCCGGCGCCGCGTTCCGGCGCCATACTTGCGCGGGTGGCGCAGGTCGTACAAGAACTCCGACAATTCCTGATAGCGCTTGGACGGGTCCGGATGGACCGCCTTGCGCAGCACCCCGTCGATCCAGGCGGGGATGTCCCGCTGGTCGCTGAGCGCCGTGCGGTAGACCAGCTTGCGCTGGCGCGCCCGCGTGGTGGCGGTCGCGGCGTCGGCGCCGTAGGGCAGGCGCCCGGTCAGCATCTGATAGGCGATGATCCCCAGCGCATAGAGGTCGGAGGCCGGCGTCCCCCCCTCGCCCAGCAAATATTCGGGGGCGGTGTATTGCAGGGTGCCGAGGATTTCGCCGCGGTCGGCGTCCGGCATGGTCTCCAGAATGCCGGGCACCAGGACCGATCCGAAATCGACGATCTTCACCGTCCCGGTCCGGTCGATCATCACATTGTCGGGCCGCAGATCCTGGTGCAGCATCTCCAGCCGGTGGAAGGCCTGCAGCCCCTTGCCGATCTGCTCGACGATGGCGCGGACGGCGGGCAGGTCGGGGCTGGGATGGTCGCGCATCCATTGGGTCAGCGTCTGCCCGTCCAGATATTCGGTGACGACATAGAGGTGGCGGCGCGGCCGGCTCTGCGGCGGGGCTTTCAGCACATGCGGGCTGTTGATCCGCCGGGCGATCCACTCCTCCATCAGGAAGCGGCGCAGGTGGGTGCGGTCGTCGCGCCGGTCGATGGCCGGCACCTTCAGCGCCACGGCGGGACCGCCTGAGTCGTCCCGGGCTCCATCTTGGGCCAGATAGACATGGCTGCGGCTGCTGGCGTGCAGTTCACGCAGGATGCGGTAGCCCTCGAACTCCTCCCCCGCTTCCAGCAGGGGAGGCGGGGGCAGGTCGGACAGCCGGGACAGCAGGTCGCCGGCCCCCGCATTGGGAATGGCGTCGATTCGTACGATCTGGAGCGTCAGATTGTCGGTGCTGCCCCGCCGCAGCGCCTCTTCCACCGCGAGTCGGGCCGCGCGGTCAAGATCATCGGCATGATTGGCGATGGCGTTGATCAAAAAATCGGCATCGACATGCTCATAGACCCCGTCCGTCGCCAGCAGGAAGACATCGCCGGCCTCCACCGGCAGCTCCCGGCAATCGATCTCCACATGCGGCACCACGCCCATCGCCCGGCCGAGATAGCTGACCTCCGACGACACCACCACCCGGTGGTCGGTGGTCAGCTGTTCCAGCGCGCGGCCGGCGACGCGATAGATGCGGGAATCGCCGACATGGAACAGGTGGGCGGTGGCCGATTTCAGCACCAGCGCACTGAGCGTGCAGGCAAAACCGCGGTCCTGGTCGTAACGGTACTCGCTGCGCCGGTTCTGGGCGTGCAGCCAGCTGTTGGCCGCCGCCAGCACCCGCTGCGCCGAGGTCCTCACCGACCAGCTTTCCGGTGTGCAGTAATAGTCGGTCAGGAAGCTCTTCACCGCGGTTTCGCTGGCGATGTGGCTGACCCGGCTGCTGCTGATGCCATCGGCCAGCGCCACCGCGATCCCCTTCATGCCCAGCAACGACGGCGTCGGGATCAATGCCCCGTGGAAATCCTGATTGGACTCCTTCCGCCCCTTGTCGGAGCACTGGCCGATGGAGATCCGCAGCTCTTTCACGATGTCGGCACTTGGCACGATGTCGGCCCTTGGCAAGAAAAACCCCGGCCCAAGGCGGACCGGGGTGTGACGGGTAGGCGGGACGGGCGCCTTATTCGGCGGGCTGCAGGCCGGCCTGCGGCAGGCGGCGCTTCGGCGCCGTGCGGACATGGGTGGCGTAGAGCGTCAGCCCAGTGAAGGCCAGACCGCCAACCAGATTGCCCAGCACCGTCGGCAGTTCGTTCCAGATCATGTAGTCCATGATCGAGAATTTACCGCCCATCAGCATCGCCGACGGGAACAGGAACATGTTCACCACCGAATGCTCGAAGGTCATGCCGAAGAACAGCATGATCGGCATCCACATAGCGATCACCTTGCCGCTGACCGAGGTGGAGATCATCGCACCGACGACGCCGGTGGAGACCATCCAGTTGCACAGCATGCCGCGCAGGAAGATGGTCAGCATGCCGGCCGCGCCATACTGTGCATAGCCCAGCGTCCGGTTCTCGCCGATGTGGGAGATGACGGTGCCGACCTTGTCCGGCGGGGTGGAGAAGCCATAGGTGAAGACCACCGCCATCATCACGGCGACCGTCAGCGCGCCCAGGAAGTTGCCGATGAACACCAGCCCCCAGTTGCGCAGCACGCCGGCAACAGTAACGCCCGGCCGCTTGTCGATCAGCGCCAGCGGCGACAGCACGAACACGCCGGTCAGCAGGTCGAAGCCCAGCAGATACAGCATGCAGAAGCCGACCGGGAACAGGATGGCGCCGATGATCGGGAAGCCCGTCTGGACCGTGACCGTGACGGCGAAGACCGCCGCCAGCGCCAGGATCGCCCCGGCCATATAGGCGCGGATGACGGTGTCGCGGGTGGACATGAAAATCTTGGATTCGCCGGCATCCACCATTTTGGTGACGAACTCGGAGGGCACCAGATACGACATGACGAGTCCCCTTGGAACAAGCGCTGAAGAAACGGCACGCAGCGTCCGGTTAAGCCCGCGCGGCACCGGTTCGGTGCGGGGCGGGGGAGGGAAGACGCACTGCGTGTGATTTGGGTGCGAGCCCCGGTCTTTGGTCCCGCGCGGGTCAAACCGCCGTTGGCTTGAACGGGAAAACGCTCTGCACGCGATGTGCCAATCGCACCGATGCCGTAAACCCGGCGGATTTCGCCCGCCGCCCTTCCTGTCGCTGTGCAGCGCCGAGCCGCAGTTGCCCAAAGACTGTGCTTTGATGAATAAAAAACAGCCATTTGTATAGGAAGGATTGTGAGACCCGACAGGCTTGCCGTCGTCAGCCGTGCCGCCGTTGGGCCGAAGTCTTTCAGATTGTTAACCGTGCTGGAGAAGACTATCGTTCCGCATCAATGCTTTGGCCGAAAGCAGGGGATGTCAGCCCGCCTATGGGTCAGGTTCGGTTACCTTTTCGTTATAATTTCCCTTCATATTGTGAGACAGTATCGGCGATGTCGCTTGACGGGTCTCTCCGAACCGGCGTCTACTTTGCCGCATTGCGGGAAAGTGGAAGTTCCACAATCGTTGTTTGAGTTGCAGGCTTATGTTTTTTCCAGGCGGTTCGGGATTGGCGTCGGATGAGGCGCGCACGATGAGTCACGAGACGGAAGAACAGTACCGCAGCATCTTCGAAAATGCTGTCGAGGGCATCTATCAGACGACTGTCGACGGCCGTTACCTGCGGGTCAATCCGGCACTTGCCGACATCTATGGCTATGCTTCCCCAGAAGACCTGATTGCCAACCTCACCGACATCGCCTGCCAGCTCTATGTCGATCCAGGCAAGCGCGAGGCCTTTGCCGATCTGATGGCCCGCCAGGACCGGGTCCACAGTTTCGAGGCGCGCGTCTTCCGTCGCGACGGGTCGATCATCTGGATCGCGGAGAGTGCGCGCTGCGTGCGCGATGCCGCCGGCCGCATCCGCTATTATGAAGGCACCGTCCAGGACATCACCGAACGCAAGCAGCATGAGGAGAAGATCCGGCTGCTCGCCACCGTGTTCGACAGCGTCGCCGACGGCATCCTGATCGTCGATCCCGAACTGACGGTGCAGGCGATCAACCCGGCCTACGAGATCATGACCGGGTTCCAGCGGGAAGAGCTGCTGCGCCGGCCGCTGGTCCTCTTCGCCCCCGGTTCGCACGAGCGGGAGTTCGTCGACGCCATCTGGACCACCGCGCGGCAGGCCGGGCGGTGGCAGGGGGAGGTCACCAGTTTCCGCCATTCCGGCGACGCCTTCGCCGCCGCCCTGTCGGTGACGTCGGTCCGCGCGCCGAGCGGCGTGCTGGAACATTACGTCCTGACCATCGCCGACATCAGCCAGCGCAAGTCGCAGGAACACCAAATCCGCTATCAGGCCAGCTTCGACCGGCTGACCGATTTGCCCAACCGCTGGCTGGTCTGCGAAAGGCTGGAAGAGGCGATCGTCCGCGCCCAGCGCGGCAAGAGCAAAGTCGCCGTCGCCTTTCTCGACCTCAACCGCTTCAAGCAGGTGAACGACACGCTGGGCCACCATGCCGGTGACGAACTGCTGAAACTGGTGGCGCGGCGCCTGCGCAACTGCACCCGCATGACCGACACCGTCGGCCGGCTGGGCGGGGACGAGTTCCTGATCGTCGCTCCCGATGCCGCCGACCGTTCGGCCGGCGCTCGGCTGGTGGAAAAGATACTCTATTCGATGGCGGAACCGTTCAGCGTCCACAATCAGGAGCTGTTCTGCGGCGCGTCCATCGGCATCGCCTTCTATCCCGACGACGGCGAGACGGCGGACCAGCTTCTGCGCAACGCCGATCTGGCGATGTACCATGCCAAGCGCAACCCGGAGCACAAATACGTCTTCTACGACAGCGGGATGCGTGAGCGGTCGGGCTTCACCCTGGGGTTGGAGAGCGACCTGCGCCGTGCCAGCGGCGGCGACGAGTTCGAGCTGCATTTCCAGCCCAAGATCGACCTTGCCGGCAACCGCACCATCGGGGCGGAGGCACTGATCCGCTGGCGCCATCCGGTGCGCGGCATGGTCAGCCCGGCGGAGTTCATTCCGCTGGCCGAGGAAACCGGCCTGATCTGGGAGATCGGCGCCTGGACGCTGATCGAATCCTGTCGCCGGCTGGCGGGTTGGATCGAGCGCGGTTTGCCGATCCCGTCGGTGTCGGTGAATCTGTCGCCGCGTCAGTTCCAGGACGCCCGCCTCGTCGGCTTCGTCCGCAGCGTGGTGGAGTCCGCCGGGATCCCGGCCGACCGGTTGGAACTGGAGCTGACCGAAGGTGCCATGATCGGTGACATCGAGAAGGCGGTGACGATCCTCAATGGGCTGAAGGACATCGGCGTTCGGCTGTCGATCGACGATTTCGGCACCGGTTATTCCTCGCTGGCTTATCTGAAGCGCTTCCCCATCGACACGCTGAAGATCGACCGCAGCTTCGTCCGCGACATCGTCAAGTCGACCACCGATCCGGCCATCGTCGGCACCATCGTCAATCTGGCTGAAAGTCTGGGATTCGACACCATCGCCGAGGGGGTGGAGACGCAGGAGCAGGCCGACATGCTGCGCCTGCAGCGCTGCACCCGCATCCAGGGCTATCTCATCAGCCGGCCGCTGCCGGTCGACCAGTTCGAGACCTTCCTCAGCAACAGCGTGGTGCCGGCCTGAACTCACAATAAGCGACGGGCGCCGTCATGCCGGCGCCGGTGCGCTTTCTTCCGGGCTTACGGTGCCGTCCGTTCCAGGAAATACTCCATCTCCTGGATGATCCCACTTTGCGCGGCCCAGAGGGCGGCCTGGGTGCGGTTGCGGACATTGATGGTCTGCATGATGTGACGGACATGCAGCTTCACCAGATCCTCGGTCATCCCCATCTCGCGCGCGATCTCCTTGTTGCTGCATCCGTCCATGATGAGCTTCAGGATGCGGGCGTGGCGCGGATAGAGGCCGGGATAGCCCAACAGTTCGCTTTCATGCTGGGCCACCGCCCCGTCCTCTCCGCCCCGGCGGAGGGCGGTGGGGGAGAAATAATCGAAGCATTCCTCCGGCACCACCGGCTCGCCGGCATGGATCAGGCGCAGGGACAGCACGAAGGCGGTGGGGGCCATCCGGTTCAGAAGATAGCCGCGAACGCCGAAGCGCAGGGCCATCCGCATGTGGTGGGCGGAGAACTCGTCGGCGATCATCGCCAGCTTGGCCTGTTCGCCGTACCAGCTGCGGAAGTTCCAGGCGTCGGTCTTCAGCGAGGCGAGGTCGAACAGCACGATGTCGGCCGTCCGTTCGGAACCGCCGTTGCTGGCCGGCGGCTCCAGCGTGGTCACGCCGTTGGCGGACATGCCGTCGGAATGGCGGTCGGGGCCGCCGTTGGCCCGGCCGTTCCACATCGTCTTGGGTGAAAGCCCGGTTGCGAGGCGGCTTTGCGGATCGATGACTTCGAAGCAGTCGTCCAGGATGTTCAGGATGGATTCGCGCAGCAATCGGCTTTGATTGTGAACAATCACACGAATGCGATCGGACATGTCCGTCTCCCCCAAGAAATAGACGAATTGGCGGACGGCATTGCGCGGCCGGAAGGCAAGGATTCCCCCCTGGATACTTTACTTCGACGTCGGTGGCTTCGGTGTATGGCAATTCGGATCCGCCGGATTCTCGTGTCCGGCGTAAAACCCTCAGCCCCCCGTTCGGGCCGTTGCCACCATAATCTCCGGTACCTCCGCGTTTGGCCGCGCAATGCCGCATATCCGATGGACGGTGCACGTTGTATCGATCTTCTCGTGCTCGCCCGTTCGAATTTAGATCAAACTATGATCCGGCACTCACGGCATTGTCTGCTGCACTTCTGGAATGATTCCAGGCTCAGTTGGGCATGGACTCACACTGTCCGGGCAGAGTCCTTCGTCAGAAGGCCGGCAGTAATACGTCATCCTTGCGCGCGAATATGGAAGTGATTACCCGCATAAGAGAGGCAGATTCCCGGCGGGTATCGCCGAGTGGAGATGGTCTAAAGCAAAGGAAGCCAAACGATATTGCCGACCGAAGAAGAAAAAAATCTTTGAAAGACAACTTGCATTAGATATCTTGACTTCTGGTTCGATACGCATCGGGTCAGTTCATTGACGATAATATAGACTCTTAAACAGGGTTTGCCAGGACAATTTTCACCGAACACCGAAACGAAAACGAAGCCCCGCCGGGACGGGACTCCGCTTTCGTTTCGATGGCTTGCCGGCCGGCTTTGGCCTTACGCCGCCACGTCGTGGGAGATGGCGAAGACGCCGGTGTCCCAACGGGCGATGGTGGTGTCGAAGCCGCCGACACCATTCACCACATCGAAGCCCTGCGTGGTGTTGTGGATCAGGTCCTGGACCGTGTAGTGGCCGTTGGCGAGCTGAAGCTCCACATGGGTGTCGACCGCCTTGCGCGCCGCGGTGTCGTTGAAATCGACACGGTCGGAGGCGACGACGATCAGCCGGTCCTTCTGGTCGTAGAAGCCGTAGCCGGTGATCTGGGCGTCCGGATCCTTGTCGGTGAAGGTCAGCGGGTAATGATAGTTCAGCGCCTCGTCGCCGATCAGGACCGGCGCCTTGGCCTTCAGCGCGGCGATCTCGGCATCGCTGAACAGGTTTTTCCCGCCATAGGTCGCCTGCGGAATGATCCAGGCGCTGGGCGTGCTGGCCTTGCTCATCGACGGCAGGGCCGCGTCGCTGACGTAATAGCCGAAGGTCGCGCCGGCATCGTGCAGCTTGGTGATCGGCTCCAGCAGCTCGCCCAGATAAGCGTTGCCGATGGCGTTGCCGGCCGGCTCCAGCGCATTCATCGCCTTTTCGGCATTGGCGCTGTAATAGAGCGCCGGGCCGAAGGGACGGGTCGGCACGATGTCGCGCAGCATGTCCAGCCAGGGCTGCTTCACCTCGCCCCAATCGTGATAGCTGCGCGACCACTGCTCCGCCGCGCGGCGGACGCCGCCCTGGTCGTCGGCGATCATCGTCCAGCCGCTCTGCAGCCAGGTCTGCTCCAGACGGCCCCAGCCCAGCTCCTCGCGCACCGTACCGGACACGCCGGTGTAGAGGCTGTTCACCGCACCCCAGTAATCATCCTCCGACGAGGACATCATGTGGCCGAAATGGGCGTCGGGCGCGCGGGCGGCATGGATGCCCAGCATCGCCTGCTCGTAGGAGGCGGGCGCCTGCTTGTGCTGCATCTCGAAGCGTTCGAGGGTCTGCACGTTGAACAGGATGTCCTTCTCGTTCATTGTGTCGGCGATCACGCGGGCATCGACGCCGGCGAATTCCCGCATCGCCGCCGGGGTGAAGGACACCTGGGTGGTCAGCCACGCCGCCTTGCCGGTGTTCTTGACGATGGCATCGTCCACCGCCTTCCAGCTGTTCGCCCAGCCGTCGACGAAGTAGTCCAGCCACTGGGTCGGGTGGTTGTCGACGATGTCGGCCGCCTGCTGCGCCAGCGTGGAGCCCGCCACCTTGATGCCGGTCTTGGCGCTGAACTCCGCGATCATGCGGCTGTTGAAGAAGTCCATCACGCCGGAATGCGGGCTGCCGTCGAAGAAGTCGGCCAGCTCATAGCCGCGGGTGCCGGTCAGGGCCGACAGCCGGCCCAGCTTGTCGGCCATCCAGTCGGCGTAATGGGCGGTGCCGCCGGTCCAGCCGGCCGGCGCGTCCTTGGCGTCCAGCGGCATCAGCGGGCTGATATAGCCCCAGCCATAGGGATTGCTGCTGTCGGCGTTCAGGACGTAGCCGTCGGCATCGCGTCCCAGATACTGCTGGTGCGCCTTGACCCAGGACACCCAGGCCTTGTGACCGCCCAGGCTGGCGAACTCGCCGCCGTTCTGCGATTCCTCAAAGGTGTCCTCCCACAGCTGCAGGCCGATCAGCGGCATCACCCCGTCGGACAGATGACCGGCGGCGACGTCGCGGGTTTCCTTCAGGTGCGACGCGTTGGAGTAATCGGGCACCGATTCCCAGAACAGGTGCTGCGGCGCCAGCCCGCGATCGGCCCCCCAGGAGATGGTCGACACATCGGACATCAGCGGCGGGCGGTCGCTGCTGACCCCGGCGCTGGCGCTGTGGTCGTTCTTCGGCAACGTTGCGGTCGGCGCGGTCGGCGCCGGCGTGGTGGGGGTGGGAGCGGTCGGTGTGGTGGGTGTGGTCGTGGTGCCGCCGGCGAGCATGTCCTTGGTGACGGGCACGCTCAGCGTGCCGTTCCACCACAGGCCCTGCTGGCCGGAGATGACGTCCTTGCCGTCCAGCGCGCCGCGGTCATAGGTGACTCCGGCGGCGGTCGAGGCGACGCTGTGCCCGTTCACCACGACGGAGCCGACATAGAGGCTGCGGTCCTGGCCGTTGACGACGGCGTCGTTGTCGTACTGGACCTGGACCTTGTGCGCCTGGGTCGGGTCGAGATCGACCGTGAATTTGTAGGCGGTCTGGCTGGTGGCGGCCACCTTGGCGTCGCCCACCGCCTTGCCGTCGACGAGAAGCTTGAAGTGCGGCGGCACCCCGCCCGCGCTCTTACCCCAGGCGTTGACGACGACGCTGTAGGACTTGGTGGCCGCCGGAGCCGCAGTCACAGGATCGGCGGCATCGGCCACCGGGAACAGCGATGCCGGCAGCGGCACGTTCAGCGCACCGCCCCAATAGAGGGCTTCCTGCCCCTTCACCACGTCCTTTCCGTCGACCGCACCCTTGTCATAGGTGACCGACGGGTCGGTGGCGGAGATCGACGTGCCGTTCACGGAGATGGCGCGGACGAACAGGTTGCGGTCGACGCCGCCCGACAGCCCGTCATTGTCGTAGACGATCTGCAGCTTGTGCGCGCTGTCGGCGGCGACCTTGGTGGAGATGGTGTAGCGCCCCAGGGTGCTGCTGTTCACCGTCGCCTGTCCGATGGTCGCACCATCGAGCTTGAGCGCCAGATGCGGCCAGACGCCGCCGGCTGCTTGTCCCCACGCGTCGATCGCAAAGGTGACATCGATGAGATTGGACCCGGTGGACGACATCGGCACGACTCCCATTAATCGGATATTAAGATCTTGCTAGGTCGGGTTAACCGTATCGGTTGGATTACCCTGCTCGTTGGGAGTAGTCGCACAGAATTCGCTATAGAAAGGAGAGTCAATCTTGGGACATGACTCTGACTCATCTTTGACTCTTCCAAAAAAATCGATTTTGATTCTGCGAATGTTTTAGTGTCTGAAGGAATGAGTCCGGCAACGGCAGTCTTAAGCCTGTTGTGTGGCGTCCGTATCTTTCGTTTGTTTGGCGTGGGTGCCGGCGCCGTGGTCCACTTCGGCACGAACCGCCGCAAATACCGCCGATCAAGCCGGGCAGGAGATCGTTCTATGCGCACCGCTTCCCTGCGCATCGCCGTCGTCACGCAGAAGATCGTCCGGCACGACGGACAGGGGCGCGTGAACGCCGTGGTGGTCGACGAACTGCTCCGCCGCGGGCATGAGGTCGTCGCCATCGCATCGGAATTGGCGGAGGAGCTGGCGCGCCATCCCCGCTTGCGCTGGGTGCCGGTCAGCGGCGGCGGTGTGCCGACGCAATTGGCGAAGGACCAGCTGTTCGCCTGGAGGGCGAGCCGGGCCTTGGCGCGGGAACGGCAGGCCGGGATTGACCGGGTGGTGGTGAACGGCTTCGTCAGCTGGGCGCGGTCGGACGTGAACGCCGTGCATTTCGTCCATTCAGCCTGGATGCGGTCAGCCACCCACCCGATCCGCAAGGGCGTTTCGCCGCGGTCGCTCTATCGGGCGCTTTACACCCTGCTGAATGTCGGATTCGAGCGCTGGAGCTTCCGCCGCGCCGGCCGGCTGGTGGCGGTGTCCCGCACGGTGGCGGACGAACTGCGCCGGGACGGCATCGAGCCGGAGCGGCTGCGGGTGATCGACAACGGCGTCGATGTCCGGGAGTTTCGTCCGGGTACGCCCAATCCGATGCTGTTCGGCCTGCCGCCTGGCCGTCCGGTGGCGCTGTTCGTCGGCGACGCACGCAGCGACCGCAAGAATCTGGATGGGGTGCTGCACGCGCTGGCCGAGGTGCCCGATCTGGCGCTGGCGGTGGTCGGCGACGAGCGGGGCGGCCCATTCCCGGCGATGGCGAGGGCGCTGGGGGTGGAGGATCGGGTCCGCTTCCTCGGCCACCGGCGCGACGTGGCGGCGCTGATGCGGGCGGCCGACTTGTTCGTCTTCCCGACCCGCTATGAACCCTTCGGGCTCGTCCTGCTGGAGGCGGCGGCCAGCGGTCTGCCGGTGGTCACCACCCGGCTGGCCGGCGCCGGCCGTCTGCTGGAGGATGGGGCCGCCATCCTGCTGGACGACCCGGACGACCACGCCGAACTGGTGCGGGCGATGCACAACCTTGCTGCGGATCCGTCGCTGCGCCGCCGGATGGGCGAGGCCGGCCGCCGCATCGCGGAAAGCCAGGATTGGTCGGTGACGGCCGGACAATATGCCGATCTGCTGGAAGAACCGAGTCCGGCGGATCAGACGGTGGACGGGCGGCGGCTGTTGGCCGGGTCGCCCTCCTGACCTGCCCCCCTTACCGCAACTCCAGCCTCAGCTCCATGACCACGCTGTCGGTTCCGGCCGCCGCATCCGTCGCCGCGATGCCGACCGGCGCCGCCGGTCCGGGGGTGGGATCGACACGCTGGGGGGTGCCGCTGCCGGGGCGCAGGACGGTGCCCATGCGGATGGCGGCGCGGGTCTTGCCGACCGGCACGGTTCCACTGGTCGCGACGGGAACGATGCCGCCGGCGGCAGCCGTGGTCAGGGCGACGCCGTCGGCCGGGCGGTCGGGCTCCAGCCGGCGCACCCGGTCATAGTCGCGCTGCACCAGATTGCCGGCATCGACCCCGCCGGCGCCGACCTTGCGGAACTCGCCGGAGCAATCCAGCGCCTCGAACCGGTTGGCGCGGCAGGTGCCGGAGATGGCGAGAGCCGGGGCGAAGCCGTCGCGGCCGAGGCGGATCAGCCGCTCGGCATCGTCGAACCGGTTGCCGACGGCGGAGGCGGCGACGATGGCGGCGGTCTCGATGTCGGCGGCGCGGTCGTTGGTGCCGTCGCCGAAGCTGGCGCTGCCGCCGGTAAATTCGTTGCGCTCCAGCGCCCGCACCACGATCAGGCCGGTGACTGGTCGCTTCGCCAAGCGATAGGCCGGCAGCAGCGATCCGCTGCAGCCGATCAGGACATTGCCGTACATCTCCGCCATCGACCCCTGGAACCAGCCGTTGCCGCAGGCTTCGAAGGCGCAGTCCAGGAACTTGTTGTTGGACAAGAAGGTCCGTTTCGCCGGCCCGTCCTCCGCCAGGATCGCGTAGGGCGAGAAGCCGAAATGGCAGGAGATGAAGCTGGAATGGTCGATGCCGTTCTCCGGCGACACGGCGATGGAGGCCAGCGTGTTGCCGGCGAAATCGGTGTCGAGAAACAGATGATCGCCGAAGCTGTCGGTCCCCGCCGACCAATAGGCACCGATGTGGTTCTTGGTCAGCTGGCAGGAAATCAGTGAGGAATGGTCGCGCCAGACATCCACCCCGGCGCGGAAGCCGAACACCCCGACCCGTTCCAGCAAAAAGCGGGAGGTTAGCGCCAGCCCGTCCATGCCCGGCGGCGGATCGCCCGGCCGGTTGCCGGGCTTCGGCCCGCGCAGGCTGATGTGCGCGACGCGGCTGCGCTGATAGCCCTTGTTGTCGTCACGCACGCCTTGCCGGCTGCCGGCCCGGATGGCGAAGCGTCCCGGACCCAGATCCTCCGGCCAGGACAGCAGCGAGGCGCGCATGCCGGCGCCGACGATCTCCACCTCGTTGAAGGCGTCGTCATAGCGGTCAAGGTTGGGCAGGACGATCTCGCCATCGAGCCGGTAATCGCCGGGCGGCACCATCACCGTCCCGCCCTGTCCGCTGCGCGCCAGTTCCAGGACGGCACCCTGCAGAGCCGCCCAATCGCATTCCTGGTCCAGGGAGCGGACATGCGGATGGGCGCGCCGAGCCGCATCCAGGCTCTTGTAACGTTCCGACAGAGGATGGCTGCGCCCGTCGCCGATGGCGCCGCGCTCTCTGATCGACAGGGCAGGGCCGCTTCTCGGCGGCGGATCCGGTGCCGGGCGCGAGGGCTTGTCCTGGGCGGCCTGGGCGACTGCAGGCATGGCGAGGGCAACCCCCAGGAGCGCGCGCCTGCCGATGCGGCAGCCTGCGCCGCCGCTCATAGCGCGCAAGCCCGCGTCGGATGATGGTGTCGGCCGCTCACGGCGTCGCGATAGACCTCCTCCAGCCGGTCGAGATGGCGGTCCAGCGTGAAGGGCGCGCGCCAGTACCCGTCATGCGCGTTGCGGCCCATCCGCTCCACCTCCGCGTCGTGGGACAGCAGTCGGAGGCAGCGGGCAAGGTCGGCGGCATCGCCGCTGCGGAACAGGAAGCCGTTCTCTCCCGGCAGCACCGCCTCCGCCGCGGCGCAATTGTCGCTGACCACGATGGGAACGCCGTTCGCCAGCGCTTCATAGGCGGCGAGGCCGAACGTCTCGTACCACAGCGACGGGACCACCACAGCCCGCGCCCGCCGCACCTCCTCAAGCACGGCGTTGGGCGGCAGCCAGCCGGCAAGCTCCGCAGCGGGGTTCAGCCGGCGCACCACCGCCGCCTCGTCGCCATCGCCGACGAAGCGCACCGGGCAGCCGGCCTGTGCCGCCGCCTCGGCCAGCAGAGCGGCGCCCTTCTCGCGCGACATCCGGCCGACGAACAGCACGGGGCGGTTGCCGGCGACCGGAGCGGGGCCGCGGTCTTCAACTTCAACCGGATTGGGGACGGGCAAAGTGACGGTACCGGGCGCCAGATGGGGGGCGATCACCGCGCGTTGCCGGTCGCTGAGCGTCACCAGCGCCATCCCATCTATGAAGCCGCCGGCCAGCGCCCCCGCTGCATGACGGGCGGCCCGCCACCATTTGTGGTGCCGGGCGCGGGCGTCGCAGTCGGTGGCGAGGCAGCCGGTGGACAGCGCCCGGTGCGGGCAGTTGACGCCCTCGGGAAAGACGAAGAAGGCGCCGTTGGGGCAGAGCGGGAAATAGTCGTGCAGGGTCAGCAGCACCGGCAGGCCGGATTTCCGGCAGACCGGAAAGACGCTGGGCGACAACGCCTTGGCCCAGCCATGGATATGGATCACCGTGTCGTTGGCCGGACAACTGCCGAGCAGGCTTTCCAGCGCGCGGGCGGCTTCCCGGTTCCAGATGCCGCGCAGCGCCGCCTGCACGCGGTCGGCGTTGCCCTTCAGGTCGGGCTGCTCCAGGCAATGGACGGTGATGCCATCCGTCAGCAGCACCGGGTCGATGGGCGGGACGGCGGTGAAGAAATGGACCCGGTGGCCGCGCCGGGCCAGCCCGACGGCACCGGCGATGGCGACCTTCGCCAGTCCGCCGCTGGGGTGGGCGTGGTCGCAGAGGATGACGATCGTGCTCATCGCGGGATGCTCATTGCAGGGCGCCGCGATAAACGGCGGCGGTGCGGGCGGCGATGACCGGCCAGTCGAAGCGGCTGCGCACCAGCGCCCGGCAGGCGTCGGCGTCGGGCAGGCGGCGGACGCCGGTCAGCGCTTCCGCAAGGCCGATGCCGATGGAGCGAGCGTCGATCCCCGCCAGCACGAGATCGCCGTCCAGCCCCTCCACCACCTCGGGCAGCCCGCCTACGGGCGTGACCATCACCGGCGTGCCGGCCGCCAGCGATTCCAGGGCGGTCAGGCCGAAGCCCTCCAGCGCCTGCGACGGCATCACGCACAGGTCGGCGGCACGGTAGGCCAGCGGCAGATGCGCGTCGGGAACGAAGCCCAGCAGCCGCACATGCTCCTCCAGCCCCAGCGCGCCGATGCGGTCCTGAAGCGCCGCCGCTTCCGGCCCGCGTCCGGCGACCACCAGCAGAACGTCGGGCACCCGGCGGCGCAGTTCCACCATGGCGTCGACCAGAGCGGTCAGCCCCATGCGCTTCACCAGCCGGCGCACCGTCAGCAGGATGGGGCGCCCTTGCGGCCAGCCGAGGCGGGCGCGCGCCTGATGGCGGTTGTCGGGAAGGTCGTAGCGCTCGGCATCGACCCCGCCCGGCACGCGGTGGATGCGCTCCGGTGGCACACCGTAGTGCTCGGCCAGGATGGTGGCGAAGGACTGCGACAGGACGACGAAGCGGGCGGCGCGGCGATAGACCAGCCGCTCCACCATGAATTTCAGCCGCACCGCCAGCGGGCCGGCACCCTCCGCGGCGCTTTCCAGCGCCCAGGGGCCGTGGAAATGGACGACCAGCGGCCGGTTGCGCAAGGCGGGCAGGGCGCCCACCGTGTTCAGCGCGAAATGGGAGGCGACAAGGTCGGGCGCCTGCCGGCGCAGCGTCTCGGCGATGGCGATCCGCGCCGCCGCCACCCGGCGCGGCAGAGAGGCGGTCGACGGTGCGAAGCTGTCGATGCGGGCACCGTTGTTCAGCGTCCGGGAAACGGTGCCCAGCACCAGCCCGGAAAAGGCGATGCCCTGCTGCGGCAGGTGGCGGGCGAGGTTGTAGAACATGTTCTCCGCCCCGCCATGGGTTTCCGGGAACCAACCCAGCCCAAGCTGAAGCACGCTGGCCTCCCGCGTTAGCCCCCGCAGCGCGTCGGGCAGGATCAGGCTTCCGTCCATTGCTTGTCCTCTTGGAATTGATGGGCGGGAACGGTCGCCGGGACGGCGCTCTGCAGGCTGGCAAGTCCGTAATTCTTGGCTGCCATTGCCATGCCCAGGAAGAACCAGAAGCCGACGCCGGTGACCTTCACCAGCGTGTGTTCGAACACCATGCAGCCGAGCATCGTCAGAGCCGCCGTTTCGGCGCAGCGGGCGAACGGGTCGGGCGGTGCGCCGCCGCGGCGCAGCATCCCGGCCGTCAGCATGATCAGGCCGGCGACATAGCCGAACGCGCCGGGCCAGCCCAGTTCATAGGGCACGCGCAGGATGCCGCTGTCGAAATAGGCCATGACGCCCAGCTGCCCGTCCTCGTTGGTCAGCTTGGTCGCGGTGTCGATGGTGCCGAGCCCGGCGCCGCGCACCTCGGTCAGCGCATAGAACAGGAAGGTGACATAGAACTCCTGCCGGTCCTGATAGCTGCGGTCGTTCTCCATCGAATTCAGCGTGTCGAACCGGGAAACGATCGCTTGGTTGACCCTCGGCACGCTCAGCAGCGGCAGGGAGCACAGGACCAAACCGACGCCGACCGCGATCAGGCGGATGCGGTGGCGGCCGGGCATCGTCAGCATCAGCCAAGTGAAGGTGAACAGACCGGCCAGCCAGGCCGCCCGCACCAGACTGAGCAGCAGCGATCCCAGCGCCAGCGCGCCGGCGACCGGCACCAGGATGCCGCATGCGGCGGGCAGAACGGCCAGCCCGGTGACCAGCAGGAAGGCCAGCGGGCCGGAGGAGTTCATCGTGCTGAACACCCGAACCTGCATGGGCAACGGCATGCCCTGGTTGGTCATCCCGACATTGATGAGCCATCGCGCATCCCAGGCCGGCATGATGAAATACTGGATCAGGCCATAGCCGCCGACCAGCGTCAGCCCCAGGACGAAGGCGCGCAGCACCGCGTCCCGCATCTGCGGATAGAGCGGCCAGTGCAGGGCGACATAGAGCCCCAGCATGACCGGCACCACCCAGTTCAGCAGTGCGAAGGTCGCAGCCGCCACGCCCGCCTGGGAGATTCCATTGAAGTAGGCGTAGGAGATGCCCAGCATCACCGGCAGGAAGCCGAAATAGGCGCGATAGCGCAGCATCGGCAGATATTGCGCGATCACCAGCCCGGTCATCGCGCCGACGGCAAACGGCGTCACCATGATCGGGCTGATGACGCTCCAGCCCGACTGGTAATCGACCAGCCGGCGCACCTCCGGCGTCAGGAACCACAGCCACCATGTGAAGGCGGCGAAACGGGCGGGGTCTCGGGTCACCAGCAGCGCACCGACGGCGAGCGCCCCCACCGGGAAGACGATCTCCAGCACGCCGGCCCGGCCCATCAGGACCGGAACCGCCACCAGGAACCAGAAGACCGGTGCCGCCAGTTTGTTCAGGGAGGGCAGGCCGCCCGTTCCGTGATGAGGCATGTCATGATGACTATGCTCGAAGCCGGCTGTGGCGAAGGTCATGCCGCCGTCTCCCGCCAGTCACGCATCCCCTCCAGCCGGCCACGCAGGGTGGCGCGCAGCTTCGCCCCGGCGTGGCGGTCGCCGCGCAGCGTCAGCCGCGCCCATTGCGCCAATCCGGGAAACTCGCAGGTCCCCACCAGCATGGCCCAGGCGGCGAAGGCGGCGCGGTTGGTCGGGCCGAAATGGGCCATCAGGGCCAGCGTGTCGTTGAAGGTGGCGTTCTCCTGCGCCAGCGGATGGAAATGGTTCGCCCCACGCTGGTCGATGTCGAAGCGCACCGCCGGGAAATGGTCGACCGCCACCATCGGGTCGTAGACCAGCCGCCATCCCTGGCGGGACAGCCGCAGGCAGAAATCCACCTCGTTGCGGACCTGGGCGCCGCTGCCGCGCAGCCGGGTGTTCAGCCGCTGGCCGTCGATCGCCGCGCGGCGAAAGCTCCAGTTGGCGCCTTTCAGCACGTCCACGTCCTGGGCCGGGCCGACACCCAGATGATGGTTGCCGATGACCCGGCCGAACCATTGCAGCCGGCCGACGACCTGGGCCTCCCCGGTTTCCGGCACGCCGTCGTGATAGACATGGTCGCGGCCGCCGACGCCGCCGATGCGGGGATCGGCGCGATACCACGCCTCGATCCGCTCGACCCAGTCGGGATGGGGGACGGCGTCGTCGTCGGTGATGGCGACGATGTCGCCGCGGGCATGATCCATGCCGCGGTTGATCGCCGCCACCTGCCCAGGCACGTCGATTACGGCGACTTCGATCGGTAGGATGGATGCGTAGCGCCGGGCAACCTCGGCGGACTCCGGATCGGTGTCGCGCACGGTGACGACCACCTGGACCGGCGCCAGCGTCTGCCGGACCAGACCGTCCAGGCAGCCGGCGAACTGGTCCGGCCGGCGATAGGTCGGAACGATCACGGTGACGCCCAGACGTTCTGCGGCATGGGGGTCGATCGGGACGAGAGGGGCGGGGCGGGGCATGCCGGTGGGGTTCATGGTGACGCTCATGCCGGAGCCAGCTCCCGCCCGCGGGCGTCGTTGGCGGCGGCCCGTGCCGGGGCCAGGGCCGGTTCCTCGCCGTTCACCCAGCTGTCGATGGTCTCGCGCAGCCGCGCCTTGAACACGGAACGGTCGAAGCGGGCGGCGTAGGCCTGGATGACGGTGGGGTTGAAGCGGCGTTCCTGCGCCTCGAACCGTTGCACCGCCTCGATCAGCGCTTCCGGCGTCTGCTGGTCGAAGAACAGGCCGGACAGGCCGTCCCTCACCGTCTCGGTCGCGCCGCCGCGGTTCAGGGCGATCACCGGCCGGCCGGCGGCCATCGCCTCCACCGGAACGATGCCGAAATCCTCGTTGGCGGTGAAGACCAGGGCGCGGCAGGCGGCATACTGCCGGTCCAGCTCCTCGGCGGAACAATGGCCCAGCAGTTCCACCGTCGGCCCGGCCATCTGCTTCAGGCGGCGGTACTCCTCGCCTTCGCCGACGACGACCAGCTTGCGGCCCATGCGGTTGAAGGCTTCGATTGCCACGTCGGCCCGCTTGTAGGAGACCAGCTGGCTGACGAACAGGTAATGATCGCCGGGCGGCTCCGCGGTGGCGAAGCGCCGGGTTTCCACCGGCGGGTTGATGACGGTGGAGTCGCGGCGGTAGACCCGCCAGATCCGCTTCGCCACCGTCTCGGAATTGGCGATGAAACGGTCGACCCGCGCCGCCGTCGCCAGATCCCATTGCCGCAGCCGGTGGATGGCATAGGGCATCAGTGGCCGGATCATCGGTCCGGCCGAGTGCAGGTAATCGTGATAGCCGCTCCACACATAGCGCATCGGCGTGTGGCAGTAGCAGACATGCAGCGCGTCCGGCCGGGTCAGGACCCCCTTCGCCGGCCCGGATTCGCTGCTGATGACGAGATCGTAGGCGCTGAGGTCGAGCTGTTCCAGCGCCAGCGGCATCAGCGGCAGATACTTCTGATACATCCGGTGAGCCATCGGCAGCCGGTCGATGAAGGTCGTGGTGACCTGATGGCTGCGGATGATCGGGGAGATCCGCTCCGGCCGGTAGACGTGGGTGAAGACGTCGGCCTCCGGATACAGCTCGCACAGGGCTTCGATAACCTTCTCCCCCCCGCGCATCCCGACGAGCCAGTAATGGACGATCGCGACTTTCATTGTGGGTCCTCCGGCAAGGGGCAGGCCTTCGACTTCGGCCGAGGGTTTTTCAGGCTCAGGCGATGCGGCGCAGGCGGTAAGAACGGCCGCTGGGCGGACGGGCGCCGTATTCCAGGTTCGCGTGGTCGCGGGCGTTGACCATCGACAGCACCGCGCCGCCGATCCGCCCGCCGACCTGCCGCACCTGCTTGATGCCGGCGCCGGCAAGGCTGGTGGCGGTGCGCGCCCAGCGCACGACATACAGGACGCGGTCGGCCAGCGGCGCCAGGATCAGCGCGTCCGACACCGACAGCACCGGCGGCGTGTCGAGGACGACGACGTCGTAGCGTTCGGACAGCTCGACCAGCAGCGACAGCATGGCCTTTGAGCCGAACAGGATCTGCGGCCGGTCGACCGGCCGGCCGGCGGTGATCACCGCGACCCGGCGGCGGTCGTCGATCTGCACCACCTGATCCAGCGTCGCATCGCCTTCCAGCAGGTCGGTCAGCCCCTTTGGCGGCCGGGTACCGCCCAGAAGCCGGTGCACGGCGGGGCGGCGGGTGTCGCAGTCGACGATGACGACCCGTCGGCCGGTGTCGGCCAGGAAGGCGGACAGCGCCACCGCCAGCGTCGTCTTGCCCTCGCCAGCGACCGACGAGGTCAGCATCACCACCTCGCCGCCCTTGACGGTGGCCGGCTCGGCGCCGGTGCGGACCAGATGCAGCCGTGCGCAAAGCCGCCAGACCGCCTCGGCGAATTCGCCGCCGCCGGTGTTGGAATAAGGATCGCCGTCGGCGTCGGAGCGGGCGGACCGCTTGACCCGGCCCAGCAGCGGCACGATGCCGACCGCCGGAAGGCCCAGAACCGCCTCCACCTGATGGGAGCTGTAGACGCCGCGCTGGCTGGCGGTCCGCACCAGCGCGATGCCGGTGGCGAAGGCGCCGCAGACCACCGCGGCCAACGCCGCCAGCACGGTCTTGCCCGGCCCGACCGGCCCCACCGGAACGTCGGCGGTGGACACGATGCGTACGTCGGGCGTCATCTCCAGCGCCTGGAGCACCTGGGTCTCCTTCAGGCGGGTGACGGCGCGGCGATAGTTGTCGTCGGACGCGTCGGCCTGCCGCTGAAGTTCGCGCAGCTTCACGTCCGCCTGCAGGTTGTCGAAGGATTCCGTGCGCAGAGCCTCCAGCCGGCGGGACAGGTTCTGGATCTTGGCGACCTGCTGCTCCACCTCACCCCGCAGGCTACGGATCACGCGATCCACCTCGGTGGCGAGGGCGGCATTCAGTTCGCGCAGCTCCGCCGCGGGCCGCGCCAGCGCCGGGTGACGGTCGCCATATTGCGCGCGCAGCTCGGCCAGCTGGGCGCTCAGTGCAGTCTGGCGCTGGCGTAGGCCGGTGATCAGCGGGTCGCCGCCGATGTCGGCGCCGGTCAGCGATTCGGGGTTGCCGGGCTGGACGGACTGCAGCTGGCGCAGCCGCCCCTGGGCATTGGTCAGCGCGGTGCGCGCCTCCGCCAGTTGGGCGTTCAGGGCCGACATCTCTTCGTTCACCAGCGGAGCATCGCGGCCCTTGGCCATGCCAGTTTCGGCGCGCATCGCCTCGACGGCGGCGCGGCCGGTGATGGTCATGTCCTGGCGCAGTTCATCAAGCTTGCTCTGCAGCCACTCGCTGGCGTTCTGGGTGGCATTGCGCTTCGCCTCCACCTGGATGGCGATGTAGGCGTCGGCGACGGCGTTGGCGGCGCGGGCCGCCAGCTGCGGGTCCTTGGCCTCGACCGTGATGCGGATCGCGCGCGACTGCACACCGGGGCTGATGCGCAGGTTCTTCTGGAAGGCGTAGATCAGGCGGGCGGTTTCCTTCTCCTCCGCACTGCCGGTCGGAGCGGGCGGCCGCGCGGCCGGCGTCAGCAGGGCGGACAGCGGTTCGGGAAGGCCGGACGCCACCTCCGTCAGCAGGGCGCGTCCTTCCTCGAACAGGGGGGTCAGGAGGCCGGGCTTGTCGGGAGTTGCGGCGTATTCCGGCTCTTTCCCGAGATTCAGCGTCTCCACCACCCGGCGGGCGAGGTCGCGGGACCGCAGGATCTCGACCTCGGTGTTGACGGTGTCGAGATACATTCCCATCGGTTCCGACACCGAGGGGATGTTGATGACGCGGTTCGTATGCGGATCGATCACCACGACGGCCGACGCGCTGTAGAGCGGCGTCATCGAGTTGATCAGCAGCACCGCGGGCAGCCACAGCACCGCGGTCAGCCCCAGGATCAGCCATTTCTGGCGCCACAGCGTCTGTACCAGCCGGCCTACATTGACCTTGTCGGCGCCCGTTCCGACCGGCGGTGCGACAAAGCCGGAGGGGATACCGGCCGTGCCTGGCGGCAATCGGTGTTCCGGTGCGTCCATGGGCTGAACTCCTTCATCTCGACAAACGGTGCGTGGAGGTGCGATGCGGCCGTGTTGGTTCAGGCGACCAATAGGTCAGGCGACTTCTGCCGGGTCACGGCTGGGCTGGCGGGGGGAGGTGGGGGCGTCCGGCGCCGGGTCGCCGCGGATTTCCGCCGGCAGTTCCGGGGTTGCCGGTGTGCCCCGTCCGGTCTTCGCCTCGGCCAGGATGCGGGCGTAGCGGGCGACGGTGTTCGGCGTGACGTTGACCAGCGCTCCGGTCCCGCCGCCGCCGGCGACCAGCCGGGCGACCTGGAACAGGGCGCGTCCCTTCTCAAGCACCTCGCCCGGCAGCATCCACAGGATGGAATCGATGTTGGACGTCAGCCATCCCGGCCGGCCGCCGCGGGTCAGCCGGCGTTCGGCCGCCCGCACCTGGGCGGTGTTGCGGATGGTGTAGAAGGGCGACCAGCCGTCCCAATCGCCGGCGGTGAAGGGCAGGGCCACGAACTCCCCGTCGACCAGCGCCGGTTCGGCCGAGCCGAAGGAGGCCTTGGTCCACATGTAGTCGAAGCCGGCGGAGCGGACGGTGGCGGCGACCTCCCGCCGCAGGGGGCCGGGTCGGGCGCTGTCATAGGGCCGCCACGCCTCGTAGAAGCGGTCGAGCCGGTAGCGGCGCAGCGCGTTGCCGATCATGCGCCTGGCATCCATGGCCGGCGCCCCGGCCCGCGTCGGCGCCTTGCGCGGTGTGCCCTCCGCCGCGGCCTCCACGCTGGCGGCCGGGGTTTCCGACGGGCGCGGACGGGGCGAGATGCGCAGGACGGGCCGGCCTTCCTCCCAATGCAGGCGCGGGGTGCGGCCGGGCACGAGGGGGGAGTCGACCAGCGGCCACCAGCCGCGCGGCATCAGCCCCGGCGGAAGCATGGTCGCCATTTCCGCACGGGCGTCGGTCAGCAGCCGGGCCAGTTCGATGCTGGGCATCTCGCCTTCGGCGCAGACGCCGCGGCCGGTGCTGCCCAGCAGAAGCTCCACCCGGCCCAGCACGCCGCCACGTTCCTCCGGCACCGACAGCAGCGCGAGGTCGGCGGGGCTGGACTGGGTCAGGCTGTCGACGGTGACCACCAGCCCGCAGCGCAGGCCGGTCGCCGCCACCAGATCGAGGATGCGCGGGATGCAGTGCAGTTCACGGATCATGCCGGACCACAGCACCAGCGTGGTCAGCACCCGTCCCTCCGCCGCCCAGCGGCGCAGGGTGGCGTCGTCCGGTTCGTAATCGGTGAAGGGGCGCGGCGGCTCCGCGATGCGCAGCGGCACGTCGGCCGTGCTGGCGAAGGGCGGATCGGGATCGACGATCTGCAGCCCGCGGCCCAGGCGGCCCAGGGCGAAGAAGTCGTGGTCGTCGAACTGGCGGCCATAGACCGGGTCGGCTCCGTTCCGGATCAGGTCGGCGGCGCGCTCGATCACGTCGGTCTGGGGCCGGCCGTAGAGCGGCAGCAGACGCTTGGCCGCCGCCAGCGGCAGCTGCGCCGCAATCAGGTCGGGATCGCCCAGAAACGTTCCACGACCCCAGCCGGCATGGCGGTGGGCCAGCGCGGCGCTGAAACTGGCATAGCTTTCCCCCGCCACCCGGCCTTCGACCGCGTCGAGGCCGCCGGGGAAGTGGCGGGCCCGCACCGGATCGACGCAATGGCCGGTGAAATGGCGGGCGCCCAGCGCCTCCAGCCGCTGCCGCAGCCCGGCGTCCGCACCGACATCGATACCGAGGCAGGGCTTCGCCATCAGTTGCGGGTAGAGGAACGGCGCGGCGACGATGCCGAGCGGGGTCTGCGGCGCCATGTCCAGCACAGCGACCTCCTCCGGGATCGGCTGCTCCAGCAGGCGGAACGCGGCCTCGTAGAGCGCGGCCGGGTCGGTGCTGCGCAGGGCGCACTCGCCCCCCGCCTCCACCACCGGCCACAGCGGGGAGGCCGGATCGCCCAGCGCCACGACGCGGTAGCGGGTGGTCAGCCACAGCGCATGGTCCAGGTGCCGGCCGCCGGCCATCAGGCTGCCGGTGCCGGTCGCCTCGGTGCGGTTGCCGTCCTCCCAGCCGCCGAAATGGCGGCCGCTGCGCCGTCCGTCGTAATAGAGATCGAAGGCCCAGCCGGCGCGTTCCGCCGCGGCGGCCAGCACCGGGGCGATGGCGACGCGGTGCGGGTCGGCGCCATGAGCGAGGAAGAGGAGCAGGGGCGGTTTGGTCACGATGCGTGCCCCTCCGTGCCCTTGCCGCCGCGCCGGCACCACCACAGGTGCCATTTCGCCACTCCCGGCGGGCCGAAATGATCGGTCTTCTGCAGGGTCAGGCCGGTGGCGGCGATGGCCTTGCGCATCTCCGGCGCCCAGTGGTGACGGACCAGCGCCTTCCATTCCGGCAGGACGCCGTGGCAGCGCATGGTCGCCAGCAGCCGGTCGGGCCGCCAGCGGTAGTAGCGGGGGTAGGCGATCACCCACAGCGGGTTGGCGTTGGTGGTGTCGCAGACGATCCGCCCGCCGGGCTTGACCACCCGCTGCAGCTCGCGCACGCCGGCTTCAAGGTCGGGCAGGTGGCAGAGCAGGTCCATGGCGATGACGATGTCGAAGCTGTCGTCGTCGAAAGGCAGCTTGCGGGCGTCGGCCTGCTGGACGGTCAGGGCGGGGAAGCGCTCCTTCGCCTCCGCCAGCATCTCGTGCGAGATGTCGACCAGCGTCACGTCGTGATGGCCGGCGAAGGGGCCGGTGATGCGGCCGTATCCGCCGCCGACATCGAGGATGCGCATCCGTGGCAGCCGCTCCAACTCCGCCGCCACCGCGCGCCGCTTCTCGTCATAGATGCGGTAGAAGGGGGTGGTCGGGTGGTCGGGGCGGAAATGCCGGCGATAGCCGTTGTTGTAGATGCCGGAGCCCGCGGCCTGCGACCGCTCCGCCTTGGCGTTCTCCAGCAGGGCGGCGACCTGGGCGGCGACGGTGTCGACGTCGAAGCTCTTCGCATGCTCCAGCCCCGCCGCGGCGGCGGCCTTCAGCCCGTCGGGGTCGGCCAGCCGGGCGATCAGCATGTCGCGCAACGGTTCCGCCTCCCCCGGCGGAACCAGCCAGCCGGTGCGGCCATGCTCGATGATCTCCGGGAAGCCGCCGCAGTCGCTGGCGACCACCGGCACGCCCAGCGCCATCGCCTCCACCACCACGAAGCCGAAGCTCTCCCACAGGGACGGGACGACCGCCATCTCCGCCCGCGCCACCACGGCCAGCGCATCGTTTCGCGGCAAGGCGCCGGTGAAATGGACCCGGTCGGCCACCGGCGCCACGTCGCGGCGGAACTGGTCGATGATCGCGGCACTCGCGACGTCTTCACCGCCGATCATCATCAGGTGCAGGTCGGGGTTGGCGGCCAGGACGCCGGGAATGGCGCGGCCCAGCGTGGCGATGCCCTTGCGCCCCTCCAGCCGGCCGAAGAAGGCGATGAAGCGCTTCGGCAGCGCCATCGGCGGCTCGGCCATCCGGTTTGCCGCCACCGAGGCGAGGTCGATGCTGTTGGGGATGACCTGGATCAGCTCCGGCGGGATGCGCCAGTAGTCGGCCACCCGGCGGGCGATGGCGCGGGTGGAGGCGTAGATCGCCGCGCTGCGCTTGGTCTGGTCGCGTTCGAGTGCGTTCAGCAGGTGGGTGTGCGGCACCCAGGGCTGGGTGTTGGTGTCCATCACCAGCCCGGTCGGCGTCGCCAGCCGCGTCACCACGGGAATGGTGCTGAAGCGGGTCAACCACCAGGCGTCGGCGTCGAACTCGGCGGCATGGACCACGTCGGGACGGAAGGCGCGGACGGCGTCGGCCAGCCGGCGGTTCGTCCGGAATCGGTCCACGACCGCATGCAGGCGCGGCCCCGGATCGACGCGGTTCACCGTCACGCCGTCCTCGATGGTGGTGCCGGCCGGCAGGCCGCCGACCTTCCACGGGGTCACCACCTGGACGGCATGGCCCAGCCGCGCCAGCGCGCGGGCCATCGTGTGGGTGTGGGTGGCGATTCCGCCGAGCTTTTCGCCGGGTGGGTATTCGGGCGTCAAGAGCGACAGTCGCATTGTGGGTCCCCCAAATCCTGTAGGTTTTGTCATTTGCCTGCGGGTCCGGCCGGAGCGGCGGTCGCCGGAGACGGTTTGGCGAGAGCGAGCAGGCGCCGCGGCAAGGCCGCGAGGATCGCCGGGTCGGGAAGGAAGACGCGCCAGGGAAGTCCGGTCGTCCGCCGGTAGAGCGTCGCCGCGGTGGCGAACACCAGCGTGTAGGCCACCGTGGAGACGATGGCCGCGGCCAGGATCCCGCCGCTGCGCAGGAACAGCAGCAGGCCGCCCATCGTGACCAGCATGCCCAGCAGGTTGGCCATGGTGGCGGTGAAGGGCCGGTTCTCCGCATAGAGCCCGTTCAGCAGGATCGACGCGGCGGCGTAGAGAACGGCACCCGGCAGCAGAAGCCGCAGCGGAAGCGCGCTGTCGGCGAAGGACGCGCCGTAGACCAGTCCGATGGCGATGTCGGCGAAGACGAACAGCCCGCCGCCGAGCAGCCCGCCGATGGCGAAGGTCACCTGCAGGCTGTTCAGCACCAGCGCCCGCCCCGATTGGCCCCGCCGGGTCGCGGCGGGCATCACCACGGTGGCCAGCGCGCTGGACAGGCTGACGATCAGCCAGGACAGGCTGGTCGCGAGCGCATAGAGCCCGACCTGGGCCGCCGGCAGGAAGGCGGGAATGATCAACAGGTCCAGCCGCTGGGTGATGACGCCGCCCACCACGTCGCCGTGGGTGCGCAGCGCATACCAGAGCGTCTGCCGGCCGAGCGCCGGATCGGGGCGGCCGATCCCGTGGCGGCGGACCAGCAGAACGGTCGCCACCACCAGCACCAGCGTGCTCATCGCCGCCTGCACGACGACGGCGGCCTCCACCGTGAAGCGGCCGGCAACCCAAAGGATGGCGTAGAGGGTGGCGACGCCGGCCGGCTGGATGAAGTTCAGCGCGTTGAAGCTGCGGAAGTCCTGGTCGCCCAGGATCAGCCCGAGCATCAACTCCGCCAGGAGGGCCATGGCGATCATGGGAAGATAGAGCCGCGCCAGTTCCAGCGTCTCCACCGGCTGCGCAGCCAGCAGCAGCGGCAGCAGCAGATAACCGGTGGCGATCGCCAGCGCCGCCAGCGGCAGCAGGATCAGCACCCAGGTGCTCAGCAGCCGGCCGCCGGCCGAATGATCCCGCGACAGCGCGTAGGTGACCGCCTTGCCGCAGCCCATGCCGAACAGCCAGCCCAGCATCTGTATGGTGGTGAGGACGGCGGTCAGCGCCCCCCGACCCTCCGGACCGATGGTGCGGGCGACGAGGATTCCCGTCAGCAGTCCAAGCGCCATCGTGGCGGCGGTGACGAGTACAGTCGTCACACCATGCCGGGCGAAACTGCCCCCTTTCGCCGCTGCCTTGCGTCCGGTCAGACCTTTCAACATCGCGCCTTCACCCCCATCGAAGTCCCTGAAGTGTGCGCACCGCGTCCTCCCCCGAATTCGTGTTTCTTGTATTGTCGGCAGGCTGGCCCCCACCAGGGGCGACCATCATCGGTCATGAAAGCCACCAAGAATTAGTTGAATGTCTCAACAATTACTTGGTTAGTTTAAAAATTATCGCGGAGTGGAACAGCGATCTGTGGTCGCCGTTATTAGCTCGGGCGAACATTTTTGTTGTGCATTGCAAACTGAACGGTAGTGGGGTGTTGGGCGACGGTCAACGCCGCTTTCGGAACTGTTCTTCCCGCACACCGGGGGAGTATTTTTCTTTGAACGTCCGTTGCCGGGAACTGGGAGTCTTAGCGTATCTTTCGGGCACTGGTTATCGGCAACGCCCATGTTCCGGCATCGGGAGTAGTCCGTTGCCGAACCGGCGGCACACGAGAGGAGAGGGGAAAGCGCGGTTGCGTTTCGCTGCCGGGTGCGGCGGCGGTGCCGCAGCCCATTCGATGCGGGCACCAATGCCCGGCCGGTCGGGCCGGTCCACGAAAGGTTGCGATCGGGGCCGCTTGTCTGATCGCCCCAGGCCCTGCCGTATCAGTCGGCGTCGGCCATCCGCGCGGCGGTGGAGCCGCGCACGATGCAGGTGCCGCCAAGGACGAGGCGGCGGCGGGGACGGTCCGGCGCATCCAGCCGTTCGAACAGCAGGGCCATCGCCGATTGGCCGATATCCTGCACCGGCTGCTCGATGACGGTCAGACCGGGGCCGACCAGTTCCGTCCAGGGTTCATTGTCGAATCCGGCGACCGCCAGCCCATCTGGGATCGACAGTTTCAGCCGGCGGGCGGCCTTCACCACACCCATCAGGAACAGGCTGTTGCTGACGATGAAGGCTTCCGGCCGGTCGCGTTCCGCCATCCACTCCACCACGGCCTGTTCGGCGGCATCGGCATAGGGGGCGAGGAAGCGGGCAGCCGGCGCCAGACCACGGGCCGACATGGCGGAGCGATAACCCTCGTACCGCTCCTGACCGGTGGTGCTGGTGTTGCCGAACAGGCCGGCGATCCGGCGATAGCCCTGGGCGTGCAGATGCTCCACCAGCATGGCCGCGGCGCGTGGGTTGTCCAGGACCACCGCGTCGTGGCGAGCGGTCGGCGCGTTGCGGTCGATCAACACGACGGGAAAGTCGAGGTCGAGCGTGTCGAGCCGGTCGAGCGTCGCACGGGTCGGGGCAAAGATCAGGCCGGTGATCCGCTCCTCCTGCATCAGGCGCAGATACAGTTCCTCCCGCTCCGGATTCTCGTCGCTGTTGCACAGGATCACGCGCATGCCGGCGCGGTAGGCCGCATCCTCCACCGCGCGGCTGACGGCGGTGAAGAAGGGGTTGCGGATGTCCGACACCACCAGCCCGATGGTCTGCGAATGCTGCGAGCGCAGCCGCCGTGCCGACAGGTTCGGTCGGTAGCCGGTGGCGCGCACCGCATCCTCCACCCGCTTGCGCAATGCCTCGCTGACCGGGCCGTTGCTCAGCACGCGCGACACGGTGGCGACCGATACGCCGGCGGCCAGGGCCACGTCCTTGATGCTGGCGGTCTTACCGGAGGCGTTCATCTGCAAACCAGTGGTGGTAGGGGCACCCAGAATGGGGAGGCGATCTTAGACGCGCCCGGTCCAGTATGACCAGAGAGGGATGGCTGGAACCGTATGGGCCGGAAGATTTTTTGAAAACGTTTCCAGCCGGATGGCAGGAGCATTCCCCATTTCGGCCCGCTTGACAAGACGCTCTGCCAAAAAAGTGCTTATGTTGCATTGCGGCAGCCGTTGACAGTTCGACTGTAATCGTTTTCACTGGGGATCAAGAGGACAGACAAGAACACGCGGAGGAGACGGTTGCCATGGCCACCGACACGCACCCCTTGAGCCTTCCCCCCGATCTGATCCGCCTGGGCGCCGCCCCGGCCGGCAAGGAGGCGGCCATCCGCGAAGCGGCGCAGCTGCTGATCGCCGCGGGATGCATCGACCCCGCCTATGCCGACAGCATGATCCGGCGGGAATCGGTGGTGAACACCTTCCTCGGCCATGGCGTCGCCATCCCGCACGGCATGGTGGACGACCGCAATCTGGTCCGCCGCAACGGCATCGCCATCCTGCAGGTGCCGGACGGCGTGGTCTGGAACGACGGGCAGACCGCCCGGATGGTCGTCGCCATCGCCGCGCAGTCCGATGCCCACATCGCCATCCTGCGCCGCCTGACCCGCCTGATGCAGGACGAGGCGCGGCTGAACGCCCTCTTTATTACCGGCAATCCGGCCGATCTTGCCGCCGCCCTGTCGGACGAGAGCGCCGCGCCGGCCACGCCCGCGTCCGAGGCCGGCGACCTCGCGGAAAGCTTCGAGTGGGTGGTGGATTACCCGACCGGCCTGCATGCCCGCCCGGCCGCCGCCTGGGTCGAAACCGCCCGCACCGCCGCCGGCCGCGTCCGCGTGCGCCACGGCGAGGAGTCCGTCGACGGCAAGACGCTGGTGGCGCTGCTGCAACTCGGCCTGCGCCCCGGCGACCGCATCACCGTGTCCGCCGACGGTCCCGACGCGCGCGCGGTGCTGAACCGCCTGCGCGCCACCATCACCGGCCTCAGCGCGCGGGAGAAGGCGGACGCCGCCGCCGCGGCCCGCAAGGCGAAGGCCGTGGTCCAGGGCTGGACACCGCCGCCCGCGGCAGGGCGCGAGATGCCGGTGGTTGCCGGTGTCGGTGCCAGCCCCGGTCTTGCCATCGGGCCGGTCCATGTGATGCCGAAGGCCGACCTGACGGTTCCCGACCGTCCGGCGCCGCTGCTGGAGGGCGGCAACCGCCTGCACGAGGCGCTGAACCTGACCCGCCAGCAGTTGAAGGCGTTGGCCGACGACACCGCCCGTCGGCTCGGCCCCGCCGAGGCGGGCATCTTCGCCGCACAGGCGGAACTGCTGAACGACACCGACGTCATCACGCTCGCCTGCCAACTGATGGTGGAGGGGCATGGCCCCGGCTGGTCGTGGAACGAGGCGGTCGAGCGCAGCGCCGCCAAGCTGGCCGCCAACCCCAACCCGGTGCTGGCCGGCCGTGCCGCCGATCTGCGCGATGTCGGCCGCCGGGTGCTGACCCGCATCGATCCGGATCTGCGCGGCGGCTCCATCCGCGACCTGCCGGACACCCCCTGCATCCTGGTCGCCGACGACCTGTCGCCGTCCGACACCGCGGCGCTCGACATGGGCCGCGTCATCGGTCTGGCGACGGCGCAAGGCGGCCCGACCTCCCACACCGCGATCCTGGCGCGCACGCTGGGGCTGCCGGCGATGGTGGCGGGCGGCGGCGCGCTGACCGAGCTTGCCAACGGCACCACCGCCATCCTCGACGGCCAGTCCGGCCGCCTCTACCTGGAGCCCACCGACGCCGACCTCGCGGCCGCCCATGGCTGGATCGAGGAGCAGCGCGTCAAAAAGGCCCAGCAGGAGGAGCGGCGCGGCCTGCCCGCCCGCACCCGCGACGGCCACACGGTGGAGATCGGCGCCAACGTCAACCGCCCCGATCAGGTGCCGGTCGCCCTGTCGCAGGGGGCCGAAGGAGTCGGCCTGATGCGCACCGAGTTCCTGTTCCTGGAGCGCGGCGACGCCCCCAGCGAGGAGGAGCAGTACCAGACCTACCGCGCCATGCTGGAGGCGTTGGACGGCCGTCCGCTGATCGTCCGCGCGCTCGACATCGGCGGCGACAAGCAGGTGCCGCACCTGCAGCTGCCGCATGAGGAGAACCCCTTCCTCGGCGTGCGCGGCGCCCGCCTGCTGCTGCGGCATCCGGAACTGCTGGAACCGCAGCTGCGCGCCCTTTACCGCGCCGCCAAGGACGCCAAGCCGGATGCGCTGCTGATCATGTTCCCGATGATCACCACGCTGCGCGAGATCGAGGCTCTGCGCGCCGTCTGCGACCGCATCCGGGCGGAGCTGGACGCCCCGGCAGTGCCGCTTGGGATCATGGTCGAGGTGCCGGCCGCCGCCATCCAGGCCGACGTGCTGGCCCGCCACGTCGATTTCTTCTCCATCGGCACCAACGACCTGACGCAATACGCGCTGGCCGTCGACCGCCAGCACCCCGAACTGGCGGCGGAGGCCGACAGCCTGCACCCGTCGGTGCTGCGCCTGATCCGCATGACGGTGGAGGGAGCCGAGAAACATGGCCGCTGGGTCGGCGTCTGCGGCGGCATCGCCGGTGATCCGTTCGGCGCCGCACTGCTCGCCGGCCTCGGCGTCCGCGAGTTGTCGATGACCCCGCGTGACATCCCCGGCGTCAAGGACAAGCTGCGCGACAGCGACCTCGCCGGACTACAGGCGCTGGCCCGGCGGGCGCTGGACTGCGAATCCTCCGACGAGGTGCGGGCGCTGGAGGGGGAGGCGTCATGAGCAGCCAGCTTGCGGCGGCCAAGCCTGTCGTCACCGTCACGCTGAACCCGGCCATCGACCAGACCATCACGGTCGAGGCGCTGAAACCCGGCAGCGTCCATCGCGCCAAGGCGGTGCGCCACAATGCCGGCGGCAAGGGCGTCAACGTTGCCAGCTGCCTTGCAGATTGGGGGACGCCGGTGGTCGCCACCGGACTTCTCGGCACCGGCAACGCGGCGCCGTTCGAGGCGCTGTTCCAGGCAAAGGGCATCGCCGACGCCTTCCTGCGGCTGCCGGGCGAAACGCGCGTCAACATCAAGATCGCCGACCTTACGGCCAACGACACGACGGACATCAACCTGCCGGGTCTCACCGCCGATTTCGGCGCGCTCGGCCGGGTGCAGGAGACGGTTCACCGGCTGGTGGAGCCGGGCACGCCGGTCCTGCTGGCCGGCAGCCTGCCGGACGGACTGCCCACCGACGCCTATGCCATGTTGACCACCGATCTGGCGGCGGCCGGCGCGCGCGTGGTGCTGGACAGCAGTGGGGCGCCGCTGGCGGCGGCGCTGGCCTCCGCCGGCGCTCTGCCCCATTGCATCAAGCCCAACCGGCACGAACTGGAGGATTGGGCCGGCCGGCCGCTGCCGACCGACGCCGACCTGCTGGACGCGGCGCGCGGCCTCAACCGGCGTGGTGTTGCCGTGGTGGTGGTGTCGCTGGGGGCCGAAGGCGCGCTCTTTGTGGATGGCGCCCGCGCCCTGCATGGCCGATTGCCGCCGGTCCAGGCGCTGAGCACCGTCGGGGCGGGCGATGCGATGGTGGCGGGGCTGATCGCTGCCTTCCAGCAGGAGGGCGGGCTGGAGGATGTGGCCCGGCTGTCGGTGGCCTTCGCCGCCGCCAAGCTCGGCTGCTTCGGCCCAAACCTGCCCGATCCGGCAACGGTTCGGGCGCTTGCGGCTCAGGTGACGCTGACCGGGCTTGACTGACAGTGCCGATGACATCGGACGGGACTCAAACACAGTGACAGGCGCGGGCATGAACCCGCCAGGAGGAAACAATGGCGAACCTGTTGGCCGTGATCGCGGCGGGAGACCTCACCACCCAGGCCGTTCTGGCCGCTGAAGCATTGCGCAAGGCGGCATCGTCGGCCGGCCATCGCATCCAGGTGGAAATCCGCACCAGTCTCGGCATCCAGTCTCCGCTCGACGCAACGGCGCTGGCGGCGGCGGATGGCGTGGTTCTCGTCGGCAGCGGCGATCTGGATGAAGCACGCTTCGGCGCGGTCAAGCGTGTTTCCGCTTCGCTGAACGAGGTGCTGGGCAATCCCGGCGCCGTGCTGGAGAGCGTGCTCGGCTCTTCCTCTCCGTCGGCGGCATCGGCCCCGCGCCGGATCGTCGCCATCACCTCCTGCCCGACGGGCATCGCCCACACCTTCATGGCGGCCGAGGGCATCCAGCAGGCGGCGACCGCGCTGGGCCACAAGGTCCGGGTGGAGACGCAGGGCTCCGTCGGTGCACGCGACACGCTGACCGAGGACGAGATCCGCGAGGCGGACGTCGTCCTGATCGCCGCCGATACCCAGATCGACCTGTCACGCTTCGCCGGCAAGCGGGTGTTCCTGAGCGGCACCAAGCCCGCCATCAATGACGGCAAGGCCCTGGTCAACCGCGCCCTTGCCGAGGCGAAGACGCACGGCTCGGCAGTCCCGCTGGCTGACGCGGTCGCCGCTGGCAAGGCTGAACGGTCGGCCCAGCGCACCGGCCCCTACAAGCATTTGATGACCGGTGTGTCCTTCATGCTGCCCTTCGTGGTGACGGGCGGCCTGCTGATCGCGCTCGCCTTCGCGCTGGGCGGCATCTACGTCTATGACGATGCCCATGCCGGAACGCTGGGCCACGCCCTGTTCCAGATCGGTGCCAAGGGCGCCTTCGCCCTGATGGTGCCGGCGCTGGCCGGCTACATCGCCTATTCCATCGCCGACCGCCCCGGCATCGCCCCCGGCATGGTGGGCGGCATGCTGGCCGGCAGCATCGGCGCCGGCTTTCTCGGCGGCATCGTCGCCGGCTTCATCGCCGGCTACGGCACGGCCTTCCTGAACCGGCACATCAAGCTGCACCGCAACCTGGAAGGGCTGAAGCCGGTGCTGATCCTGCCGCTTCTGGGCTCGCTGCTGACCGGCCTGCTGATGATCTACGTGGTCGGCACGCCGGTCGCCGAGGCGCTTGCCTGGATGAGCGCCTGGCTGAAGGGCATGCAGGGCAGCAGCGCCATCCTGCTCGGCCTGCTGATCGGGGCGATGATGGCCTTCGACATGGGTGGTCCAGTCAACAAGGCGGCCTACGCCTTCTCCACCGGCCTGATCGCGTCGCAGGTCTACACCCCGATGGCCGCCGCCATGGCCGCCGGCATGGTGCCGCCCCTGGGGCTGGCGCTGGCCACCAAGCTGTTCGCCGACCGCTTCACCCATGAGGAGCGTGAGGCCGGCAACGCCGCCGCCGTCCTGGGCATCGCCTTCATCACCGAGGGCGCCATTCCCTTCGCCGCACGCGATCCGCTGCGCGTCATCCCGGCGCTGATGATCGGTGGCGCGCTGACCGGTGCGATGTCGATGGCGGTGGGGGCTGAGCTGAAGGTGCCCCATGGCGGCATCTTCGTCCTGCCGATCCCGAACGCGGTGACTCATCTGCTGGGTTATGTGGTGGCCCTTGTGGTCGGCACGGTGGTCACCGCGGTTGCGCTGCGCATCCTGAAGAAGCCGATTGCCGCAACGGCGGCGGCACCGAAGACGGCGGTCCAGGGGGCCGGCGCGCACGCCTGACCGCTACTCCCTTTCCTCTCGGGCGTCCTCCCGACCCTGGCCCCTTTCCGCACTCGCGGGGAGGGGCCTTCTTTTTGCCGAAAATTCCTTTTGCTCAAGATTCCGCGCCAGCTTTCGCCGGCCCGTCCGTGTGAACCGTCAAGACATCGCCCGGAGTGACGGACCCATGCTCGACGAGAAGCCCGATGTGATGCTGGGCAACATGCTGCTGCATGTGAACCTGCTGGCGCTTGGCACGCTGATGACCAAGATGATGGCGGAGATGTTCCGCAAGGACGACGACCCCGCCGGCAAGGCTGACGATTGGCTGCGCCTGTTCGAAGCGACCGCCGCGCAGATGACCTTCGCCAGCGAGACGCCCGAATGGAGCGACCTGACCGCACAGGAGTTCCGCGACGTGCTGATGCAGCACATCCACCGTGCCCGCGCCATGGCGTTGGGAGAGGAGTGCGACCCGAACGCCTATCTGCGCCATCATGGTTGACCGGGCAGCCGCCCCGGAAATCAGGCGACGGCGGCCAGGATCATGACCGCTGCCACGATGCATAGGATGGCAAGCAGCAATTGCAGCCGCAGCCCACGCGGGCTGACCAGGGTCGGCGGCTGGTCGAAATCCTCGGTTGTCGTAAGCCGCTCCAGCGCCTTGCGGCGGAACAGCCGTTCGGCACCCTGCGGTCCGGCTGCAGTCTGCATCATCAAACCCCTTGTCCAGCGGGCTTTGGAATGCGCGTCGGCGTTGAAAGCCAAGAAATTTCATTGTGGAGCTGAAACAGTTCCATGTCAGCCCTGACACCGCTTATTGCTTGCACCCCATCGTATCGCACGCATAATGGTTAGAGAGTATCCGGATTGTCCAGCGGACTTCGCAGGGTCTCCATCTCTTCCAGAGTGTGCAAGATCGGGATCGCTGGCGTGAAGGATCGGGTTGGGATTGATCATGTCGTTGCGCCGAACGGCGGCATCGCCGGCCTTCGTGTCGCGCCGTTGTCCGGCAATGCCGCTGCTTTCGCCACTCTCGGTTTTCCACGGCTGGCTCCGGTGCTGGATCAATTGGAGCCGCCGTGGGTGGCCGTTGGCGCCACCGTCGGCGGACTGCCCGCCGGGGTGGCGCTGGGGCAGATTCAAGAGGATGGGGCAAGGCTGCTGTCGCTGACGGTCGCGCGCAGCCTGCGCAACCGCGGCATCGGCCGGACCCTTGCCGCGGGGTGGGGGAAGGCCGCCGCTGCTGCGGGCGCCGCCGGTCTGGTCACCGCCTTTTCGGACAAGCTGCCGGAGCGCGCCGCACTGGCCGCGACCCTGTCGGCCACCGGCTGGACCGCGCCGCGCCTGACCCATGTCCGGGCGATCGGAGAGGCGGCGCCGATGGTGGAGGCGGTCGGCAGCTGGCCGTCGCTGACTGGCCGGCTGCGCGATCCCGAGGGTTTCAGCTTCGATCCCTGGCGGACACCGGACGCCGACGACCGCGCCGCCATCGCCGCGCTGGCGGCGGAGCCCGACCATCATCCGTTGATGCATCCCGAAGTCCGTGCCGAGCGGATCGAGCCCGCCTGCTCCATCGCGGTGCGGCGGCAGGGTGCGCTGGTCGGCTGGGTGCTGGCGGAGCGGGCGGACAGCGTGCCGCTCGACGGTTATCGCGACCGGCCGGCGATCGATTACCGCAGCGCCTATCTGGCGCGGTCGCTCTGGCATACGGGGATGCTGGTCGGCGCCTATTGGCACGCCTATGCCCGGCAGGTGGCCGCCTTTGGTCCGACTTCCATCGCCATGTTTGGCACCATGTTCCCCCGCATGATATCGCTGGTCCGCCGCCGCTTCGCCCCGATTTCGCTGCGGGTGGACGAGACCTTCGAGATGACCCGCGAACCCGCTACCGGTTCGCCGTGACCGCCAGGCGCAGAGTTGCCACCAATCAATCGCCAACTGGAGTGTTTTCAAAATGAGCAGCATTGACTTCGAGCAGATGTACGGCGCCGACGCCATCGCCGCGGCGGCGGAGCGTCTGAAGACCGACGACGCCTTCCGTGCGGAGGCTCAGGCAGACCTGAACGCGGCCGTGAAACGCCATTACGATGTCGATCTGCCGATCCCGATGCGGCTGGTCGAGACCGATGGAGAGCTGCTTGCCGTTCCGGCCGACAACAGCGAGGCGGAACTGAGCGACGAGGAACTCGATATGGTTGCCGGCGGTTTTCCGCCCGTCGGGTTCGGCGAGAAGGAAACGAAGAAGGGTTCCGGCTTCGGCCGCTGAGGTCTTCAGAACCGGCAGGCGTTGCGTCCTGCGGAATTCATCCCCGCGGACGCAACGCCCGGCAAAAATGAGCAACTCTTCACCATCGATTTTTGCCCGCCTTGGTCAGGGTCATGGCCGAAGGCGGACGGCGACGCCCGAACTGCGCCAGGGCGAGATCGCCGAGTGCGGTCTGGCCGCGCTCGGCATCATGCTGGCGCATCACGGCCGGCCGGTACCGCTGGAGCAGTTGCGGGAGGAGGCGGGATCGACCCGGCTCGGCGTCAATGCCCGCGCCCTGATCCGCATCGCCCGCGACCACGGCATGGTCGCCCGTGCCTTCCGCACCGAGCCCGACCGCCTGTCCTCCCTCGGCTTTCCCCTGATCGCTCATAGCCGCTTCATCCATTTCGTGGTGGTAGAGGCCGAGACCCGTGTCGGGCTTCTGGTCAACGACCCGGGCGGCGGGCCGCATGTCATGGGCTGGGACGAGGTCGACGACAGCTTCACCGGCATCGTCATCACAATCCAGCCGCTGGAGCCCGGCGCACACCGTCCGCAGGGTGCTTGGCGTCCGCCGACACCGGCGCGGGCTCTGGCGGCGCGGCTTCGGCCGCAAGCGGGAACCGTCGCCGCCATTCTTCTGTCCACAGCGCTTGGTCGCGCCGCCGGTGTGGGTGCGGCACTCGCGGCACGAAGTTGGGCCGACGGCAGCGCCGGCCTGATTCCGCTGACGGGTGCCTGTGCCGCTGCGGTCGTCGCCAGCTGGGGCCAGGACCGGCTGACCGCGTTTCTGGGCCGGAGGCTCGCCGACGACACCGCCGTCGGCGTGTTCGGCCGGCTGCGGCGGATGCCTGACGGCTGGTTCGACCGCCGGGACAGGACACAGGTGCTGGAGGTGACGCTGGCGGGCGGCGCGCTGCAACGGCACATCGGCGCCATCATGCGGCTGGTGGAATTGCCGCTGCTGGTCCTCCCGGTCGCAGCCGCGTTTTGGATCGACGGGTGGAGCGGGGCGGTGCTGCTGCTGACCGTCGTCACGGCCCTGGTTGCGCTTGGCCGGGTTCATCTCCAGCGCGGTGCCGTGGCGGCGCGCCGGGATGCGCCGGCACCTCTGGTTCCGGATGGAGGAACCATCACGACGCTCGACACCCACAGGACGGGTGGGCGCGACGGCGAGGTGCTGGCCCAGCTTGCCGGCCGCCATGCGGTGCAGACCATCTGGGGGCAGAAGTCGGTGGCCCGCCATGCGCAGCTCATGGGGTGGCTCACCGGCATCGCCGGGGTTGGTCTTGCCGCTGTGTTGGTGACAAGCCTCGCCACCGGCCGGATCGGCAGCGGTGGAGTGGTGACGCTTGCCGCGCTGACGCTGGCGGCGCATCGGCAGATCCTGCGTTTGGACCGCGTCATGCCGGCCTTGCAGGATGTGAAAGCCGCCCTGCATCGCCTGGACGATCTGGAGGCGGCGGCAACCGAGGCGGAGCATCCACCTGCGGCGGAGCGCCCTGCCGCCCGTCTGTGCGTCCAATCCGCCGGGTTCCAACCATCGTCGCAGTCGCCGCCGGTTCTGTCCGCAGTCGATCTGCGCCTCGAACCGGGAGAACGGTTGGGGATTTGCGGCCCCTCCGGTTCCGGAAAGTCGGTGCTGGCCAAGCTCGTCTGTGGGCTGTTGGAACCGTCGTCCGGACACATTCTGCTGGACGGCCGGCCGGTCGTGACGGTCGCCCGCCAATGTCCCGGCGCGGTGGCTCTGGTCGACCGTTCCAGTCCGGTGATCGCCGGCACGATCGCCGAAAATCTGCGGGTCGGCGACCTCTCCCCAACCGATGCGGCATTGGTGGCGGCGCTGGAACAGGTCGGGCTTTGGAGCGATCTGGAGCCGCGCGGCGGCCTTTCCCTGGGACTGACCGAAAGCGGGCCGGAACTCAGCGGGGGACAGCGGCGCCGGCTGGGCTTGGCGCGGGCGCTCGTGCGCAACCCGGTCCTGCTGGTGATTGACGATGCACTGGATGCGCTGGAGCCCGATTTGGCGCGTTCGATCCTCGACGAGCTGCGGCGGCCCGATCGCATCGTCCTGGTGACCAGCCGGCGCCCCGCCACGCTGGACGGCTATGAACAGCGCCTTGACCTCGATCAGTCGGCGGCCGGGGCGGAGAGGACGTCATGACCGGTGGGGCAGGCGACATCGTCGACGGACTGCGCAAGGTGATCCGGGATGGCGGCCGGGAAGCGGACCTGCGCGCGGCGGCTCCAGCCTTTGAAATGCGCCTGCGCCGGGTGCGTCTGCCGCTGGGAAGCCGGGGGACGACGCCCTGGTGGCAGCGCGACCAGGGGCCGCTGTTGGCCTTCCGGCAGATCGATGGCGGACCGGTGCTGCTGCTCCCCGACCGGCGTGGCGGTTATCGTATGGAGGAGGCGGACGGCTGTTCGCGCCCGGTGGACGCCACCCTCGCCGTAACGCTCTCCCCCGATGCCTGCGCACCCGTCCGAGCCGGAGGTGTCGAGCCGCTGGCGCCCGAGCGTTGGCTGAGGATGGCGCTGAGCGATGGCCGGGACGACCGCATACTGGCGCTGTCGGCGGCCGCCGGCGGCGGCGTTGCGGCGGTGCTGCCGGCGGTGGCGGTGCTGCTGCTGGGAGAGCGCGCCTTGGCAGGCAACACGGCGGCCGTTGCCGCCCTGGCGATGGTTCTCCTGTTCACGGCCTTGGCGACAGGGCTGTGCGAACGGGTGCGGCGGGTCGCCTCGGCACGCTCCGGCGCGGCATCCGACCTCGGGCTGCACGGCCTGCTGTGGGAGCGGCTTTTGGCCGTACCACCCGGCACGCTGCGGACAATTCCCGGTGCCGTTCAGGAAGACCGGCTGCGCGACGGCATCACCGCGATGCAGCAGGCGGTCGGACGGCGCCTTGCGATGGTCGAGGCGTTGACCCGGCTGGGGCCGGCGCTGACGGTTATGGGTTGGGCTGCGCCTTGGCCGGCACTGGCTGGCGGATGCTTGACCGCCGTCGGCGGGCTGCTGCGCGCGTGGCTGTTGCGCCGGTCCACACGGGCGCGGCGGGCGGGGAGGGATGCCGCGGCGGAATCCTGGCACAGGATGGAACTGCCTGCCGCCAGCCTGCCACAGCTTCGCCTGCTGGGGGCCGATCGCTGGGCGACGGAGCGGGCGAAGTCGGCCTTGCGCAACCTGTCCGCCCAGGTCGGCCTTGCAGCGGCACGCAGGGCCGATGCCGAAGCGGTCGCACAGGCTCTGATGCTGGGAGTGCCGATTCTGGTCGGCGGACTGGCAATGCGGGAGGGCAGCGGCCAGCCGGTCGCAGCCGCCGCAGCCTTGGCGGCGCTGCCAGTGGTACAGGCCGTGCTGGGGCTTGCGGGTGCGTTCGGCCGGCTTCCCGACGGCGAACTGATCGGCCCCCTACGCCCGCTGCTGGAGGCCGCGCCCGACAGTCCGCCTGGGGAGCCCGATCCTGGACCTGTGGAGCGCCTGGACCTCTGCGACGTCACCTTCACCCATCCTGGAGCACCGGCGCCCTGCCTGCGCGGCGTGTCGCTCAGCCTTGCGCGGGGGCAGGTGGTGGCGGTCGCCGGCCCGTCCGGCAACGGGAAATCGACCCTGATTGCGCTGGCGCTTGGTCTGTTTCGGCCGGATTCGGGCGTGGTGCGGATCAATGGCCGCGACCTTCGCAGCCTGGATACCGCCGCCGTCCGTGGCCGCATCGGCGCCGTTCTGCAGGACGAGCGGATCGGGGTGGCGACCATCAGGTCGGTCATCCTGGGCATGGAGCCGCTGCCGGTCGAGCGTGCGTGGGAGGCTGCGCGGCTGGTCCGGCTCGACGCCGACATCGCGGTCCTGCCGATGGGCATTCAGACGCTGGTGGGGGAAGATTCCTTCCCGGCAGGGCTTATGCAGCGGCTGCTGATCGCCCGCGCGCTGGCCCGCGATCCGGACCTGCTGGTCCTCGACGAGGCGACCGCCGCATTGGATGAGGATATCCAGGCCGCCCTGTTCGCCGACCTGCGTGACCGCCGCACCGCCGTGCTGGTGGCGAGCCACCGCCCGTCTACCCTCGCGCTCGCCGACCATGTGCTCGACCTGTCCGGCCCGGCTCATGGCTGACCTGCTTGGGGCCGCTCAGCGGTATTCCGGCCGCCGCGCCAGCCCGTCCTTCAGGTGCCGGATGGCCGCATGCACCTTCGCCGGCACATGCCGCTTCTGCGGATAGACCGCCCACACCGCCGTGTTGGGCGGCCGGTGATGGTCCAGCAGGGAAACCAGCCGCCCTTCCGCCACCGGTTCGCGCACATAATAGTCCGGCAACTGGCACAGCCCGAATCCGCGCAGCGCCGCGTCCAGCACCGAGAAGCCGCTGTTGCAGCGCCAGCGCCCGCGCGGGCGGAACAGCCAGTCCTGACCGTTGTCGTCGAACAGCCAATGGTCGGTGGTGCCGATCAGGCATTGATGGCTGCTGAGGCTCGCCAGACTGTCAGGCGTGCCGTGACGCTCCAGATAGCTGGGGGCGGCGCACAGATGCATGACGCGCGGGGCGATGCGGGTCGCCACCAGACTCGATTCGCTGAGGCGTCCCAGCCGGATCGCCAGATCGTAGCCTTCCTGCACCAGATCGAGCTGCCGGTTGGTCAATTCCACCTCGATGCTCAGTTGCGGGTGGCGCTCCATCAGGTCGTTGATCAGCGGCATGATGAACTGCTCGCCATAGGCGGTGGCGCTGGTCATGCGCAGCAGCCCCTTCACCTCGCTGTCGCTGCCGCCCTGCAATGCGCCGACCGCCAGGAAGGCGTCGTCGCGCTGTTCCGCCAAGCGTTGGCAGCGGGCGAGGAAGGCCCGGCCGCTCTCGGTCAGGCTGACCTTGCGGGTGGTGCGGTAGAACAGGCGGGCCTGCAACCGGTCCTCCAGCCGCGCCACGCTGCGGCTGACATGGGAGGAGGAAACGCGCAGCCGCTCCGCCGCGCGGGAGAAGCTGCCGCTCTCCGCCACCGCCACGAACTCGTCGATGCCGTCCCAGCCGCTCATCGCAGTCTTCCCCCGGGCGGCATTATTCCCTCAAACGCCGCCATTATCCCCATACCGCAAAAATCTATTCCCGAAATCGCCGTTCTGGCAATGGCCTGAGGCGTCTACACTGTGCGAATCAAAAAGCCATCCGCATTGGGGAAGGAAACCCACATGGTTCTGTCGCGCGCCGCCGTCGCCTGGGAAGCCAACCGTCCGCTGGAGATCGAAGAGGTCGAGGTCGCGGCGCCCAAGGCCGGCGAGGTGATGGTCCGCATCGTCGCCACCGGCGTCTGCCACACCGACGCCTACACTCTGTCCGGCAAGGATTCCGAAGGCGTGTTTCCCTGCATCCTCGGCCATGAGGGCGGCGGCGTGGTGGTGGAGGTCGGCCCCGGCGTCACGTCCGTGGCGGTCGGCGACCATGTCATCCCGCTTTACACGCCGGAATGCGGCAAGTGCAAATTCTGCCTGTCCGGCAAGACCAACCTGTGTCAGGCGATCCGCGCCACCCAGGGCAAGGGCCTGATGCCGGACGGCACCAGCCGCTTCTCCCTGAAGGGCAAGCAGATCGCCCACTACATGGGCACCTCGACCTTCTCCGAATACACCGTGCTGCCGGAGATCGCGCTCGCCAAGATCAACAAGGCCGCCCCGCTGGAGAAGGTCTGCCTGCTGGGCTGCGGCGTCACCACCGGCATGGGCGCGGTGATGAACACCGCGAAGGTGGAGCCGGGTTCGACCGTCGCCGTCTTCGGCCTTGGCGGCATCGGCCTGTCGGCCATCATCGGCGCCACCATGGCGAAGGCCAGCCGCATCATCGGCGTCGACATCAACCCATCGAAGTTCGAGATCGCCAAGCAGCTGGGCGCCACCGACGTCATCAACCCGATGGACTACGACCGCCCGATCCAGGAAGTGCTGGTCGAACTGACCGACGGCGGCGTCGATTACAGCTTCGAATGCATCGGCAACGTCAAGGTGATGCGCGCCGCGCTGGAATGCTGCCACAAGGGCTGGGGCGAGTCGGTCATCATCGGCGTCGCCGGCGCCGGCGAGGAAATCTCCACCCGTCCGTTCCAGCTGGTCACCGGCCGTGTCTGGCGCGGTTCCGCCTTCGGCGGCGTCAAGGGCCGGTCGGAGCTGCCGGAGTATGTGGAGCGCTACCTGCGCGGCGAGTTCGAGCTGGACACCTTCATCACCCACACCATGGGGCTGGAGGACATCAACCACGCCTTCGACCTGATGCATGAGGGCAAGAGCATCCGCTCCGTCATCCTCTACAACCAGTAAGGTGACGAAGGCTCCCTTCTCCGTGTTGGGGGGAGGGAGCCTTCCCGCCATCGATTTTCAAAAGGCGTTTCCATGACCGACCCCCTGACCACCCTGTCGGAAACCCGTGTCTTCGGCGGCCGGCTGAAACGGGTGCGGCACCAGTCCGCGGCGGTGAATTGCGAGATGACCTTCGCGATCTTCCTGCCGCCGCAGGTGGAGGACGGCGCGACGGTTCCGATCTTCTATTGGCTTTCGGGCCTGACCTGCACCGACGAGAACTTCACCCAGAAGGCCGGCGCCTTCCGCGTCGCGGCTGAGCTTGGCCTCGCCATCGTCGCCCCCGACACCAGCCCGCGCGGGGAGGGTGTGCCCGGTGATCCCGACGGCGCCTGGGATTTCGGCCAGGGCGCCGGCTTTTATGTCGATGCGACCGAGGAGCCGTGGGCGCGCAACTACCGCATGCATGACTATGTGACGCGAGAGCTGCCGGCGCTGATCGAGGCGAATTTCCCGGTCACCGACCGCCGCTCCATCGCCGGCCATTCGATGGGCGGGCATGGCGCGCTGGTCTGCGCGCTGAAGCATCCCGGCTTCTACAAGGCGGTGTCGGCCTTCTCCCCCATCGTCAACCCGGCGGCGGTGCCGTGGGGCGAAAAGGCCTTCGGCCGCTATCTGGGGCCGGACCGCGACCGCTGGCTGGAGTGGGACGCCTGCGCGCTGATCAAGACCGCACCGGAGCGGCTGCCGATCCTGATTGACCAGGGCGACCGTGACAGTTTCCTGGAAGCGCAGCTGAAGCCGGAGGCGCTGGTCGCCGCGGCGCAGGAAGTCGGACACCCGGTGACGGTGCGCATGCAGCCGGGCTACGACCACAGCTATTTCTTCATCAGCACGTTTATTGAGGATCACCTGCGCCACCATGCAGCGGCGTTGGTGGGGTAGGGGCTGATTGGGAGGGGTGTCATTGCCCCCTCCATCGACGCTTAGCGTCACGCCACGCGCCGCGTCAGGTGGTTGTCCCACCGGTACGCCGGTGCCTTTCGCTCCGGTCCCGCTTCGGCGCTGACCGACACCGGCTCGATCACGCCAAGCCCGCTGGTCGCCAGATAGCCCTCGCCGTTCGGCGCGAGGCCGCAGCCGTCGGCCAAAGCGGTGGAGCCCAACCACGCCCCGTCCGCCGCGTTCCACAGCCCGATGAGCCCGCCCATCGGCGAACTGGCGGCCACCGTCCTGCCATCCGACGCGACGCTGCCGATGTAGCCCTGCATGCGCGACAGCACATCCTCAGGCGCGTCGAACTGGCGGACCGCGCCGCTGCCGGGACGATGGGCGCCGGTCAGCGGCTGCAGCATGCCGATCGGACGCTCGTCCTGCACGCCGAAGGCGACCCCGCCGTCGTCCAGCAGGGCGATGTGGCGGATGCCGAGATTGGCGTGCTCCTCCGGCAGGCGGACCTTGTCGAGCAGTTTGCCGGTCGCCGCCTCCACATAGGTCAGCGAGCTGTCCATGCTGTCGAGATTCAGCTTGGCCCGGCCGGTGTCGGGGTGGGTGATGACGCCGCCGTTGGCGACGGCCAGGGTCGAGCCGTCGCGCATCAGGATCAGCTCGTGCGGACCAAGCCCATGGGTCGGGATGACGCCGATCCGGCGATAGCCGTCGGTGGCGTCATAGACGCCGATGGCGCCCTCCTCGCGCGGGACATCGTCCTCGGCGACATAGAGGATGCGGCCGTCGGCGGAATAATCGCCATGGCCGGTGAAGCGGCGGTCGTCGGGCGCCCGCACCACCGGGCCGGGGGTGCCGTCGGCCAGCGACAGGGTCTGGAACCAGCGGCCGGGCCGGCGGGCGAAGACGACTGCCTCGGCCACGCCGGGACGCGGCATGATGGCGTGGGCGCGGCCGGGCGTGGCGGTGGTGAACAGCACCTTGCCGCTGCGGTCCAGCGCCGCAACGCCGAAGCTCGGCTCCGCTCCGGCGGTGGCATAGGCGTTGAGGTAGAGCGTGCCGGCGTTCGCCGCGTGGGCCTTGCCGGTCAGCACCGCCAGCAGTCCGCCGACGATGCGCCCGCCAAGAGTGCGCCCGGCAAAGACCGGTCCGGCGACCATGCCGAGGATGTTCCTGCGGTCCATCGCCATGGTCAGTCTCCGTCCAGTTCGTTGAAGCCCAGCGTGATGTCCAGCAGCGGGGCCAGCGTGCCCAGCATCTCCACCCGCGCCGCCTTGACCAGCCGCAGCGCGCTTTCCGTCTTCTTTCGGGTGGCGGGGTCGGTTACCGCCTTGTCCAGCGGGCCGGGGATCGCCTCCACCGCGCCGATGGCGGCGGCGAAGCTCTCGTCGATGGCCTGCTTGGCGGTGGCGCCGTCGTCGTTGGCCGGCAGCAGCGAGACGAAGCCCGGCCCGCCATGCTCGCCCATCAGCAGGGCGCGCAGCCCCACCAGGTTCAGCGCGATGTTGCGGAGCGACCGGCCGCTGCGCAGCGCCTCCACCACCAGCGGCTTGGCGTCCTCGATGCTGCCGCCGAGCGGGGCCATCAGCTTCTGGTCGATCACCACCTGCATGGCGGTGATGGCGGCGGAAAAGAGCGTGTTGACCGCTTCCGAGGCGGTCGGGCCGAGAACGGTCGGCTGGCCGGCGGCGAGCGGCGCCTCCAGTTCCTTCCAGCCGTCGCGGGCTTCGGTCGCGATGGCGGCGATGTTGCGGGCAGCGGCGACGGCCAGTTGCCCGCGGTATTTCTTGACGTCGCTGCCGATGAAGTTGTCGGCGGAGACGCCCTCGTCGAACAGCAGCCGTTCCAACACGGTCAGACCCTGCACCGCCGCGCTCTGGCGGGCGAGCGCACCCGGCTGCAGCAACTTGGGGTCATGGTCGCGCAGGATCTGGCCGATCTGGCGCTGGACCACGCCCGGCCGTTCCGGCCAGAAGGACATGCGGTCGGCGCGCAGGTTCATGGTCAGCGGACCCGGCCGCAGATGCTGCACGGAGGCCCAGGCATCGGTGACCTTGATGTGGGCCGCGCGCGCCTCCTCCAGCCCGGCGGCGGTGGGGCCGGCGGCGAAGCGGTCGAGCGTGTCGACATAACCATCGGCGGCGGCAACCAGCGCGTCGAAGCGCGGCAGGGCATGGGTGCGGACCATGCCGCCCAGGAAGGCGGCATCCTTGTCGGACTGGCGGGCGGCGAAGGCCGGCGTCCGAGGCAGCAGAGCCGCCACGGCGGCGGCGGCCGACATCAGTCCAAGCACTATGCGGCGTCGCATACGATGAAATCCCTTTTGCCGTTGGCGTGGTACGAAGCCCCCGCCCTTCCTTTACAAACCCAGCACGTAACGCACCAGCCGTTTCCGCTCTTCACCCCGCAGCGACATGAAGCGGTCCTTCGCTCCCTCCGCTTCGCCGCCATGCCACAGGATCGCTTCGGTGACGCTGCGGGCGCGCCCGTCATGCAGGAGCGACAGCTGCCCGTCCTTGCCGGCAAGCCGGTTCAGGCCCCACAGCGGCGTGGTGCGCCAGTCCGAGCCCTTGGCCTCGCCCATCGGCAACTCGTCCCCCAATGCGGGGCCGAGGTCGTGGAGGAGCATGTCGCTGTGCGGGAAGATCTCGCGGTTGGACAGTGCCGGGTTGGCCGGGTCCTCCGCCGTGCGCCAGGATGGACGGTGGCAGGCGGCGCAGCCGGTGTCGGCGAACAGCTTGGTCCCGGCCTTGTCCCCCGGCGCCACCAGGCTGCCGTCGGGCGGCAGGTCGCGCAGATAACCGTCGATCAGGCCGATGATCGTGCTGGGGATCTCCAGCCCCTCGAACTGCTTGGAATCGCCGTGCGGCGCCTCTCGGCAGGCGGTCTGCGCCGGAGTGCAGTCGCCCCACGGTTCACGATAGGCTGGCGTCGACATGCCGATGTCGAGGCTGAACGCCTCCGCATCCTGATGGTCCAGGGTGGGGTGCATCGCCTTCCAGCCGAAACGGCCGACCTGACGCTTGCCGTCCACCGTCACATGGTTCACCCGTCCGGCGACGGGTGTGCCGGATGCCGCCTGCCGCGCGGCTTCGGCCTCGATGGCTTCGGCCGGGATGCGGTCCAGCAGCCCCATGCCATGGATGCGCGGCGGCACGCGGGCGGACATCACCGTCGCCTCGGCCAGCGGGCCATAGCCGAGATCCTCGATGACCGGCGTCGGGTGGCGCAGGAGGACGGTCTCGCCATCGGGAAAGCGCACCTCCTCCTCGCGGTAGCTGACGCGGGGGCGGCCTTCGATCACCTGTCCGAGGATGGCGTTGGACTGGATCTGCCGGCCATAGACCGGGTCGCTGTTCAGCTTGATCGCGTAGCCTACGCCCTGGTCGCCCTCCACCGCCGGATCGGGCGGCCGGCCGCCGCCGGCACGCGGATGGCAGGTGGCGCAGGAGCGGGCGTTATAGAGCGGTCCCAAGCCGTCCGCCGCCTGGGTCGTGGTGGGCGCCGCCACCCACATGCGGCGGAACAGCGCCTCGCCGATCCGGTTGTCGAGGCTGTCGGCGGCCTGGGCGGCGGGGGCAGCCAGAAACAGTGCAGCGGCAAAAGCAATTCGGAGGTGTGTAAACTCAGGCAACGCGGATGTATCCCATCATGCCGGTGTCCTGGTGTTCGATGATGTGGCAGTGGAACATCCAGTCGCCGGGATTGTCGGCCTTGATCGCGACGCGCAGCCGCTCCTTCGGCTCCAGTAGCACCGTGTCGGCATGGTGGGGCACCACCTTGCGGCCGTCGGAGGACAGCACCTTGAAGGTGTAGCCGTGGATGTGGATCGGGTGCAGGTGCGGCGTCAGGTTGGCCAGCTCAAAGATGTAGCTGCGGCCCTTTTCCAGCGTGACCAGCGGCGGCGGCAGATGCTCGTGTCCGCCCTCCGGCCAGCTCTGCTGGTTGATCGCCCAGAAGGTCTTCGCCGACAGGCACAGCGCGTCGGCATAGGGCAGGCCGGCCAGCACGTCGGGGGCGAAGCTCTGCGCCACCGCGGTGGCGGAGAAGGCCATCGGGATGATCGGCGCGTCCTTCAGGTCCGGCTCGGGGATGGCGGAGGCGGGCAGGGCGCGCGGCTTGAAGCGCTTGTTCGGCAGGGCGGGACCGACGGCGCGGAAGGTGGCGAGCGGCCGGGGCTCGGCCGAATAGACGTTGGTCAGCCGCAGGGTCTGGCCCGCCTTGGCCGGGGCGCGGAACAGCACGTCGATGCGCATCGCCGGCCCCATCGGCCAGCCGTCCAGCGGCCGCGGCGGAAGCGGGTTGCCGTCGACGGCGATGATCCAGGCCTCCGCCCCCTCCACCCGCAGATCGACCACGCGGGTGTTGTCGATGTTGTAGAGGCGGGCGCGGATGTCGCCGTTGGTGGGAACCTCGATCACCGGATCGATGGCGCCGTTGACGGTTGAGACGCTGCCGAAGGTGCCGGCGCGCGAGGCGCCGCGGTCGGTGAGGAAGGTGCCGAACTTGCCGGTCTTGTCCAGCTGCCAGTCCTTGACCAGACAGACGAGGTCCGCGTCGAACTTGGGCGCGTCCGGTTCCTCGACGATCAGGACGCCGGCAAGGCCACGGCCCAGCAGTTCCACCGTGTTGCAATGGGGATGGAAGAAGAAGGACCCGGCGTCCGGCGGCGTGAACTCGTAGACATGGCGCTCACCCGGCTTGGTCGGCGGCTGCGTCAGGTAGGGCACGCCGTCTTCCAGATTCGGCAGGCGGATGCCGTGCCAATGGACGGAGGTGTGCTCGTCCAGCTCGTTCACCAGCGTGGCGCGCAGCCGCTGGCCCTTGCGCATGCGGATGATCGGTCCGGGGAAGTGGTCGGCATAGGTGATGAGCGGCGATGGTTCCGCCGGTTCCGGCAGGATGCGCTGCATCCGCTGCTTGGCGACCAGTTCGACCTCGACCAGATCGCCGGTCGAGGCGACGGGCGCCGGGCCGGCAAGGCCGGGCTTCAGCGCGCCCGCATCGGGAGCCGTCATTCCGGTCCCGCCGAGCGCCGTCGCCGCGATGGCGGCACCCCCGGCACGCAGGAGGGAGCGGCGGGACAGAGGAACGGCGAGGCGATGCGGCATGACGGCGGTCCAGAAACTTCAGGCGGGAAGAGAGCCGGCTCCGGTCCCGCCTCCGCCCCTTGCCGGATCGGCCCGGAAGGGAAGCGCGGGTGGTTCGGTCATGCGCGGGACGGCGTGGGACCGGAGCCGGGGTAGGCGTGTTGACCTGTCGAGGCTTACTTGCCGACCTTCGACGGGTCGTCCAGGCTGTCGGAGCCCTGGACGCTGACCGAGACGCCCAGTGCGGAGACGGCGCCTTCCAGCGCCTTCTTCTGGGCGACCAGCCCGTCGATGCCGTTGGAGACCAGCTTGTTGCCCTCTTCGTTGTCGGCGGCGATCATCTGGTCGTAGGCCATCTTGCCGCTGTCGGCGGTGTCCTTGATCGCCTGCATCGCCTTCATGGTGTTGGCCATGGCGGCCTTCACCGTAGCGTCGGCGTCGGCGGACTTGGCGGCGACCAGCTGCGACAGCGAGGCGCCCGACACGGTCTTGCCGTCGGTGCGCTTGTAGCTGCCGTTGTAGACGTTCACCATGCCGACTTCGTCGTAATAGTGCGAGTTGTGGGTGTTGTCGGAGAAGCAGTCATGCTCCTCCTCCGGGTCGTGCAGCATCAGGCCGAGCTTCATGCGCTCGCCGGCCAGTTCGCCGTAGCTCAGCGATCCGAGGCCGGTCAGCATGCGGGCGACGCCCTCGCTTTCCGGCGCCTTGGCGATGGAGACGCGGGCCTTGCCCTTGGCGGCCCAATCGGCCGTCATTTCGGACAGATCGTCGACCAACATCTGGGTGGCGACCTTCAGATACTGCGCGCGGCGGTCGCAGTGGCCGTTGGTGCAATCCTTGCCCTTGGCATAGTCCGTGGCCTTGCGCTCGCCGGCGCCCGGACCGGTGCCGTGCAGATCCTGGCCCCACAGCAGGAACTCGATGGCGTGGTAGCCGGTGGCGACGTTCGCCTCGACCTTGCCGGCCTCGTGCAGCTTGTCGGCCAGCAGTTCCTTGGTGATCTTGGTGGCGTCGATGGTCTTGCCGCCGGCCGTGATCTTCGGGTTGGCGATGACGTTCGCCTTGGCGTAGGGGTTGCTCTCGCCGCCGGCATAGCCCTCGTCGACATAGTCGATCAGGCCCTCGTCCAGCGGCCAGGCATTCACCTTGCCTTCCCACTCGTCGACGACCGGATTGCCGAAGCGGAAGGCTTCCGTCTGCATGTACGGAACGCGGGCGGCCTTCCAGGCCGTGCGGGCCTTCGCCAGATTGTCCTCGGTCGGGTTGGCGACCAGGGCGTCCACCGCCTTCTTCAGCGCCTTGGCGCCGTTGGTGGCATCCTGATAGGCGGCATGGGCGATGTCGGCGTAATTCTTCGCCACGTCCTTGTAAGCCGGTCCGGCCGCCTGGGCGGCGAACGGCAGCAGGGCAACGACGGCTACGGCGGCGAAGCCGGCAGCGCGCTTCGACATGGAGGTCTCCTCGAACGTCGGTGGTCGGTAATGACAGCAAGTGCGACTTATTCTCAGCGAATAACGTCGCGAATCATTCTCACTGTCAAGCCCTATCCGCGTTGGGGGTACTCGGAAAAGCGCAGGCGGCCGGTGCCGCGTCGATATGTCCCGGCGCTCAGCCCTGGCCGACTGATTGGACGAGCGCCTGATCCAGGTCTTCGTAAAGATCGTCGGGCGACTCCAGGCCGACCGACAGGCGCAGCAGGTCGCCCGGCACGGGCGAGGTCGGGCCTTCGATGCTGGCGCGATGCTCGATCAGGCTCTCGACGCCGCCGAGCGAGGTGGCGCGGCGCCAGATGCCGACATGGGCGGCGGTGTCGATGGCGGCCTGGGTGCCGCCCTTCACCCGGATCGACAGCATGCCGCCATAGCCGCCGGTCATCTGGCGGGAGGCGATGCCGTGGCCGTGGAAGCCGGGCAGGCCGGGATAGAGCACCTCCGCCACCCGCGGATGGGCGGTCAAGCGCTCCGCCAGCGCCATCGCCGCGGCGCTCTGCCAGCGGACGCGGGCGAACAGGGTGCGCAGGCCGCGCTGCAGAAGCCACGCCTCGAAGCTGCCGAGGATGCCGCCCTGCTGGCTCTGCACCGCCTTGATGCGGCCCCAGAACTCGTCCTTGCGGGCGGCGGTCAGGGTGCCGGCGACGACGTCGGAATGGCCGTTCAGGTATTTGGTCGCCGAATGCATGACGATGTCGGCACCCAATTCGATCGGCCGGGTCAGCACCGGCGTTGCCACCGTGCTATCCACCGCCAGCCACGCTCCGGCCTCGTGCGCCAGTTCGGCGACGGCGGCGATGTCGGTGACCGTCCACAGCGGGTTGGCCGGGGTCTCCACCCAGACCAGCCGCGTCTGGCCGGGGCGGAGCGCGGCGCGCACCGCGTCGGTGTCGCTGGTGTCCACCCCCTCGACCTTCAGTCCCCAGCGGGTTGCGGGGCCGTGTACCCAGTTGCGGAAAGCCCAGTACATGACGTCGGGCACCAGCACATGGTCACCTGGATCCAACGCCTGGAAAACGGCGGTCGCCGCCGCCATGCCGGAGGCGAACAGCAGCGTGTCGGCGCCCTTTTCCAGTTCGGTGATCGTCCGCGCCGGAATGTCGAAGGTAGGGTTGTCGGCGCGGGCATAGACCCGCCCGCGCCCATAGCCGTTGTCGGGGTCGCGGACATAGGTGGTGGATGGGTGGATCGGCGGGATGACCGCGCCGCTGGCCGCGTCCTCGAAGCCCAGGGCGCCGGCAGCGATGGTTTCGGGACGGTGGGGACGGTCGGTCATTGCCGGGGCACTCCGGTGTCGGGCCCAGGATCGGGCATGAGGGGGTAACAAGAATATGTCCACCGGAGACAGGGGCGCAACGGCCCTGCAGCTACCCGACAGGCCATCGGACTAGCCAAGCGGCCGATTGAACGGAATAGCCGAAAAACGTATCTAGACGAAGACGTCGCATCGGGACGCCCTGACGGAGACAAGCCTTGCCCCCCAGCGACATCGGCAGAGGTCAGCATTTGTCGTTGCGGGACAGCGTCGTCGGATCCCTCGTTGCCGATTTCGATTGGTCGAACACATGCCTCGGACCAATCGGGAGTTGGGCCGGCAGCCTGAGAACGATCGTCGACCTGATCGTCCATTCTCCGATCCCGATGGTGCTGATGTGGGGTCCTGAACACCGGATGATCTACAATGACGGATACGCCCTGATCGCTGGCGGCAAGCATCCGCAGGCGCTGGGTGGCACCGTGCCGGGCATTTGGCCGGAGATCTGGGACTGGAACCGCCGGATTCTGGAGAAGGGATTCCGGGGAGAGGTGCAGACCCACACCGGGCATTCCTTCATGCTGGAGCGCAATGGCCCGCCGGAGGAGATGTGGTGCGACCTGTTCTACAGCCCGGTGCCGGACGAGACCGGTCGGGTGGCCGGCGTGCTGTGCACGGTCATCGAGACGACGGATCGCGTGAAGGCGATGCAGGCGACCGAACGGAGCGAGGCTCGCCTTCGCCGCACCCAGGAGGCCGGGCAGGTCGGAGGTTTTGAGCTGGACCTCGCCACGGAGCGGATCGAGGGATCGGACATGTTCTTCCACCTCTGGGGGCTGCCGCCCATGAGGTCGGCGCCGTCCTCGCAGTTCCGCGATCTGGTTCATGCGGACGACCGCTGGATGGCGGCCGATACGTTGCGTAACGTGGAGGAGGCGCCGCAACTGTTCGCGGAATACCGGATCCGCCGCGCCGACAGCGGGGAGGAGCGCTGGATCGCCCGCCGGGCAAGCATCGAATCCGATGCCGATGGCCGGCCGGCCCGGCTGGTCGGAACCCTGCATGACATCACCGACCTGAAGCGGGCCGAGATCGCGCTCCGCCGCCTGAACGGCGAACTCGAAGAGCGCGTTTCCCAGCGCACCCGCGAGCGCGACCGCATCTGGACGGTGTCCCAGGACCTTTTGTGCGTGGCCGATCAGACCGGTGCGATCATCAGCGTCAACCCGGCCTGGACCCGCACGCTTGGCTGGGAGGAGGAGGAGATCCTTGGCCGCCGCACCCAGTGGATGGAGCATCCCAACGACCACAGCCGCACCGCGGCGGAATTGATGCGGCTGGCGAGCGGCGAGACCACGCTGCGGTTCGAGAACCGGTTTCGCTGCAAGGACGGCGGCTATCGCTGGCTGTCCTGGACCGCGGTGCCGGCGGAGGGGTTTCTCTATTGCGTCGCGCGCGACGTCACCGCGGAACGGGAACGCGAAGCCGAACTGGAGCATGCCCGCGACCTGCTTCGCCAGAGCCAGAAGATGGAGGCCATCGGCCAACTGACCGGCGGCATCGCCCATGACTTCAACAACCTGCTGCAGGCGATGTCCGGCTGTCTGCAGATGATCGGCCGACGCGCCGGCGGACAGCCCGGCATTCCGCCGCTGCTCGATGCCGGGCGGCAGGCGGTGGACCGCGGCGCGCGCTTGGTCCAGCAGTTGATGGCCTTTGCCCGCAAGCAAAGCCTGCGCCCCGAACCGTTCGACCTGCGCAACCGTCTGCTGGGTATGAACGGCCTGCTGGAACGCGCTTTGCGCGCCGACATCCATGTGTCGATGGAACTGGCGCCCGGCCTGTGGGGGGCAGAGGCCGATCCGGTGCAGTTCGAACTCGCCGTGCTCAACCTCGCGGTCAATGCGCGAGACGCCATGCCGGACGGTGGACGACTGATCGTCGCCGCGGCGAACGTGACGTTGGAAGAGTGCACGCCGGGCGGGCTGTCCGGCGACTTCGTCCGTATCCGCGTATCCGACACCGGGACCGGCATGTCGCCCGACATCGCCGCCCGGGTCTTCGAACCCTTCTTCACCACCAAGGAGGTCGGCAAGGGAACCGGGCTGGGACTGTCGCAGGTCTATGGCTTCGCCCGGCAGTCGGGCGGCACGGCATCGGTGGAAAGCCGGCCGGGGGAGGGGACGGTCGTCACCCTGCTGCTTCCGCGGGCGCAGCAGGTCGCCGCCGAGCCCGGCATCGTTGTCGAGCGCACGGCCTCCCCCGGACAAGGCGTCCGCATCCTGCTGGTGGAGGACGATCCGGTGGTGGCGCCGGTGGTCAGTGCGGCGCTGACCGAGATGGGCTATGCCGTCGCCCATGCCGCGACCGGGCGTGAGGCGCTGGAGCGCCTGCGCAACGGGGAGGCGGCGGACCTGCTCTGTACCGACGTGGTGATGCCGGGCCCCATCAACGGGATGGAACTGGCGCGCGAGGCGCAAAAGCTGCGCTCCGGCCTGCCGGTGGTGCTGACCACCGGCTACGCCGAGGATGTCGGCGGCATGGATGGCTTCCGCGTGCTGGCAAAGCCTTATCGCATCGAAGATCTGGCCGCCGCCATCGAAGCCGAGCTGGGAGAGCTCGCGGGCACCGGCTCCCGCAGGGTTCAGGCGTAACGGGCGATCAGCCGGGCCAGCGGCGGCCCGGACAGCACCACCACGAACAGCCGCAAGGTCTGCAGCGCCAGCACGAGCGGCAAATCCACGCCAGTGCCCAATGCGATCACCACCACGGAATCGAGCCCGCCTGGACTGGTGGCGAGGAACGCGGTCAGCGGGTCGGTCGGCAGCAGCGTGACCAGCACCCAGGCCGACAGGCTGCACAGCGCGATCATCAGCCCGGTCGACAGCAGCATTTGCGGCACCGCGCGCATCGCGTGGCGCAGCACCTCGCGGGTGAAGCGCAGGCCGATGCTCCAGCCGATGACGGTATAGGTGACGGTCAGAAGCAGGTGCGGCAGTTGCAGGGTCACCCCGGCGCCGGCCTGGACCAGCGCGCCCAGCACCATCGGCACCAGAAGCGCGCCGGAGGGAATGCGGAAGCGCTGCCCGATCCAGCCGCCCAGCCCGGCGACCAGCAGCGTCGCCGCCAGCCCGCGCAGGTCCAGCGCCTCCACCGGCGCAACCGGCAAGGCGCCGCCGTCCGGGGCGGCGGTCAGCGCATGCGTGACCAGCGAGGCGCTGAGCACGACCAGCACCACGCGCAGATACTGCATCACCGCCACCAGCCGGGCGTCGGCCCCGTACTCCCCGGCCATGGCGACCATGGCGGCGGCGGCGCCCGGCGACACGCCCCAGGCGGCGGTGGTGCCGGGCAGGCTGCCGTAGCGGACGAACAGCCAGCCGACGATGCCGCTGACCACCACCGTCAACCCGACGGTTCCCAGCATCAGCGGCCAGTTCCGAGCGATGGACCATAGGATCGACGAGGTGACGGCGTGCGCGACGAGGCAGCCGATGATCGCCTGCGCCATGGTGAAGCCCGACGGCGGCACCCGGATGGACGCTCCGCCGACACCCAGCGCGATGGCTCCGATCATCGGCCCGATCAGCCAGGCGGCCGGCAGCCCGACCGCTTCCAATCCCAACGTCACCGCGGCCGACAGGGCGAGCAGGCCCGCCCATTGCGCCACAGCCCACGCGCGGAGCTTCGGCCAGCCCCCCTCAGCCCCGTGCCTTGTCCAGACCACGAACTCTTACCTATACGAATGATTTGCGTCACCGGCATGCTGCCTGCCGCCGGCCATGCCCGTCCAGCAGGTGAACGGGCGCGGCAGCCATGCGCGGCCGGCTTGGAACAGGGCAGCGGAGCAGGAGGACGCGGGAGCGGTCGGCCGGATCAGCGGGCGGTGCGGATGCGGGTCAGGAAATCGCCGACCCCGCGGTTCAGGTCGTCCGCCTGCCGGTGCAGCAGCCCGGCGGCGGACAGCACCTCCTGCGCGATGCCGCCGGTCTCCGACGAGGATTGCGTCACCTGACCGATGGAATCGGTGACCCGGCGGGTGCCGACCGCGACCTCCTGCACGTTCCGGGTGATCTCCTGTGTCGCGGCGGTTTGCTGTTCCACCGTGGCGGCGACGGTGGTGACGATCTCGTTGATGTGGGTGATGGTGCGGCCGACCGCATGGATCGCTTCGGCGGCATTGCCGGCGGCGCTCTGCATGCCGGCGATCTGGCTGGAGATGTCCTCGGTCGCCTTGGCGGTCTGGTTGGCGAGGTGCTTCACCTCGCTGGCGACGACGGCGAAACCCTTGCCCGCCTCGCCGGCCCGCGCCGCCTCGATGGTGGCGTTCAGCGCCAGCAGATTGGTCTGGCTGGCGATGTTGCTGATCAGCTTGACCACATCACCGATGCGCTTGGCCTCCTCGACCAGCCCGCTGACGGTGCTCTTCGTCCGCTCCGCCTCGTCGACCGCGGAGGAGGAAATGCGGGTGGATTCGGTGACGTGGCGGCTGATATCGGCGATGGAGATGGAAAGCTGTTCGGTGGCCGCAGCCACCGTCTGCATGCTCGACGAGGTGACTTCGGTTTCCGACGCCACGTCGGAGGAGCGGCGGCTGGTGCTGCTGGCGATTTCCGACATGCGCTGGGCGTGGGCCTGCATCTGGTTGGAGGCCGCGACCGTGCCCTCCACGATGCTTTTTACGCTGTCCTCGAAATTGCCGGCGAGCCGGTCGAGCGTGGCGCGCTTGCTCTCCTCCTCCGCCTCGCGATAGGTCTCCAGAAGCAGTTCCATGTCGAACCACGCGATCTTGTTCAGCGTCTCAAGCTGAGCGGCGCGGGTGCGGCGGGCGGCGGCACCGAACAGGTTGGCGGCCAGACCATCGTCGCCGCCGGTGAGACCAAGCTCGCGGGCGATGTTGGAACTGACGACGTAATGGCAGATGGACACCGCGTAGGCGGGAACGCCGTTCCGGTAGAACAGGGTCGCGAGCCGCTTGGCGGATTCGGTGAACTCGGCATCGATCCGGCCCGACGCCGCGCGCGTCCAGTGGTCCAGCCGCGCTGCATGCACATCGGGAAGCTTCAGCGCCGCCTGGATCTCCGGCCAAGTGTCGAAATGCCGGTGCCACTCGTCCAGAAGCGCGGGAAGCCGCCGCTCCGCAAATTCACGGTTGCCCCGCAGGCGGGCGAGATCGTCAGCGGTGATGGAGAAGGTGGCAAGTCGCTTCGCCTGTGAATCTGTCAGCTCGACGGTCATGATTTTGGACGATCCTTGGTTCAGGTGCCTCTTTAGGATCGTTCTACGTAAGTGAGGCCGTTCCGGATTGCCGGCAAACGGTTGCGGATGACCCCTATTTATTCGTACCCAGATATGCGTACGAAAGAGTTCAGCGGCCGATCATAGATGGGCTGGTTTCATGAATCCGCGCACCTTCGGCCTATTATTCGGGTCGCGGACGCAGGCCGTTCAGCAGAAGGGCGATGGACTGGCGGGAAATCTCCGCCGGGTCCAGGTCGCCGTCCGGGCGGTACCAGCGCGCGACCCAGCTGAGCGCGCCCGACAGGGTGAAGGCGGCGATCTTCGGATCGCAGGGGGCGATGCTGCCTTCTGCGATGCCGCGCTCGATCAGGCTGCGAAATTTCAGGTCGATGCGGCGCTTCAGGCCGCGCAGGGTGCGGCGGCTCTCCTCGGTCAGCGGTTCCTCGCCGACGCGGATCACGCACATGCCGAAATCCATGGTGACGATGCCGACATAGGTGGTCATCACCGCCACCAACTCGTCATAGGCGCTGCCGCCATGGCCGATCACTTCGGAGGACGCGTTGTCGAGCAGTTCCAGTCCGATCCGCACGCACTCGAACAGGATTTCCTCCTTGTTCTTCACGTAATAATAGATGGTCGGCTTGGTGACGTTCAGCCGCCGGGCGATGTCGTCCAGCGAGGTGGCGTGATAGCCAAGCTCGTTGAACGCCTGCGCGGCGGTTCGCAGCACGGCGATCCGCTTTTCCTCGCGCTCGCTGCGGCGGTCGGCGGCGGTCTTCCATGGCGAATCCGACATGCGGCGCAGGCTCCCTTCGATCTTTGTCATGCGTCCCTGCCCATCGCTTTCCCATTTGAGCGTGCCCATGTCCAGGGGCGCGATACCATCAGTTGGTTCAGCAAACTTGTTTCTGATCCTACTTTCAAGTAACTTTGGTTCTGGACAGTAAAAATGAAGGCTGGCCGCAGCCTGGGCAGCGGTGAGCGGCGCCGGCCACGAAAACCTGAAAACCCGGAGGACACGCATGCCTATGGACGTTGCAAACGCGATCGCCGCGGCGCGCGGCATCAGCATCGGCGGGGCTCTGGCACGAGCCGCGCGGCGGTATGGCGGCCGCATCGCCCTCCGCTATGAGGGGCGGGAATGGAGCTTCACCGATATGCACCTTGCCGCGAAGCGGGTGGCCCGGCGATTCACGGACATGGGCCTCAAGCCAGGGGACCGGGTGGCGGCCTTCGGGCGCAACTCCGACGCCTATGTCGTGGCGTGGCTGGGCTGCGCGGTCGGCGGCTTCATCCATGTGCCGGTCAATTACGCCCTGACGGGGGAGGAGCTGTCCTACATCCTGACGCAGTCAGGCGCGCGGATGGTGCTGCACGACGCCGATCTGGCCGGCCCTCTGGCCGATGCCGGTGAGGCCGCGCGGCTGGACTGGACCGGGACGCTGGCCGCCGGCACCGGCGAGCTGGACGTGCTGGCCATCGCGCAGGATGCGGGCGCGTCGGCGGACATCGAGGTGGTGGTGGATGCCGACACGGTGGTTCAGCTTCTCTACACCTCCGGCACCACCGCGGCGCCGAAGGGCGCGATGATGACCCACGGCAGCCTGCTGGCGGAGTATGAAAGCGCCATCCACGACTGTCGTTTCACCGGGAGCGACCGGGCGTTGGCGGCGCTGCCGCTCTACCATTCGGCGCAGATGCACGTCTTCCTGATGCCGCAGCTGATGGTCGGCGCCACCACCCTGCTGATCCAGGCCCCGGCGCTGAAGCAATGCCTGGAGCTAATCGAGGCGCACCGGATCACCTCCTTCTTCGCGCCGCCCACCGTCTGGGTCGGGCTTCTGCGCCATGCCGATTTCGACTCGCATGATCTGGGATCGCTGGAAAAACTCTATTACGGCGCCTCGATCATGCCGGTTCCGGTGCTGCAGGAGCTTCGCCGCCGCCTGCCCAACGCCCGCGCCTTCAACTGCTACGGCCAGAGCGAGATCGGCCCGCTCGCCACCGTCCTGTCGCCGGAGGAGCATGAGGAACGCCCCGCCTCCGCCGGCCGCCCGGTGTTGAATGTCGAGACGCGGGTGGTCGATCTGGACATGAACGACGTGCCGCCGGGCACCCATGGCGAGATCGTCCATCGCTCCCCCCAGCTGATGGTCGGCTATTGGGACAAGGAGCGCGAGACGGAAGAGGCGTTCCAGGGCGGCTGGTTCCATTCCGGCGACGTCGGCTATCTGGACGAGGCCGGCTATCTCTACATTGTCGACCGCATCAAGGACGTCATCAACACCGGCGGCGTGGTGGTCGCCAGCCGCGAGGTGGAGGAGGCGATCTACACCCATCCCGCCGTCGCAGAGGTCGCGGTGGTGGCGCTGCCCGACCCGAAATGGATCGAGGCGGTGACCGCCTTCGTCGTCCTGCGCAACGGGCAGAGCGTGGATGCCGAGGGGCTGATCGCCCATTGCCGCGGCCATCTGGCGCCCTTCAAGCTGCCCAAGCAGGTGCATTTCGTCGACAGCCTGCCGCGCAACACCGCCGGCAAGCTGCTGAAGCGCGAACTCCGCCGGGCCTATGGCGAGACTGCAGCATGAGCGTCTACGAACCGCCGCTGCAATCCGTCCGCTTCCTCGTCAACGAGGTGCTGAAGGCTCCCGACGCGCTTGCCGCAGCGGGTTGGGAGGACGCGACGCCCGATCTGTTCGACGCGGTGCTGGCCCAGGGCGGGCGGCTGGCGGTGGACGTTCTGCTGCCGCTCGACCGTTCCGGCGACGAGGAGGGCGCGCGGGTAGACGGAGACGGCGTGCGCATGCCCGCCGGTTTCGGCGAGGCGTGGCGGCATTGGCGCGAGGGCGGCTGGAACGGGCTGGCCGGTGCCCCGGACTATGGCGGGCAGGGGATGCCGGCGCTGCTCGACACGCTGGTGACGGAGTTGGTCTGCGCGGCGAATCTCGCCTTCAGCATCACCCCCGGCCTGACCCAGGGCGCCATCCGGGCGCTCGCCGCCCATGGCGACGCGGCGGTGAAGGAGCGCTGCCTGCCGCCGATGCTGGCCGGCGACTGGACCGGTGCCATGGCGCTGACCGAACCGCAGGCCGGCACCGACCTGGGGCTGCTGCGGACGCAGGCCGTGCCGGTGGGCGACGGCACCTACCGGCTGGCGGGGCAGAAGATGTTCATCTCCTCGGCCGACCATGACCTGACCGGGAATCTCGTGCATCTGGTGCTGGCCCGCCTGCCCGATGCACCGCCGGGCACCCGCGGCATCAGCCTGTTCGTGGTGCCGAAGCGCCTGCCCGACGGCGCCCGCAACGACTGGTCGGTGCTGTCGGTCGAGCGCAAGATGGGTCTGCATGCCTCGCCCACCTGCGTGGTGTCCTACGAGGGCGCCGTCGGCTGGATGGTGGGAGAGCCGCATCGCGGCCTCGCCGCCATGTTCACGATGATGAACCACGAACGGCTGTTCGTCGGCATCCAGGGCATCGGCGTGGGGGAACGCGCGGCGCAGGCGGCCCTGGCTTATGCCCGCGGCCGCGTGCAGGGCAGGGCGCCCGGCGGCGGTGCCGTGGGGGATCCGATCCTGCATCATCCCGACGTGCGGCGGATGGTGCTGACCGCCCGCGTGCTGACTGATGCAGGACGGGCGCTCGCCGGATTGGTGGCACTGTGGCTCGACCGGGCCGCCAAGGATCCGTCGCTGGCGGAGGAGGCAGAGGATTGGGCGGCGCTGCTGACCCCGGTGGTGAAGGCCGCCGGCACCGATTTCGGCTTCGAGGCGGCGGTGCTGGCCCAGCAGGTGATGGGCGGCCACGGCTATATCCGCGACAATGGCGTCGAGCAGTTGGTCCGCGACGTGCGGGCGACGCAGATCTATGAGGGGACCAACGGCGTCCAGGCGCTCGACCTCGTGCAGCGCAAGCTGACCCTGCATGGCGGCCGGCCGCTGAGGCGGATGCTGGACGCGGTGGAGGATGCGGCGACGACGCTGGCCGACGATCCGGCGACCGCCGACCTAGCGGAGCCGTTGCGGAGTGCTGCCGACCGGCTGCGCGGCTTGGCCGACTGGCTGCGCCAGGAGGGGCGCGACCCGCGCGACGGGGCGGCCGGGGCCACCGACCTGCTGCGGCTGACCGCGCTGGTCGCCTATGGCTGGATGTGGGGACTGACCGCCTCCGCCGCGGCCCGGCGACCGGACGGCTACGACCCGGCATTCCTTGACGCGCGCATCGGATTGGCGCGGTTCTTCATGACCCGGCTGCTGCCGGAAGCCGCCATGCTGGAGGCCCGCATCCGCAGTGGTTATGCCGGAATGGATGCCGGACTGTCCGATCGGCTGGAGGGCGTCGAAGGATAGCGACCCGTCAGGCCGCCGCGACGATCAGAACGGCCGCGATCAGTGCCACCGCGTCCTCCAGCAGGGCGGCGGGGCGGTCGCGGCCGAAGGCGGCGGCCATCCGCACGCGCACCGTATAGCCGACGAGCGTCCCGACGACGGCGCCGATGCCGCCGGCGATCAGCCCAGCGACCCACAATCCGGCATTCGCCCCGATGGCGGCCCCGGCGATGGCGCCGCCGGCGATGCGGCTGGCGAAGGGGAAGGGCTGCTTGCGGCTGGGGGTGGTCGGCAGTTTGTCGACGATCAGTTCCACCACCGCCATCGCGGTGAAGACCCAGGGCGAGACCGGGTGCGCCAGGAAGAACAGCCAGCTTCCCGACACGTCGAGCCAGCCGCCATAGGCACCCCAACTGACGGCGGCCGGGCCGAGCAGCGTGCGTGAACCGGAGACGGCACCGATCAGAAAGGCGAGGATCAGGGCGAACATTCAATCATCCATCGTTTTTATTGCGTTTCTTGTCAGGCACGGGACCCTCGGCGCACTGCCTGCACCATCCGCCGGATCGCATCGGCTCGGGTGCCGGGGCCGCCATGGAACAGGCGCAGCGCCGCCAACATCAGCGCGTCGTCGCCCTCGCGCGGAGCCTCGAAATGCGGGCGCAGCCGCCCCTTGCGGATCGACACCGTCTTCACCTGCGTCATCTCCAGCAGCCCTTCGGCGCCACGGGTGACGCCCCAGCCGCTGGCATGCCGTCCGCCGAAGGGCAGGCGCGGGTCGGCGGTCGGCACGATCAGGTCGTTGATCGTCACCGCCCCGGCATCGATCCGCCCCGCCAATTCCCTCGCCTGCGCCACCGGCCCGAAGACCGACGCCCCCAGTGCGTAGGGACTGTGTGCCGCCGCCTCCAGCGCCGCCTCCATGTCCCGCACCGGCACCAGCGACAGGACCGGGGCGAAGATCTCCTCGCGCAGCAACGCCATGCCGGGCCGTGCGTCGGTGAGAATCAGCGGCGTCATCGCAACGTCTTCGTCCTTCGGCACGATCCCAAGCGCACGCGCTCCCTCCGCCACCGCATCGCGCGCCAGGGCGGCGAGCCGGCGTCTGGTCGGCAAGGACACCGGCACCGGCGGAATCGCGGCGACCTGCCCCACGAGAGCATCCTCCAGCCCCACAGCCATTTCCCGCGGAACGAAGACCCGCCGCGGCGCGATGCAGGTGGCGGAGCCGTTGAGCCGCAGGCCGAATGCCAGCGCGCGGGCGACCTGCTCGACCTCCGCCCCCGGCAGGACGAAGACGGCGTCGTTGCCCGACAGCTCCATCGTCGAGGGCACCAGATGGCGGGCGAGCCGTTCCGCCACCGCTCGGCCGGTGTCGGCGGATCCGGTCAGCACCAGCTTGTCGATGCCGGCCGCGATGGCTTCGGCCACCGCCGCGGCGGACTCGTCCAGCACCTGGAACAGCCCCGGCGGCAGGCCGGCCTCCTGCAGCCACTCCCCCAGCAGGAGCATCGGCGCGCCACAACCCGACGCCGGCTTGACCAGCACCCTGTTGCCGGCGGCCAGCGCCTGGACCGCCTGCACGCCCGGTAGCAGCAGCGGGTAGTTGGACGGCCCGACGATCAGCACCGTTCCAAGCGGTTCCCGCCGCACCTCCACCTCCGCGCCGAACAGCCAGACCGGGCGCCCGCGCCGTCCCAGCCGCCTTGGTGCCAGCAGGCCGGCCGCCTCGCGTTCCAGGAACCGGCAGGCCTCCGCCAGCGGCAGGATTTCGGCACTGACGCTCTCCGTGGCACGCCGGCCCGGTCGTGTTTCCAGTGATCGCACGAGCCTTTCGGCATCAGCCGCGATCCGGTGGCGAAGTCCGCGAATAACTGAAAGTCGTAGCGAAATGACTTGGGCGCTCCACGCCGTGTAATCAGCGGATGATCGGCATTCTTCATTTCTCATCGAAAGGGTTACTTCATCAGGAGGAGGGCTGTTTTTACAATCCATTTTCGACCAGGCTTCGTAACCATCACGACAAACTTCGGCAGCGCAGGAGCGTTTGGCAAGCGCATGGAACGACAAGTCGTGATCATCGGCGCGGGGCCGGGCGGATTGGCATCCGCGATGCTCCTGGCGCTTACGGGTGCGAAGGTGACGGTGCTGGAACGGCAGGACCGCATCGGCGGCCGGTCGGCCGGCTTCTCCATGGACGGATACCGCTTCGACACCGGCCCCACCTTTTTCCTTTACCCCCGCATCCTGGAGGAGATCTTCGAGGCCTGTGGCCGGCGCCTGTCGGACGAGGTCGACCTGATCCGCCTCGACCCGCTCTATCGGCTGGTGTTCGAAGGCGGTGGCGAGTTGCGCGTCCAGGCCGAGATGACGGCGCTGATGGCGGAGATCGCCAAACTCAGCCCGCGCGATGCCGAAGGTCTGCCGCGCTTTCTGGCCGACAATCGGGAGAAGATGGAGCGCTTCCGCCCGGTTCTGGAATCCGACTTCTCCAGCCCCTGGGCCCTGGCCTCGCTGCCGATGCTGAAGGCTCTGGGCAGGCTGTCGCCGCACCGCTCGGTGGACCGCGACCTGTCCCGCTATTTCCAGGACCCGCGCATCCGCCTCGCCTTCTCGTTCCAGAGCAAGTATCTGGGCATGTCGCCCTTCCGCTGCCCCAGCCTGTTCACCATCCTCTCGTTCCTGGAGCATGAACACGGTGTCTTTCACCCCCGTGGCGGGACGGAGGCGGTGATGGAGGCGATGCGCCGGGTGGCGGAAAGCCTGGGCGTCACCGTGCGACTGAACGAGACGGTGCGCCACATCAGGTTCCTGGGCCGCCGCGCCGTCGGCGTGCGGACGGAGGCCGGCGACTATCCCGCCGACGCGCTGGTCATCAACGCCGACTTCGCGCGGGCGATGACGACGCTGGTGCCCGACGATCTGCGCCGGCGCTGGAGCGACGCCCGCCTCGCCACCAAGAAATTCTCCTGCTCCACCTTCATGCTGTATCTCGGCATCGAGGGGAAGGTGGACGGGCTGGACCACCACACCGTCTATCTGGCGGAGGATTACGCCCGCAACCTCGCGGAGATCGAGGAATGCCGGGAACTGCCGCGCAGCCCGTCGATTTACGTGCAGAACGCCTGCGTCACCGATCCGGAGATGGCGCCGCCCGGCGGCAGCACGCTCTACATCCTGGTGCCGGTCGGCCACCAGCGCGGCCACATCGACTGGAAGGCGGAGGCGCCGCATTACCGCCGGCACATCCTCGACCGGCTGGCCGGCTTCGGGCTCACCGATCTGGAACGCCGCATCCGGGTGGAGCGGGTGGTGACGCCCGCCGACTGGGAAAGCCAGTTCGCGGTTCATCGCGGCGCCACCTTCAATCTGGCGCACAGCCTGGACCAGATGCTTCACCGCCGCCCGCGCAACCGGTTCGAGGATCTCGACGGCGTCTATCTGGTGGGCGGCGGCACCCATCCCGGCAGCGGACTGCCGGTCATCTTCGAAGGCGCACGCATCACGGCGCGGCTGCTGGCCCAGGAACTGGGCCTGCCGACGCCCTGGCGCACAAAGACCATGGGATTGTCCGGCATGCTGCGGCAGGCCGTTGCAGGGGGGATGGCATGACGGATCGCATCGCGGTGATCGGTGGGGGCCTGGGCGGTCTGGCGGCGGCGGTGGTGCTGGCGGCGCGCGGGCACAAGGTGACGCTGCTGGAAAAGAACGGCTGGGTCGGCGGCAAGGCGGCGGTGCTGGAGGACAGCGGCTTCCGCTTCGACATGGGGCCGACCATCCTGACGGTGCCGCGCGTCCTGCGCCGCATCCTGGAAGAGGCCGGCTGCGATCTCGACCGCGAGTTGGAAATGGTCCGGCTGGAGCCGCAATGGCGCTGCTTCTTCGACGACGGCACGGTGCTGGACCTGTCGGAGAATGTGGGAACCATGGCGGCCGAACTGGACCGGCTGGCACCCGGACGCGGAGCGGGGGAGGGCTATCGCCGCTTCCAGGCGATGTCTGAACGGCTGCACGGCATCTCCGAACGCTTCTTCTTCTGGAAATCGGTGGAGGATCTGGGCGACACACTGAACTTCCGCAACAGCTTCAACGCCAGCACCCTGTCCGACGTGCTGGCGCTCCGCATGGGCAGCACGGTGGCCGGCACCATCCGCAACCATGTGCCGGATGCGCGGGCGGCCCAGATGCTGGATCATTTCACCCAGTATGTCGGCTCCTCCCCCTACGGCTCGCCGGCGGTGCTGTGCGCCATCGCCCATATGCAGACCAATGACGGCGTCTGGTATCCGATGGGCGGCACCCGTGCCGTGCCGGCGGCGCTGGAGCGGGTGGCGCGGCGGCTGGGCGTCGACATCCGCACCAACACCGGCGTCCGCCGCCTGCAGGTGGAGCGCGGGCGCGTCGTCGCGGTCGAAACCGACGGAGGCGAGCGCATCCCGGTTTCGGCCGCGGTGTCGAACATGGATTCCATCCGGACTTATCAGGAACTGGTGGGCGGGCAGCCCGCCAAGCGGTTTTCCAAACGCCGCAGCTACGAGCCGGCCTGTTCCGGCGTGGTGTTCTATCTGGGGCTTGACCGCGCCTACGATCACCTGCTGCACCACGACTTCGTCTTCTCCCGCGATCCGGAGGAGGAGTTCGACTGGATCTATGGCCAGGGGGAACCGGCACCCGACCCGACCTGCTACATCGCCGCGCCCGCCCGCACCGAACCGGGCGTCGCACCAAAGGGTGGGGAGGCGCTGTATGTGCTGGTCCACACCCCCTATCTGCGCCAGCGCCACGACTGGAGCCGCATGCTGCCGGCCTATCGCCGGGTGGTGTTCGACAAGCTGAAGCGCACCGCCGGCATGGCCGACCTGGAAGACCGCATCCGCGTCGAACATGTGCTGACGCCGCAGGACATCCACGACCGCTACAATGTCCTGAACGGCGCCATCTATGGCTTGGCGAGCCACGGCCGCTTCATGGGCGCCTTCAAGCCGGGCAACCGCTCGCGCGATGTGGAGGGGCTGTATCTGGCCGGCGGGGCCGCCCATCCGGGACCGGGCATGCCGATGGTGCTGATGTCGGGGTGGATCGCCGCCGACAGCCTGGACCAGGATCTGCGCGGCGCCGGGGCGGACGCCGCCCGTGCCGTGGCCTGACGGAAGGCCGGGGAAGGATGAGGGACGATCCGGTCGCGTTACGGTCGCGGTTTCTCTGCTGGTTCTTCGGCGGCGTCATGGCTCGGCGGCTGCGGCGCGGCTTCCATGCCATGCGGCTGGCGCGGCCGGGCTGGCCGGCGCTGCCGCCGGGGCGGCCGGTCATCGTCTATCTGAACCACCCGTCCTGGTGGGATCCCGCCCTGCTGATCGTGATGGGGACCACCCGGTTCCGCGGTCGGCCGGGCTTCGGGCCGATCGACGCGGAGATGCTGCGCCGCTACCGCTTCATGCGCCGGATCGGCCTGTTCGGGCTGGAACCCGGCCGCGCGGGAGCCGTCACCTTCCTGCGCACTGCCGAACATATCCTGGCCGATCCGCGCGCGATGCTGTGGATCACGGCGGAGGGTGCCTTCACCGATCCGCGCCGCCGCCCGGTGACCCTGCGGCCGGGAATCGCCCATCTGGTCCGCCGCATGCCGTCGGCCCTGGTGGTGCCGCTGGCCGTCGAATACCCGTTCTGGGACGAACGAACGCCGGAGGCCCTGCTCCGCTTCGGCGAGCCGATTGATGCCGCCTGCATCAAGGATCTGCCGGTGCCGGAAATCGCGGCGGATCTGGAGGGGCGGCTGGAGGCGGTGATGGACCAATTGGCGCTCGACGCGCAAAGCCGCGACCCGGCGCGCTTCCTGACGCTGATGGAGGGAACCGTGGGCATCGGCGGGGTTTACGACCTGTGGCGCCGGGCACACGCCTGGGCGGGCGGACAGGCCTTCTCCGCGGCACACAATGATGGGCAGAGGCCGATGCCGCAGCGGGAGGTGAAACGGCCATGATCCTCATCGACCTGATTGCCGGGCTGTCGCTGCTTCTGGCCCTGCTGCCGCTGGGGCAGGGAATCCTCAACCTGTATCTCTACCGCCGTCCCACCGCCGCCCCGCCGCTGGGCACCGCCGTCAGCATCCTGATCCCCGCCCGCAACGAGGAGGCCGGCATCGCCGCCGCCGTCGATGCGGCGCTGCTCAGCCGTGGTGTCGAGGTGGAGGTCGTGGTGCTCGACGATCATTCCAACGACCGCACGGCGGACATCGTCCGCAGCATCGCCGCCCGCGACCCGCGCGTGCGGCTGGAGCCCGCACCGCCGCTGCCGCCGGGCTGGTCGGGCAAGCAGCATGCCTGTCAGGTGCTGGCATGTCTGGCGCGCCATTCGGTGCTGCTGTTCCAGGATGCCGACGTGCGGCTTTCCCCCGCCGCCGCCCGGCTGACCAGCGGCGCCCTGCTGTCGGGCGGAAACGGTCTGGTCAGCGGCTTCCCGCGCGAGGAAACCGGGACGCTGGCCGAGGCGCTGGTGATCCCGCTGATCCATTTCCTCTTGCTTGGCTTCCTGCCGATGGCGGGGATGCGGCGCTCCGCCGACCCGCGTTTCGGCGCCGCCTGCGGCCAACTGATCGCGGTGAGGAAGGACGCCTATCTGGCGGCCGGGGGCCATGCCGCCATCGCCGCATCGCTGCATGACGGGGTGACGTTGCCGCGGGCCTTCCGCCGCACCGGGCAGGGGACCGACCTGTTCGACGCCACCGGCCTTGCCCGCTGCCGGATGTATCGCGGCTGGCGCGAGGTGTGGTCCGGCTTCTCCAAGAACGCGACGGAGGGGATGGCGACCCCAGCGGCCCTGCCGGTCTGGACCCTGCTGCTGTTCGGCGGCCATGTAATGCCATGGATTGTGCTGGGCTGGGCGGCTCTGCACCCGCTGCCAATGGCGGCTGTCATCCTGGCCGGGCTGGCGGCGGCGGCCGGGGTGATTTTCCGCCTGCTGCTGGCCGTCCGCTTCCGCCAGAGCGTCGTCGGCGCCCTGCTGCACCCGGTTGGAATCCTCATCATGCTGGCGATCCAATGGTCGGCGCTGCTGCGTGCCCGCCATGGCAAGCCGTCCGAATGGCGGGGCAGGGCCTATCCGGCCGGGCCGGGGCCGGACGCGCCATGACCCCCTGGCTGCGCCGGAACGGGCACCGCATCTTCCACCCGCTGGCCGGGGCCGACGCCGCCACGCTGGCGGCCGTTCTGCGCAACGGCGGCGGTGTCGGGCCGCTGCACCTGCACCGAATCGCCACCGCCTTGGGGGCCGCCGCGATCCGCGCGCCGCTCGATTTGCTGGAACAGCGGCGGGTGAAGCGGCTGACGGGGCAGGGCAGGGCCGCAGGGCCGCCGCCGCTGTTCATCCTCGGCCACTGGCGCAGCGGCACCACCCATCTGCTGAACCTGCTGGCCCAGGATCCGCGCTTCGCCGCCCCCGATCCGCTGGCGGTCGGCCTGCCCTGGGGCTTTCTGGGCCTGAGTTCCTTCTGGCGGTCCCGGCTGGAGGAATGGCTGCCGCCCGACCGCATCATCGACGCCATGCCGGTCGACCCCACCTCCCCGCAGGAGGACGAACTGGCCCTGGCGCTGATGCAGCCGCTGTCCTACTACCACGGCATCTTCTTCCCCAAGCATCTGCGCTGCGCCTTCCGTCGGGGCGTGCTGTTCGAGGATTGCCGCCCGGAGGCCGTCGACCTGTGGCGCCGCCGGATGGATCTCTACCTGACCAAGATGCAGATCCATTGCGGCGGCCGGCGCCTGCTGATCAAGAATCCGGCCCACACCCCGAAGCTGGCGGAACTGTTGGCCCTGCGTCCCGACGCGGTCTTCGTCCACATCCACCGCGACCCCTACGAGGTCTTCAGCTCCACCCGCCGCATGCTGCTGACCCTGCTGCGGGAGTTCTCGCTGCAATCCTACGATCCGCGGGCGGTGGACGGGCTGGTGCTGGACCTCTACCCGGCGATGATGGCGCGGTTCGACCGCGACCGGGCGCTGCTGCCGCCCGGCCGGCTGGTGGAAATCCGCTATGACCGCTTCATCGCCGACCCGCTGGAGACGCTGGACGAGGTTTATGACGGGCTCGATCTTGGTCCCTTCGAGCCGGTGCGGTCGCGGGCCGAGCGCTACCTTGCCGACGTGCGCGATTACCAGCGCGCCCGTCACGATCTGGAGGACCCGGCCCGCAGCGCGGTGCGGCGCCAGTGGGCTTTCGCCTTCGACCGCTGGGGCTATTGAGCCGTCAGGCCTCGCCGCGTTCCTCGCGCTTGGCCTGCTGCCACAACGCTTCCATCTCGTCGAGCGT
>NZ_CAMLJP010000007.1 GCF_946480385.1 uncultured Azospirillum sp.
ACACCAAGATCGCTTCGACCTTGGAAGCCGCGGCGCTCTGCAAGATGGCCGACCGTGGCCAGATCACCGGCGGCATCCTCGACGGCCCGCTGGCCTTCGACAACGCCATCAGCCGCGAGGCCGCCATCACCAAGGGCATCAAGTCCGAGGTGGCCGGTCAGGCCGACATCCTGCTGGTTCCCGATCTTGAGGCCGGCAACATGCTCGCCAAGCAGTTGTCCTTCCTGGCCCATGCCGACGCCGCCGGCATCGTGCTGGGCGCCCGCGTGCCGATCATCCTGACCAGCCGCGCCGACAATGTGCGCACCCGTCTGGCGTCCTGCGCCGTGGCCGTCTTGTCGGCCGCCGCCCGCCGCCGTGGCGCCGCCGCCGCGGCCGAGTGAGGAGGGCAGGGCATATGTCCAACGCGATCCTCGTCATCAATGCCGGCTCCTCCAGCCTGAAATTCTCGGTGTTCCGGGATCATGGCGGCGGGGATCCGGTGGTCACCATCAACGGCCAGATCTCGGGCATCGGCACCCAGCCGGTGTTCGAGGCCAAGGACGCCCAGCGCCGCCCGCTCGCCGAGAAGAGCTGGGGCGCTGGTGAACCCAGCGACCGCACCGCCCTGCTGTCCTATCTGTTGAGTTGGATCGAAGAGCGGCTGGAGGGGGCGACGCTGATCGCCGCCGGCCACCGGGTGGTGCATGGCGGCGTCCGCCACGCCGCCCCGGTGCTGCTGACCTCCGCCGTGCTGGATGAGCTGGACGGTCTGGTGCCGCTGGCCCCGCTGCACCAGCCGCACAACCTCGCCGCCATCCGCGCGCTGGCGGAGGCGCATCCGGAACTGCCACAGGTCGCCTGCTTCGACACCGCCTTCCACCGCAACCAGCCCTGGCAGGCGCAGACCTTCGCCATCCCGCGGGAGCTGACGGAGGAGGGCGTGCGCCGTTACGGCTTCCACGGCCTGTCCTACGAGTACATCTCCCGCCGTCTGCCGGAAATCGCGCCGGAGTTGGGCGACTCGCGGGTGGTCGTCGCCCATCTCGGCAGCGGCGCCAGCATGTGCGCCATCCATGGCGGGCGCAGCGTCGACAGCACCATGGGCTTCACCGCGCTCGACGGCCTGCCGATGGGCACCCGCTGCGGCACCATCGACCCCGGCGTGCTGATCTACCTGATGCGCAAGGGCATGGACGCCGGCGCCATCGAGAAGATGCTCTACAACAAGTCCGGCCTACTCGGCGTGTCGGGCATCTCCAACGACATGCGCGCCCTGCTGGAGAGCAGCGACCCGCATGCGCAGGAGGCGGTGGAACTGTTCTGCTTCCGCATCGCCAAGGAGACCGGCGCGCTGGCCGCTTCGATGGGCGGGGTGGATGCCGTGGTGTTCACGGCGGGCATCGGCGAACGCTCCGCCCCGGTGCGGGCGCGGGTCGGCGACAAGCTTGCCTGGATGGGCGTCGAGATCGACGCGGCGGCCAACGAGGCCAATGCGGCGAAGATCTCCACGTCGCGCAGCCGGCTGCCGGTCTATGTCATCCCGACCGACGAGGAACGGATGATCGCGCTGCACACGCGCAAGGTGCTGACCGGGCGGTGAGGGCCGGGCGGTGAGTTATGGGGGTGTCGGTTGACAATGCCCCCACATCCCGCTGGAGCCTGCCCGCAATCGATGTTAGCTCACCCTCCGGCATCAAGCATCGTCCGGGGAACCCGTGGTCCGGCCCTATCTGCCGCTGAACGCCCTGCGTGCCTTCGAGGCGTCAGCGCGGCATCTCAGCTTCACCCGCGCCGCCATCGAGCTGTGCGTGACCCAGGCCGCCGTCAGCCATCAGGTCAAGCTGCTGGAGGAGCGGCTAGGCGCCAGCCTGTTCCACCGCCTGCCGCGTGGCCTTGCCCTAACCGACGAGGGGCGAGCGCTGCTGCCGACGCTGGAGGAGGCGTTCGACCGCATCGGCGGCCTGCTCGACCAATTCGAGGGCGGGCGGTTCCGCGAAGTGCTGACGGTCGGCGCGGTCGGCACTTTCGCCGTCGGCTGGCTGCTGCCGCGGCTGGCCCGCTTCCGCGAGGCTCATCCCTTCGTCGACCTGCGCCTGTCCACCAACAACAACCGCGTCGACATCGCGGCGGAGGGGCTGGACTACGCCATCCGCTTCGGCGACGGCGCTTGGCACGGCACCGACGCGATCCGGCTGTTCAACGCGCCGCTGTCGGTTCTGTGCGCTCCGGAGATCGCCCGCCGCCTGCGCGACCCCGCCGATGTCGGCCGCGAGACCCTGCTGCGCTCCTACCGGGCCGACGAATGGCCGGGCTGGTTCGCCGCCGCGGGGATGGAGCCGTCGGCCATGCCCCCGGTCAAGGGGCCGGTCTTCGATTCCTCCTCCCTGATGGTGGAGGCGGCGATCCAGGGGGCGGGGGTGGCGCTGGCTCCGGTATCGATGTTCCGCCGGCCGCTGGCGTTGGGCCTGATCGAGCAGCCCTTCGCCGTCACCGTGTGCAAGGGCGCCTATTGGTTGACGTCGCTGAAGTCGCGGCCGGAGACGCCGACCATGCGCGCCTTCCGCGACTGGCTGTTCGCCATGGTCGCGGAAGACGCCCCTGACGGAGGGGTCAGGACAGCGTGACCCGGCGCGGCGCCTGCTGCCGCTCTTCCCGCCGCTGCCAGAAGCGCAGGCGCAGCCGTGGCGCCATGAACCAGGCGATGGGGGCCGCAAGCACGATGCTGAGGATCACCACGGTCGGCATCAGGGTCATCGCCTGCTCGGAAAAGCTGGGAACCGCGAGGACCAGGACGGTGCCGATGCCGAAGACCACACCCTGGATCATGCCGTAGATCAGGATGGCAAGGCGCAAACGGGTGGACATGGGGCTGCTCCGCTGAAGTGGACTGGTGCAAAGACCGCTTTCCTCTTCAACCAAAACGCAGCCGCAATGTTCCGAACGCCATCGGGGAGAGTCCATCCCGCCCGATGATGTTCGTATACATACAATTACTTGGCGTAAGCTGGACCTGCACTTACCGGTGCGCCCGCCACCACGCCATCAGCCCGGTGGTGGAGCTATCATGGGCGCCCTCGGCCGGACCGGTTTCCATCTCCGGCAGGATGGTGTTGGCCAGCTGCTTGCCCAGCTCGACGCCCCACTGGTCGAAGCTGTTGATGTCCCAGACGATGCCCTGGACGAAGACCTTGTGCTCGTACAGCGCGATCAGGGCGCCCAGCGTCGCCGGGGTCAGGCTCTGGATCATGATGGTGTTGGACGGGCGGTTGCCGGGGAAGACGCGGTGGGGGACCAGCGCCTCCACCTCCGCCGCCGGTTTGCCGGCCTTGGTCATCTCCGCCCGCACTTCGTCGGCGGTCTTGCCGCGCATCAGCGCCTCGGCCTGGGCGAAGACGTTGGACAGCAGGATGCGGTGATGGGCACCGGCCTCCGCCCCGATCGGGTTGTGGGTGGTCGCCGCCGCGATGAAGTCGCAGGGGATCAGCGAGGTGCCCTGGTGGATCAGCTGGTAGAAGGCATGCTGGCCGTTGGTGCCGGGCTCGCCGAACAGCACCGGGCCGGTCTGGTAATCCACCGGCTCGCCGCCGCGGGTCACCGACTTGCCGTTGCTCTCCATGTCCAGCTGCTGGAGATAAGCGGGGAAGCGGTGCAGATACTGGTCGTAGGGCAGCACCGCGTAAGACGAGGCATCCCAGAAATTGCGGTACCAGACGCCGAGCAGCCCCATCAGCACCGGCATGTTGCGCTCCAGCGGCGCGGTGCGGAAATGCTCGTCCATCGCATGGGCGCCGGCCAGCAGTTCGGCGAAGCGCTCCGGCCCGATGGCGATCATGATCGGCAGGCCGATGGCCGACCACAGCGAATAGCGGCCGCCGACCCAATCCCAGAAGCCGAACATGTTGGCGGGGTCGATGCCGAACTTCCGCACCTCCGCCTCGTTGGTGGAGACGGCGACGAAATGCTTGGCGACATGCGCCTCGTCCTGCGCGGTCTCAAGGAACCAGCGGCGGGCGGAGTGGGCGTTGGTCAGCGTCTCCTGCGTCGTGAAGGTCTTGGACGCGATGACGAACAGCGTCGTCTCCGGGTCCAGCCACTTCAGCTGCTCGGCCAGATGGGTGCCGTCGACGTTGGAGACGAAATGCAGGGCGACATGGGCATGGGCGAAAGGCTTCAGCGCCTCCGTCGCCATCACCGGGCCGAGGTCGGAGCCGCCGATGCCGATGTTCACCACGTCGGTGATCGGCTGGCCGGTATAGCCGCGCCACTCGCCGTCGCGCACCGAAGTGGCGAAGGCGTCCATCCGCTCCAGCACGGCGCGCACGCCCGGCATCACGTCGCGGCCATCGACCGTCACGCCGCGGTCGGAGCGGTTGCGCAGCGCGGTGTGCAGGACCGCGCGCTTTTCCGTCAGGTTGATCGGCTCGCCACCGAACATGCGGGCGCGGGCGCCCTCCACATCCTGCTGGCGGGCGAGGTCGAGCAGCAGGCCGACCGTGTCCTGGGTGATGCGGTTCTTCGAATAATCGAGGAACAGGCCCGCAGCCTCTAAAGAGAAGGCTTTGAACCGGCCGGGATCGGCGGCGAACAGGTCACGCATGTGCGTGCCGGCCATGTCCTGGCGGTGGCGGGCGAGAGCGGCCCAAGCCGGTGTATGGGCGGGGGAACGGGTCAGCGCGGTCATGATGCTTTGGACTCCTTGACGTCAGCGGTCCTTTGACGCGGCCCATCTGCGGGGCGCAGGGAGCCTAACACCGACCGTCGGCATCGGCCACGGGCCAAAACGCGGCGGTTGGTGCAGCTTATCGGCCTATGCACGCCGGCCGAGCCGTGCAACCGGATGGTGGGCGGGGTGTTGTTGTTTTCAGGAAACGCGACAGGAGGAAGCCATGTCCGACAAGCCCGCCGCCCCACCGTTGGAACAGCGCGAGGAACAGAACGACCGCGACGATGCAGCGCGGTCCGATCAGGTCGGGATCATTCCCGGCAAGGTGCCGGGGCATCCGGTCGACCCCAGCGATCCGCGCTTTCCGGGGAGCCAGCCGGATTTGGCGTGAGGGGAATTTTCGCTAACCGATGCCCCCTCCCTAACCCTCCCCCGCTTTCGGACCGGCCTTTCGGCCGGCCGAGGGGAGAGGGGACTGCCGCCGCTCTGGCATTTACGTTACGCCGCCAATCATCCTGCCCCCTCCACCGCCGAAGGCGGGGGAGGGATGGGGAGGGGGCACCCGGAGCTGTGACGCCCCCTCAACTCCCCCCGTCGATCGTCCGCGTCGGCGAGACGCCGTCCGGCTTGCCGACCAGCACGGTCAGCAGCTTGGCCGGGTCGAGCAGGCGCTGGGCGACGCGCTTGATGTCGGCCTGGGTCACCGCGTTGATGTAGCGGTCGCGCTGGTTCAGGTAATCAATGCCCAGATTGTCGCGCTTCACTTGCAGCAGGATGCGGGCGATGGCCTGGGTCGAGCCGAGCTGAAGCGGGAAGGAGCCGGTCAGGTAGGTCTTGGCGTCGGCCATCTCCTGGTCGGTCAGCCCGTCCTTCGCCATGCGGGCCCATTCCTGCCGCATGATGTCCAGCGCCTGACCCGCCTTGGCATTGACGGTCGAGCCGCTGGCCATCACCAGCGCTGCATGGTCCATCGGGATCAGATAGCTGTAGACGCCATAGCTGAGGCCGCGCTTCTCCCGCACCTCTTCCATCAGGCGGGATCCGAAACCGCCGCCGCCCAGCACATAGTTCATGACCGTGGCGGCATACCAGTCGGGATCGTCGCGCTTGACCCCCGGCTGGCCCATCAGCATCACCGTCTGCGCGGTCGGCCGCGGCAGCAGGATGGTCTGGCCCAGTCCGGACATCGTCACATCGGGAATGGGCGGCACGTCGGCCTTCGCCGGCAGGCCGCCGAACACCTTGTCCAGCGCCTTGCCGAGGTCCTCCGGCGAGATGTCGCCGGCGGCGGCCACCACCAGCCGGTCGCGGCCGAACTGTCCCTTCACGAAGCGGCGCAGGTCGTCGGGCGTGATGGTCGGCAAACTGCCCAGCGTACCGCGGATCTCGTCGCCATAGGGATGGTTGGGGAATGCGGTGGCGTAGAACTGGCGCCGCGCGACGAAGTTGGGATCGGCGAGATCGCGTTTCAGGCTGGCCATGATGGAGGCGCGCATGCGGTCCAGCGACTCTTGCGCGAAATGCGGATCGGTCAGGGACAGGCGGGTCAGTTCCAGCGCCTCGTCCCGGTGCTCGGTCAGGGTGCGCATCGACCCGCTGAAGCCGTCGCGTCCGGCGTCGAAGCCAAGCGCGATGGCGTTGTCCTGCAGCCGCGCCTGGAATGCCTGCGAATCATACGGCCCGGCACCCTCGTCCAGCATGGTGGAGGTCAGGTTCGCCAGCCCCTCCTTGCCCTTGGGGTCGATGCCGCCGGCGCCTTCGAAGGCCCACTCCAGCGCAAGAACCGGAACCTTGTGGTCCTCGACCAGCCACGCCTCGATTCCGCCAGGGCTGACCACGCGCTTGATGTCCATCGCGTGAGCAGGGAGGGCGACGGCGATGACGGCGAGGAAGAACGCGGCGATGCCCGACCGCATGGAAATGTGACGCGCGCTCATCCTCAACTGTCCTTTCCGGTCGGGGGCAGCAGCAGGCCGGTGACGTGGTTGGTTTGGCTCAGCACGGCGCGGGCGGCGGCGTTGACCTGATCGGCGGTGACGGCGTCGATGCGCACTGGCCAGCTTTCCACATCGTCGATGCTCTGGCCGGTGGCGAGCGCCGCGCCCAGCGTCTGCGCCGGCCCGGTCAGGCTGTCGCGGGCGTAGGCCGCGGCGGCCAGCATGCGCTTGCGGGCGGTGGCGACCTCCTCCTCCGTCACGCCGGACTTCAGCAGCTTGTCGATTTCCGCCCACAGCGCTGATTCGAGCTTCTCCATCGGCACCCCGGCGGCCGGGCTGGCGCCGATGCTGAGCGTCGCCATGTCCCAGGCGGTCGGGCCGTAGCCGAGCCAAGCCGAGGTGGCGAGCTTCTGGTCCACCACCAGACTGCGATAGAGGCGCGAGGTGGTGCCGCCGCTCATGATCTCGGACAGCACCTGCAGCGCATAGGCCTGATGCTCCGGGTCGAGGCGATAGGACGGCGCGGTCCAGATGCGGCGGACCGACGGCTGCCGGACCTCCTCGTCACGCAGGACCACCTGCCGGGAGGAATTGAGCGGCGGCTCGGTCACGCGCTTGCGCTCCGGCACCGGGCGGGCGGGGATGGCGCCGTAATAGCGTTCCGCCAGCGGCTTCAACTCCGCCGCCGTGATGTCGCCGGACACCACCAGGATGGCGTTGTTGGGCGCGTACCACGTCTTGTAGAAATGCTCCGCCATTTCCCGCGTCAGGGTCGACATCTCCTGCGGCCAGCCGATCACTGGGGTGCCGTAGGGGTGATGGACGAACATGGTGGCGTTGATCTGCTCGCCGATCCGGTCGGCCGGTTCGTTCTCGATGCGCTGGCGCCGCTCTTCGATGATGACGTCGCGTTCGGGATAGACCACCGCGTCGGTCAGCTTCAGGTTGGCCATGCGGTCGGCCTCCATCCGCATCACCATCTCCAGCCGGTCGCGGGCGACGTTCTGGTAATAGGCGGTATAGTCGTAGCTGGTGAAGGCGTTGTCGCGCCCGCCATTCTTGGCGACGATGCGGCTGAATTCGCCGGGCGGGATAACGTCCGTTCCCTTGAACATCAGGTGTTCCAGGAAATGCGCGATGCCGGACTGGCCGCGCTCCTCGTCGGCGGCGCCCACCTTGTACCAGACCATGTGGGTCACGACCGGCACGCGGTGGTTGGGGATCACCACCACCTGCATGCCGTTGGACAGGCTGAAGCTTTCGGGGAAGAACACCCCCTTTTCCGCCGCATGGGCGGGCAGGGGGGCAAGCGGCGTTGGCGCCAGGGGAGCCGCGACGGTCATCGTCAGGGCCAGGAGACCGGCCACGGCGAGGCGGCGGGCGGATAGGACGGCAGGCATGAGGGCTCCCGGATCAGGAGGTCCGAATCGAAAGGGCGCCCTTCGCTGGGAAGGGCGCCCCCGGAAACTGGTGTGATGTCGTGCCTTGGACAAGGCTGAAACGGCCGTTTGAACGACCGTCGCTTAGAACAGGCCTTCCAGCGGCGCCTTGCGCTTGCGCTCGATCGTCGGGGTGGCGGCACCGTCCAGCGACTTGCCCTGGGCCTGGGCTTCGCGCAGGCGCTGCTGCTCCTTGGCCGGGTCGACCAGCGAGTAGGGCTGCTCCTGCTTCTGCCAGAACAGCAGCGAATCGATCCAGCTCTTGTCGGCGACGATCAGCTGGGTGGTTTCCTGATCGACCTTGGCACGGATGTTCGGGTCGATGCCGTCGCGGGCCGAGGCCTGGGCGACCAGCGAGCGTTCACCGGTCGATTCGCCGGCTGCCTTGCCGGTGCGGCGGGCGGCGCCACCGAACACGGCGCCGGCAGCCGTCTGGGTCGGCGTGCTGTCCTGCGGGCGCGGGGCGCCGGGGCGCGGCTTCGGCAGGTCCTGCAGGCTGGGCGGCAGGGTCAGCGGAGCGCGGGAAACGACGGCGAATTCGTCAGGGCTCTGGCGGTCGAGACCGATGGACCGGCGCACATCCGAGCAGCCGGCGAGCGTCATCGCCGCAAGCGCCAGTCCGATGAGCGGAAGCCGGGCCAGGGGAAGCCGATTCCGGGTGGAGGAGAGGGCGGAGGAGATGCTGGTCACGTTCGGAAGATCCCGTCGTCTGTCACGTCGTAGCGACCCGGCCCGAAGGTCGGGACCGCATGGTCAGCGCTCGCCGGCGGTTATAACGCCACCGGCGACGGAACTCTTACGACTTTTCGCGGCCCGCGAACAGTCCATCGATCAGCAGCAGCACCACGCCGACGCTGATTCCGCTGTCGGCCACGTTGAAGGCCCAGAAATGCCAGCCGGCGAGATGGAAATCGAGGAAGTCGACCACCGCGCCATGCATCAGCCGGTCGACGACATTGCCCACCGCCCCGCCGATGATGAAGCCCAGCGCCAGCGCGATCAGCCGCCGTTCGGCCTGCTTGAGCCATACGATCAGGCAGACGGCGATCACCGCGGCGACGGCGCTGAGGATATAGGGCATCAGCGCCCCGCCGCCGGCGAAGGTGCCGAAGCTGACGCCGAAGTTCCACACCAGCACGAGGTTGAAGAAGGACGTCACCTCGACGACATGCGGCACAGGCTGCATGACCTGTTCGAGGATCCACCACTTGCTTGCCTGATCGAGCACGACCACCGCCACGGCGACGATCAGCCCGAACAGCCAGTAGGAGCGGGATTGGTTGGCAACGAAGGCGTTCATGTGAACTCCGGAAGCAGCCGCCCCCTGCCCCCACCCCGACCCTCCCCCGCTCTCGGCGGACCGAAGGTCCGTCCGATGCGGGGGAGGGGGATTGGTCGTCGGGCGGCGGAGTTCCCTCCCCCGCCCAGCGGGGGAGGGTTAGGGTGGGGGTGACGGCCGACTTGCCTTATGCCACCGCATCCGAGCAGCGGATGCACAGCGTCGGGTGGTCGGCGACCATGCCGACCTCCTCCAGGACCTTCCAGCAGCGTTCGCACTTTTCGCCGTCGGCCAGGGCCGGGGCGACGGCGATGCCGGGGACGTCGGCCAGGGTGAAGGCTCCCTCCGGCGCCGCCGCGTCCGTCACCTCGATGGCCGAGGTGATGCAGACGTCCTGGAAATCGACATCGGCCAGCAAGGCCTTGGTTGCCGAGTCGACAAAGACGGTCGGATCGGCCTGCAGCGACGAGCCGATGGTCTTGTTGGCGCGTTCCAGCTCCAGCGCACCGGTGACGACGCGGCGGACGTTGCGCACCGACTCCCACTTGGCAGCCAGCGCGTCGTTCCGCCATTCCGCCGGGACTTCCGGGAAGCCGCGCAGATGCACGCTTTCCTCGGTCCAGCCCAGACCGTCCGGACGGGCCAGCCACGCTTCCTCGGCGGTGAAGCAGAGGATCGGGGCGAGCCATGCGGTCAGGGTGGAGAACAGATGCTCCATCACCGTCCGCACCGACCGGCGGCGCACCGAATCGACCGGATCGCAATAGAGGCTGTCCTTGCGGACGTCGAAGTAGAAGGCCGACAGCTCCACCGCACAGAAGTTGTGCAGGGCCACGAACAGGGCATGGAAGTCGTAGGCCTCGACCTTCTCGCGGACCAGCGTGTCCAGCTCCGACAGGCGGTGCAGGACCCAGCGCTCCAGCTCCGGCATCTCGGCGGCGTCGATCCGCTCGGCCGGGGTGTAGTCGGCGAGCGCACCCAGCAGGTAACGCAGCGTGTTACGCAGGCGGCGGTACAGGTCGGCCTGGGTCTTGATGATCTCCTTGCCGATGCGGAGATCTTCCGAATAGTCGGAATTGATGATCCACAGGCGCAGGATGTCGGCGCCATACTGGTCGCAGACCTCCTGCGGGGCCACCACGTTGCCCAGCGACTTGGACATCTTGCGGCCCTGCTCGTCCAGCACAAAGCCGTGGGTCAGCACCGCGTTGTAGGGCGCCCGGCCGCGCGTGCCGCAGCTTTCCAGCAGCGAGGAATGGAACCAGCCGCGATGCTGGTCGGAGCCTTCCAGATAGAGGTCGGCCGGCCAAGCCAGTTCCTCCAGCCGCTGTTCCAGCACGAAGGCGTGCGAGGAGCCCGACTCGAACCAGACGTCGACGATGTCCCGGACCTGCTCGAACTCCTCGGCGGAGTAGGCGTTGCCGAGGAAGTCCTGCGGATCGCGGGCGAACCAGGCGTCGGCGCCCTCCTGCTGGAAGATGTCGGCGATGCGGGCGAACACCGCCTCGTCGCGCAGGATCTCGCCGGTCGCCTTGCGGACGAACAGTGCGATCGGCACGCCCCAGGCGCGCTGGCGGCTGATGCACCAGTCCGGACGGCTCTCGATCATCGAGCGGATGCGGTTCTCGCCCTGCGGCGGGACCCAGCGGGTGTCGGAGATCGCCTGCAGCGCCACCTTGCGCAGGTCGTTCGTCTCCATCGAGATGAACCACTGCGGCGTGGTGCGGAAGATCAGCGGCGCCTTCGACCGCCAGCTGTGCGGGTAGCTGTGCTTGATGCGGTTGCTGGCCAGCAGCGACCCGGCCTCATCGAAAGCTTCCAGCACCGCCTTGTTGGCCGGGCCGGACTTGCCCTGGTCGGTGTAGACCGCCAGACCGGCGAACAGCGGGACATGGGCGTAATAGCGCCCGTCCTCGCCCACCGTCTGCGGCACCTCGATGCCGTTGGCCTGACCCAGGCGGAAGTCGTCCTCGCCATGGCCGGGGGCGATGTGGACGAAGCCCGAACCGGCGTCGGTCGTCACGAAGTCGCCGGCCAGCAGCGGCACCTTGAAGTCGTAGCCCTTGCCGTTCAGCGGGTGGCGGCAATAGGTGCCGGCAAGGCGCGAGCCGGGGAAGCGGTGCAGCTGCTTCCACTCGGTGACGCCGGCCTCCTTCAGCACGCCCTCGGCCACGCCGGTGGCGAGCACCAGGCGCTCGCCGACCACGGCCTTGCTGCCTTCGGCGACGGCGGTCACCTTGAAGGTCGCGTATTCGATCTCGTCGCCATAGGCGATGGCGCGGTTGGCCGGCAGGGTCCAGGGGGTGGTCGTCCAGATGACGATGCTGGCCTCGTCCACCTCCGGCGCCGACGACCCCCAGACGGGGAAGCGGGCGAAGACGGTGGTTGAGGTGTGGTCGTGGTATTCGACCTCGGCATCGGCCAGCGCGGTCTTCTCGACCACCGACCACATCACCGGCTTGGAGCCCTTGTAGAGGCCGCCGTTCATCGCGAACTTGTGGATCTCGCGGACGATCTGCGCCTCGGCCGGGAAGGTCATGGTGGCGTAGGGGTGCTTCCAGTCGCCCTCGACCCCCAGCCGGCGGAACTCGGCGGCCTGGATGCCGACCCATTCCTCGGCGAACTGGCGGCATTCGGCGCGGAACTGGATGAGCGGCACGTCATCCTTGTTCTTGCCGGCCTTGCGGTACTTCTCCTCGATCTTCCATTCGATGGGCAGGCCGTGGCAGTCCCAGCCGGGGACATAGTCGGCGTCGAAGCCCTGCATCTGGCGGAAGCGGACGATCACGTCCTTCAGGATCTTGTTGACGGCATGGCCGATGTGGATGTTGCCGTTGGCATAGGGCGGGCCGTCATGCAGCACGAACTTCTTGCGGCCCTTGGCGCCGGCGCGCAGCTTGCCGAACAGGTCCATCTCGGCCCAGCGCTTCAGCAGCTCGGGCTCCTTGGTCGGCAGGCCGCCGCGCATGGGGAAGTCGGTGCGCGGCAGGAAGACGGTCGATTTGTAATCGCGGGTCATATCGGATCCCTGGGGGAAGGCGTCACCATCGGGCGGCTGGTTCCTGCCACCCGACGCACATAAGGTCTCGATCCCGGCCCTCCTCAGAGAGCCGGGCCGGTAATTCGCGCGCGATGCGCCGGTGCGCGCATCATCATCGGGATCCGTACAGAGACGTCCATGGCGCCGGATATTAGCGGCGCGGGCCGTACGGTCAAGGACCGCCACATGCGCCCTGTGCAACTGCGAAACCGCTTCGCCGGTCAAATGCCGCGCGGTGGTTCCGAAAATTAGCGCTGGCAAGCGGGCGGCGGCAAATTTACGGTGTGGCCGCCGAGCTTGTCCGAGGCAAGGGGCCGCTCGCGGCAAGCAGTGCGTGCGGGAGCGTCCTGGGCATGATCGATCAACGGACCAGCGATTTCCTTTCGGAATTTCTGGCGTCTTCCCATCAGGATCCGGCACGTCTCGACCGCTTTCTGCTGCATGGGCCGGACCACGGCCAGCGCGGTGCGAAGCCGCGGCTGAAAATCGCCTTCTACGATTTCTGGCCGGAGTTCGATCCGGCCGCGAATTTCTTCGTGGACATCCTGTCCGCCCGCTTCGACGTATCGGTCGTCGACAACGACAGCGATCTCGCCATCGTGTCGGTGTTCGGCACCCGCCACCGCGAGGCGCGGACCGTCCGGTCGATGTTCTTCACCGGCGAGAATGTCCGGCCGCCGCTCGACGGCGTCGACATGTCGGTATCGTTCGACCGCATCGACGATCCCCGGCATTACCGCCTGCCGCTCTACGTCATGCATGCCTGGGACCACAGGCGCGAGGGGGCGACGCCGCATTTCTGTCATCCCGTCCTGCCGCCGGCGCCGCCGACGCGGGAGGAGGCCGCGAAGCGGAAATTCTGCGCCTTCCTCTACAAGAACCCCAACTGCGCCCGGCGCAACGACTTCTTCCAGATGCTCTGCGCCCGGCGCCATGTGGAATCGGTGGGCTGGCTGCTGAACAACACCGGCAGCGTGGTCAAGATGGGCTGGTTGCCGAAGATCCGGGTCTTTTCCCGCTACCGCTTCGCTTTCGCCTTCGAGAATGCGAGCCATCCCGGCTATCTGACGGAAAAGATCCTGGACGCCTTCCAGGCGGGCGCCGTGCCGCTTTACTGGGGCGATCCGGGGGTCCTGCGCGATGTCGCCGCCGGCAGCTTCATCGACGTGTCGCGCTACGCGTCCGATGAGGAGGCCATCGATGCCATTCTGGCCGCCGACGACGACTACGACACCTACCGCCGCTATCGCAGCACGCCACCCTTCCTCGGCGCGGAGGATTTCTATTTCGACGCCTACCGTCTGGCCGAATGGATCGAAAGCCGACTTTGAGCGGCGGGAGGACGGACGATGAAGCGGGTGCTGCTGAACTATGCCGACGGGGCCTTTACCACGGCGCAGAAACACAATGCGCAGACCGGCCTTGCCGTGGGCGGCTTCGACGGCGTGGCCATGATGGGGCGGCAGCACATCGACGCCACCTTCGCCGCACGGAACCGGCATATCCTGGAGCAGCCGCGCGGGGCCGGCTATTGGCTGTGGAAGCCCTATTTCATCGATCTCATGCTGCGGGATCATCTCCAGGATGGCGACATGCTGTTCTACAGCGACAGCGGCGCCCATTTCGTCCACAGCGTCGATCCGGTGATCGAGCTTTGCCGCCAACGGCGCGACCTGCCGGTGCTGCTGTTCACGCTGGAGGACCAGCACAGCAACCGCGTCTGGACGAAGCGCGACTGTTTCCATTTCATGGGGCTGGACCGGCCGCCCTTCATCGACGCGCCGCAGATCCTCGCCAGCTTCATCGTCTGCGAGCGCGGGCCGGAAAGCAGGGACTTCATTTCCCGATGGCTGCGCTATGCCCAGGATGCCCGGCTGATCACCGACGCCCCCAACGAATGCGGCCTGCCGAACTATCCGGAGTTCCGCGACCATCGCCACGATCAGAGCATCCTCAGCCTGCTCGGTCGCCGCTACGGCGTGACCACCGTTCCCGACATCTCGAACTGGGGTGATGCCAGACGTCCGGCCGGGATCCCCCGCATCCTGGAACACACGCGCTGGCGCGGTTGAGGTCGGCTATGGCACCGAAAAGCCAATTGACCAGCTTTGCCCGCGCCGTGGCGGCGGAACAGGCCGGCAAACTGGAGGAGGCGAGGGCGCGCTACCTCGAAGCCCTGCAGGCCGAGCCGCAGAACCCGAAGATCCTGCATCGGCTGGGTGTCGTGGAGTTGCGGCTGGGCCGGGCGCGCGAGGCGGTGATCCTGTTCCAGAAGTCGTTGGCCATCGCCAAGGACTTGGAGGTCTATCTCGATTTCGGCGCGGCGATGGCCGCCATGGCCCGCTGGGACGCGGCGGCGACGGTCTATGCGGCGGCGCTGCGGGTCGCGCCCGATTCGGTCGATGCCCATTATGGCTTGGCGCTGGCTCTGCACAGCCAGGGACGGCCGCAGGACGCGGAACCTCATTACCGCAAGGTACTGGCGACCCATTTCCATCTGGGAGAGGTCCACAACAATCTCGGCGTCGCCCTGCAGGATCTCGGACGCTTCGCCGAGGCGGTGGCCGCGCACCGGCAGGCGGCGAGGCTCTCCCCCGCCGACGCCTCGGCACTGTCCAGGCTGGGCGTGGCGCTCCATCACCTTGGCCAAAATGCGGAGGCGGAAGCGGCTTTCCGCAAGGCCATCGGGTTGGCGCCCATGGACGTGGGCATCCGACACGACCTGACCTGCCTGCTCCATGCCGCCGGCCGGTCGGCCGAAGCGGTCGCCGCCGGCCGTCCGGCGGTGGCGCTCGATCCGTCGAGTGCGCGGAGTTGGCTGGCTTTGGGCAATGCGGCGCATGCGATGCACCTTCGCGAGCAGGCTTGGCGTGCCGCCGCCGCAGCGGTCCGGCTGGAGCCTTCCGATCCGGCCGCGCACAACAATCTCGCGAACGCCCTGCGCGAACTCGGCCGCCTGCGCGAGGCCGTCGCCGGATATCGCGCGGCGTTGGACCTGCAGCCGGATTTCCCGGTGGCGGAGATCAATCTGGCCCAGGTCCTGTCGATCCTGCGCGAGTCCAACGGCGCGTTGGCGATCCTGAGAAGCCTGCTCGTCCGGCAGCCGCTGAACGCCGAGGCATGGCGGCGGCTGGCCGGCATTCTGGCGGAGGCATTCCGCCCCGATCTTGCGGTCGCTGCCCTGCGCAATGCCGTCGCCCTGGCTCCCGACGATGCGGACGCCTGTGCCGATCTGGCGATGGCCGCCGCGATGAGCGGCTGGAGCGCGGTGTCGGCGGACGCTTGCCGACGGGTGCTGCGGCTGGTTCCCGGCCATGGCGCGGCCCTGGGCCAGCTGGTTCACCAGCAGAGGCAGCTTTGCGACTGGCGTGACCTGGACGGTCTGGAGGCGCTGCTTCTCCGCCGGGTGCGGGAGGGGGCGGAGGGCATATCCCCGTTCGACGTCCTGTCCTGCGCCTCGACCCTTGCCGACCAGCAGTCGGCGGCGGCGCGCTGGGCGGCGGCGAAGGCCCGCGGCGCCGTTCCTGTCTCTCGGCCCGCCGCTCTTCCGCGGGATGAGCGTCTGCGGATCGGCTATCTGTCGTCGGATTTCCGGGAACATGCGATGGGCCACCTGATGGTGGATGCCCTGGAAACGCATGATCGCTCCCGCTTCGCCGTCACCGCCTATTCGACCGGCACCGACGACGGTAGCCCGCTGCGCCGTCGGTTCGAGCAGGGGATCGAGCGGTTCGTCGACCTCTACCGCCATGGCGACGCCGATGCGGCGCAGGTCATCGCCGCCGACGGTATCGACATTCTGGTCGATCTGACCGGCTTCACCACCTTCTCGCGGACGTCGATCCTGGCTGCCCACCCGGCTCCGCTGCAGGTCAACTGGTTGGGTTATCCAGGCACGCTGGGGGCCGACTATGTCGACTACATCCTCGCCGACCCCGATGTGATCGCGGAGGGCGAGGAGGCGTTCTTCACCGAGCGGGTGGTGCGGCTGCCGGATTGCTACCAGCCCAACGACCGCCGCCGTGCCATTGCCACCTCCACCCCGGCGCGCGCGGATTGCGGGCTGCCGGCCGACGGATTCGTCTTCTGCTGCTTCAACAGCGCCTACAAGCTGACGCCCGCCCTGTTCGACGGCTGGGCGCGCATCCTGGCGGCGGTGCCGGGCAGCGTTCTGTGGCTTTATGCCGGACATCCGCAGGTGGCGGCCAACCTGCGCCGCGAGGGCGAGGCCCGCGGTCTCGATCCCGGCCGCCTCGTCTTCGCCGGCCCGATTCCCCATGCCGAGCATCTGGCGCGTCACCGGCTGGCGGACCTGTTTCTCGACACACTTCCCTACAACGCCCACACCACGGCCAGCGATGCGCTGTGGGCGGGGTTGCCGGTGCTGACGCGGCTCGGCACGACCTTTGCCGGGCGCGTGGCGGCCAGCCTGCTGCGGGCCGCCGGACTGCCGGAGCTGATCGTCGACGGGCAGGAGGCGTATGAGGCGGCGGCGGTGGACCTCGCCCGCTCGCCCCAAAGGCTCCGCGGCCTGCGGGAGCGGCTGATGCGCAATCGGCAGAGCTGCCCGCTGTTCGATACCCCCCGATTCACCCGGCATCTCGAGGCCGCCTATCGGGCGATGTGGGACATTCATCTCGCGGGCGGTTCTCCGCGCGCAATCGCCATCGCGGCCGACGACAGTGGCGGTTTGCCATCCGCTGCGCAGGAAGGGAAAAATTGACATGACGACCGGCGACAGCGCGGGCGCCCGCCTCCACATCGTCGTCCCCTACCGGGATCGGGAAAGCCATCTGCGGCAATTCGTTCCGTGGGTGAGCGCCTATTTCGACCGGCACGTGCCGAGGATCGACTATCGCGTCACCATCGTGGAGCAGGAGGCCGGCCTTCCCTTCAACCGGGGGGCGCTGAAGAATGCCGGTTTCCTGCTGGGTGAAGGGCAGAGCGACTATACCTGTCTGCATGACGTCGATTACCTGCCGGTCGATGCCGACTATTCCTGGGCAGACTGCCCCACCTCCATCCTCTGGTACGGGGCGGAGCAGCGGCCGGTGGCGCCCGGACGCTCGGATCGCACGGTGACCACCAACCTGGAAAGCACGATGGGCGGCGCACTGCTGATGCCGAACGGCGTCATGCGGCAGGTCGACGGCTATTCCAACCTGTTCTGGGGCTGGGGTTACGAGGATTTCGACTTCTCGCTACGCATCCGGGCGCGCCGCATCCCCACCGGCCGACGCAAGGGCCGCTTCCAGCCGCTCGACCACGACAATGACGGCTTCACGCCGGATGCGGCGCCGTCACCGATCTCCGTGGTCAACCGCCGCGTCTTTCAGGAGCTTTGGTCCACCGGGAAAATCCCGGCCGGCGACGGGCTGTCGACGCTGTCCTTCGACGTACTGGACCGCCGGCCCTGCGACGGCACCGTCGCCCAGGCGCAAGCGCGGTGGGAAATCGTCCGTGTGCGCTTCAACCACCGGCCCCGGCCGGACCAAATGGCGGCCGACACTGCGCAGTGAATCTTCGGCGGGAGGTGGACCGGCGGCATGACAGGCGGCTTGTCATTTTCGCCGACAGCGGACTTTATGATCGCCCCCGCGTCCGGCCGACTGTGGTTTCGGCAACAGGACCGGTGAACTGGAGATGAGAACGGGTATGAGCACTGCGCCGGTGACCACTCTGCTGGAGAATTTCCTGAACGGGCGGGTCACGCTGCTCGCCGCCGGGCAGGGGGCGGAGGCGTGGTCCGACGGACTGAGATCGGAAGACCGGATCGTCATCGCCGCTGACGCACCCGGTCCGGTGGACGATTGGTGCGCCGGCCTGGGCCTGCGGCATGTCGACTGGCTGATGCTGCATCGCGTCGACGGTGTGCTGTCGGCATTGGAAAGCGCCGGAGAGATGCTGCGGCTTCGCCGCATTGATTTCGTTCAGTTCGACGGAGCCGGAGAGGGTGACGTTGCGGCCGGCGACCTGCCGGCGCTCTATGCCCTGTTGCAGCGCAATCGCTATTCGATGTTCCGTTTCGACGGTCGGACCTTGCAGCATTGTCTGCAACCGCCTCCGGAAGACGGGGCCTGCACCCACCTCGCGGTCGCGCCGCGCCATGTGCAGCGGCTTTTCACCCGCGACCGGACGATGTTCCGCTATTCCGACCTGTTTCCGCGCTATGGCATCGTCCCGCGCGGGATCGTCCATGTCGGCGCGCATGAGGGCGAGGAATATCCCCAGTATGTCGAAGCCGGCTGCCGCCGCGTCCTGTTCGTTGAGGCCGATCCGGACACCTATAGCCGCTTGGCCCCCCGCTTCGTCGGCAATCAGGATGTCGTCTGCGTCAATCGCGCGGTGTCCGACCGGGTCGGACGGCTCCCCTTTTCCCGGATGAGCGGCAGCCAGTCCAGTTCTCTGCTGCCGCCGAAGGAGCATCTTGACGTCTATCCCGGCATCACCCTGACCGGAACGATCGAGGTCGATGCCGCCCCGCTGCCCCACATATTGGCGGAATTCGGCATCGATGCCGACGGCTACAATGTGCTGGCCATCGATGCCCAGGGCGCGGAGCGGATGATCCTGGCCGGCTGCGGCCCGCTGCTGGGACGTTTCGACGCCGTGGCGGTGGAGGTGAATTACGCCGAACTTTATCAGGGTTGCGGACGGATCGCCGATATCGACGATCTTCTCTTCCCCCACGGCTTCGAGCGGGTCGAGGAAATCAGCCCCTTCCACCACAGCTGGGGCGACGCCTTCTACGTCCGCCGCGGCTGATCGGGCACCCATGGGGGGCGGCGCGTACCGCCCCCCGCCCCTTATCACATGCTCGACTTGCCGCCGTGGGCCGACGACCAGCCGACCGGGTCGTTCAGGAACTTCTCGACCTCCGACAGGGTGTTCTCGTCGAAATAGCGGTTGTCGCGGGCGACCTTCAGCACGTCCCACCAGGTGCACAGCGCGTGCAGACGGACGCCGATGGCGTCCATGTTGACCTTCGACTGCGGGAAGATGCCGTAGTGGAAGATCACGAAGGTGTCGGTCACCTGGGCGCCGCCGTTGCGCAGCGCGGTGACGAAGTTCTCCTTGCTCTTGCCGTCGGTGGCCAGATCCTCGACCAGCAGGACGCGCTGCCCCTCGGTCAGCAGGCCCTCGATCTGGGCGTTGCGGCCGAAGCCCTTCGGCTTCTTGCGCACATACTGCATCGGCAGTTCCAGCCGGTCGGCGATCCAGGCGGCGAAGGGAATGCCGGCGGTCTCGCCGCCCGCCACCGCGTCGATGGCCTCATAGCCGATCTCACGCTCGATGGTGGCGACGGCGAAATCCATCAGCGCCTTGCGGGCGCGCGGGAAGGAGACGATGCGACGGCAGTCGGTGTAGACCGGGCTCGCCCAGCCCGAGGTGAAGATGAAGGGCGTCTCGGCGTTGAAGTGCAGCGCCTTGATCTCCAGCAGGATCTTGGCCGCGGTGGCGGCGATGGTGGCCTGATCGGGCAGGGTCGACATGGAAGAACGCTCCGGAAAACGGGATGGCATCGCGCGGATGCCCCCTGTGTAGCGGCGGTTCCGGCGATTCGCAACGGCAGGCGGTCCGGATCCCGCCCGAGTGTGACGGGATTCAGACGGGAATGTCGCCGAACACCCGGCCGTCGGGACCGGCCGGGCCGCCGGAGGCGGTGCCGTGGGCGGTGTCGGGAGCCATGGTGCCCTTCAGCCAGCGGGCGAACTGGCGGTCGGCGGTGTTGATGTGCAGCATCAGCCACTGCGGCAGGAATTCGGCCAAGCTCCGCCGCATCTCCTCGTCGGCCAACTCGCCGGCCCCTTCAACTGATGCGAAGGCATGGACCCGATCCCAGGCGAGCTGATGCTGGCCGATATGGTCGTCGAGGAAGGGATAGCCCGCCTCCTCCATCACCTTCTGCTCGTCGGCGAAATGCGACTCGGTGTAGGCGACGGCCGCGGCCAGGGTGCTGCGCATCTCTTCGGCCGGTCGTCCTTCGGTGACGGCACGTTCGAAGGCCTGGACCAGCGCGATCCATTCGCGATGCTGCTCGTCGATGGAGTTGACGCCCAGGACCAGATCGTCGCTCCAGACGAGGCGGCCGTAATCGACGGTATCGTTGCTCTCGCTGTCGATCATGGCGGGCCCCGTGGTGGTCGGAGGGTGCATCGGTCGGTCGGCACGCGCAGAACTTGCGACGGCCGGAGTTCTCCTAGAGTCCCCGGCCGCCGCCCGCAAGCGTGGGCTTTGCTACCTTTTGCCCCACCCCCTCGGTGACGGGGATCGGACCGTGCCGGCCTCAGACCTTGCCGCGCACGCTGCCGAGGAAGCGGTCGACCTGCGCGTGCAGCAGCTCGGCCTGCTTCGACAGCTCACCGGACGACGAGAGCAGGCGGCTGGCGCCGCTTCCGGTCTCCGACGCCGCCTGCAGGACGCCGCCGATCGAGGAGGAGACCTCGTTGGTGCCGGCCGCCGCCTGCTGAACGTTGCGGGCGATTTCCATCGTGGCGGCGTTCTGGCCGTCGACCGCCTGGGCGATGGTGCCGACGATGACGTTCACCTCGCCGATGGTGGCGGCGATGCTCTGGATCGCCTGGACCGCATCGGCGGTCGCCGTCTGAATCTCGGCGATCTGTTGCGAGATGTCGCCGGTCGCCTTGGCGGTCTGGTTGGCCAGGCTCTTCACCTCGCTGGCGACCACGGCGAAGCCCTTGCCCGCCTCGCCGGCCCGTGCCGCCTCGATGGTGGCGTTCAGCGCCAGCAGGTTGGTCTGACCGGCGATGGAGTTGATGAGGTTCACCACGTCGCCGATCTGGTTCGCCTTGGACGACAGGCCATCGACGATGCGGTTGGTGCCGTCGGCCTGATCGGCCGCCTGCTTGGCCTTGCGGCTGCTCTCGCCGATCTGCCGGCCGATCTCGGCGATGGAGGCGGCCAGTTCCTCGGCGGCGGCGGCCACGGTCTGGACATTGACCGACGCCTGTTCCGATGCGGCGGCGACGGTGGTCGCCTGCGTTTCGGTATGGTCGGCGGTCGTTGCCAGCGACTGCGCCAGGGACCGCACCTCGGTGGAAGAGGAGGTGACGCTGTCGACCACGCCCTTCACCTCGCTTTCGAACCTGTCGGCCAGCGCCGCCATCTCGGCCCGCTTGCGCTCCTCGGCGGCATGTTCGGTCTCGGCCTGGCGGCGGCGGAAAGCATCGGCCTCCACGGCGTTGGCCTTGAACACCTCGACGGCGCCGGTGATCTTCCCGATCTCGTCCTTGGCCTCGGATGGCGGCACGGTCACGCTCAGGTCGCCCTTTGCCAGCGTCAGCATCGCGTCGGTCAGGCGGCGCAGCGGGCGCAGGGCCGCCACCGTCCACAGGCCGAAGGCGCCGGACAGCAGCAGGGCGGCGGCACACAGCGACAGCATCAGCGCCTGGAAGCCGCTGGCGACCGTGCGGGCGCGGGCGGCGATATGCTGGTTCTTCTGCTCCTGCAGGTCGATGAACGCGTTGATGCGCTTCAGCCATTCGGTGAAGGCGGGACGGGCGTCCTGCATCAGGGCCTTCTGCGCGGCGGCCACGTCACCCGCCTTGCGCGCGGCGGTGACCGCCTTGATCGCCGGCAGGGTCTTCGCCTCGATCTCCTTGATGCCGGCGAGCATGGACCGCTCCTCCGGCTCTATGTCGGTCATCGTCGCGAACATGGCGTCGAGCGGCTTGGCCGCCTGATCATAGAAGGCGGCCAGCCGGTCGATGTCGGCCAGGACGGCGGACAGGGTCGCGGCATCGCTGGTCAGCACAACGTCGCGCAGGGCAATCGCGCGGTCATGCACGCTGCCGCGGAAATTGATGGCATAGCGCTGCTTGACGCTGTTGACGTCGTTAATCCGGGTGAGATCGGCATCGATCTTCCGCACCTCGCGGACCCCGATGACGGTCAGGCTGATCAGAAGCACAAGCACCGCGCCGAAGCCGAGGAACAGCCGTGCGCGTATGGTGGCGTGCCGTGGAAGGAGCATTTCGGCGGGATCCCGTCAAAGTTGACCCGGATGGGCAATGCAAGAATTCTAACCCGGAAGATGTTACCCTTTGGGGTTAGTTAATTTGTATCACACGGCGGAACCGACAAGGCCGGCGTTGCGTCGCCGCCGGAAAAAACATGTCCTAAAAATGGCACCGAAATATGGGCAGGTTGCGGATCGCGAGCGGGACCGCAATATGCGTTGGCCGGAGACCGACCCGCAGAAACTGTCTTGGATTCCCAGATGCCGCTCCTGTCCGCGCCTTCCCGCTCCCGCAGCCTGTCACGTCTGTTGGCGATGGCCTTGCTCCCGGCCCTGCTGATGCCGCCGCTGGTCCCCGGTTCCGCCGCTGCGGCGGAGGCCGGCCGGGGAAAGAGTGGAGAGGGGGCGGCAGACCGGCTGGAAGGCGGCAAGACCGAAGCGGGAAAGCCGGAAGAGCGCAAGTCCGAAGGCCGCCAAGACGACGGCCTCAAAGGCTTCGACCCCCAGCGCAGCGTTACCCGGCACAGCCTGCCGCTGCCAAGTGGGGCGCTGGGCTACACCGCGACGGCGGAGTTCCTGCCGCTGCGCGACGGCGCGAAGGAGGAACTGGCGGCCCGCATCTTCACGGTGTCCTACACCGCCGAACCGGCCGAACCCAATAATCCGTCCGAGGGTCCACGCCCGGTTACCTTCGTCTTCAACGGCGGGCCGGGAGCGGCATCCGCCTATATGCATCTGGGTGCCGCCGGCCCGAAGGTCGTCGCCTTCGGGCCGGACGGAACCCTGCCGCGGCCACCGGCACCGCTGGTCGACAATCCCGACAGCTGGCTGGCCTTTACCGATCTCGTTTTCATCGATCCGGTCGGCACCGGTTTCAGCCGCGCACTGAAACCCGACGAAGCGGAAAAGCGCTTCTGGTCGGTGGAGGGCGATGCGCGGTCGATGGCCGAGATCGTCCGGCTGTGGCTGACCCGCAATGGCCGCTGGTCGTCGCCGACCTTCCTGGCGGGAGAAAGCTATGGCGGTTTCCGCATCGCCACGATGGCGGACGAGCTGATCGAGCGGGTCGGGCTTGCGGTGAACGGCCTGATCCTGGTATCGCCGGTCGTCGATTTCGCCGCCATCGACGAGGACGGCATTCTCGGCCCGGCCCTGAAGCTGCCGTCGATGGCCGCTTCCGCCGCGGCGCTGGGACGCACGGCCGGTCCGCCGGAACAGGCGGCCCAAACCGCGGAACGCTTCGCGCTCGGCCCTTACCTGACTGGCCTGGCCCGGCTCGATTACGGCCGGCTCGACGCGGAAAAGGACATCTTCGCCGAAGTGGCGCGTATCACCGGCCTGCCGGTGGATATCGTGCGGCGCCAGCGCGGGCGGGTTCCGATGGGCGTCTTCACGCGCGAACTTCTGCGCGACCGGGAACGGATCCTCAGCATCTATGACGGGACCTTCACCGCACCGGATCCCGATCCGGGCGCGCCGCGCGTGCCATTCGACCCCTTCCTGAAGGGCACGATCCCGACCTACACCACGGCATTCGCCGCCTATGTCCACGATGCGCTCGGGGTGCGGGCGGACGAGCCTTACCGGCTGCTCAGCGACCGGGTGAACCGGAACTGGGAATGGCCGCGCATGACGGTGCCGAGCGCCGTGGACGCGCTGCAGACGGCATTGACCCTGCAGCCGGCGCTGCGGGTGCTGATCGTTCATGGCCGCACCGACCTGATCACGCCCTACATGGCCTCACGTTGGGTTGCGTCCAGGCTGGAACTGCCGGAGGGGGAACGCGGCCGGGCTTCGGTGACGGTGCATCCCGGCGGCCACATGATGTACACGCGGGCGGAAGGCCGTGCCGCGCTGGCTGCCGACGCCCGGGCCTTGATCGCGGAGGCCCTGCGGCGGCGCTGACCGGCGCCAAGCCGGTTGGAGACTTGCGGGTTTGGAAAGACACGAAACGAAAAGGGGCGCCCCGGCGGGGGCGCCCCTTTTCGTGTACCTGGCTGCCGTTCCGGATCAGAACAGGCGCAGGATCGACTGCTGCGACTGGTTGGCCAGCGAGAGGGCGATGGTGCCCAGCTGCTGCCGGGTCTGCAGCATCAGCAGGCTGGCGCCTTCCTCGTTCTGGTCGGCCAGCGTCAGCTTGCTGGCGCCTTCCGTCAGCACGTCGCTGAACTCCTTGGTGAAGCTCTCGCGGGTCGTGATGATGTTCAGGTTGGTCGACAGATTCTGCGAGGCGGAGCGGATCGTCGCCTTGGCGTGATCCAGGCCGGCAACCGCCTTGTCGATGTCGGAGCGGTCCATCCAGCCGTTCTGCGCCGCATCCATCTGCAGACCCTGGCCGCTGGTCGACAGGTTGACCGCGCCCACCGTGATCGAGTTGGTGTTGCGCTCGTTCAGCTGGACGGTGATGTCGTTGGACGTGTTGGCGTCGGAGATCTGCTTGGTGACGATGTTGGCCGAGCAGTTCGACGAAGCGGCCTGCTTGATGGTCTTGGCGTCGACGTTCAGATGGACCGTGCCGCTGTCGAAGGCGAAGGCCTGGTCGCCCGCCGCCAGCTTGCCGTCGCCCTGATCGCTCGTGCCGTCGCGGGTGACCTGGGCGCCGTTGGAGTTGGTGACCTGGATTTGCAGGTCGACCTTCTTCTCGATGGTCGAGATGCCGTTGCCCTGGTTGTTCGCCGCTTCCAGCAGGCGGCGGTCGACCGTGAAGGACACGATGGTGCCCGACGCGAAGCTCTCCGAGATCTTCTTGGTCAGCGCGTTGGTCGTGCTGGAGGTCAGGGAGAAGTCACGCACCACGCCACTCGTGGTGTTGCCGGTCAGGGTGATGGTGCCGCTGCTGCCGATGGAGGCGGTGGCGACATCCTTGCCGGCCAGACGACCGCTGCCCGAGATGGCGCCGCTGATCGAGGCCTGCAGCCTGGTCGCCACGTTGACGGCGGCGTTCTGGCCGACGGCGACGTCTCCCTTCGTGGCGGTGTAGCTGAAGGACTGGCCCTCCACCGTGATGGTGAAGATGTCGCCTTCCTCGATGGTGCCACCGATGTTGACGTTCGAAATCTGGGCCTTCGTCGAGGTCGCCGCCTGCGTCAGCTTGGCTTCGATCGTCTGGGTGTTGTCGAAGTAGGAGATCGTGCGGCTCTCGTCGCCGTCCTTGACGATGAAGTCGCGGGTGCGGCCGTTGGCGCCGCGCACCTCGATCTGGACGTCGGAGAAGCTGCCCAACGTGCTGGACATCGTGCCCGACAGCTTCAGCCCGACGAGGCCATGCGCGTTCTCCGCGGTGGAGATGTCGGCGGTCTTGCCTTCGACGGAGCCGTCGCCCTTGATGCGGATGGCGTAGGTGTCGGGGGCGATGACGTTGGTGACGCGGGCATTGTCGACGCCGACGATGGTGTTGACGGCGGCACGGGACGCGCTGGTGCTGTCCATGCTCATGCCGTTGCCGTTGATCAGGTTCTTGCCCTGATAACCGCTGTCGGCGGCCAGCTTGTCGATCTGGTCCTTCAGGGTGTTGAACTGCGAGGCCAGCGACTTGCGGGTGGCGATGGAGGCGGCGTCGTTGCCCAGGGCCGCATAGGCGGCGGTGGTCAGGCCCTTGGCCTGGTCGACCATGGAGTCGATGGCGGTCAGGCCCTTGTCGGCGGCCTGGATGGTGCTGATCGACTGACCCATCGCGTCCTTCAGCGAGGACAGGTCGCCGGCGCGCTGGTTCAGACCCTTGGCGGCGAAGAAGGAGGTGGGACCATCCAGAGCCGAATTGATCTTGTTGCCCGTCGACAGGATGTTCTGCTTCTTGTCGATCTGCGACTGCGTGCTCTGCAGCTGCAGCAGGTTGGTGCGCATCGAGGCGGTCAGGGTCACATTTCCGGCCATGGTCCTAGTCTCCTTCTGAGGCTGTCCCCGCCCCTGGTCATTTGACCGGCGAGGCAACGTGCGTTTTCCTGACACCACTCTTTCAAGCGCCGTGCCAACTCGCGTGGTGTTCCATAAGTCACTGATTTCGCTATGAAATAAAAATTGGTCGGCAAAAAGGGCAGGGTTGGGCCCAAGCGTTCGGGCTCGGCGTCCGAAAAAGTTTCCCGGAATCTTTTGCCGCTGACGGACGGTTCTGCCGGATGCCGGGCGGCAAGAATCTTCCCACCGGCCTGCCGGCACGGCTATGGTCGGGCTCCAAACCACGTCCCAAACATCGAACGCATGGCCCCGACGAGGGCCAAAGCAGGGAAGGGAGAAGCATCATGACCGGTCGGATCGACGCACGCTTGGCGGAACTGGGCATCGAGTTGCCGCAGGCCGCCGCCCCGGTGGCCGCCTATGTGCCCTACACCCGTTCGGGCAACACCCTCTACATCTCGGGCCAGGTGACGGTCTGGAACGGCGAGCGCAAGTTCGTCGGCAAGGTCGGCCAGGACTTCACGGTCGAACAGGGCAAGGAAGCCGCACGCCTGTGCGCGCTGAACATCCTGGCCCAGGCCAAGGCCGCGCTGGGCGGCGACCTGGACCGCGTCACCCGCGTGCTGCGGCTGGGCGGCTTCGTCAATTCCGGCGCCGATTTCCACGACCATCCGCTGGTCATCAACGGCGCGTCGGAGTTGATGCGCGACGTCTTCGGCGAGGCCGGCCAGCATGCCCGCGCCGCCGTCGGCGCCCCGTCTCTGCCCGGCAACGTCGCGGTCGAGGTTGACGCGATCCTGGAAGTGGCCTGAGGCATGTAGCCTCAGGAAATTACGGCGGTGACGGCGTCTTGCTGTCTTGCGGCATGAGGCCTACCTCCTTGCCAGTGTTCAAGGAGACGCATGCATGCCCGACGGCAACGATGCCATCACCGTCAAGGTTCTGACCGGGATCGGCGAGGCGGACCAGCAGGGCTGGGACGCCTGTGCCGGTCCCGGCAATCCCTTCCTCTCCCACGCCTTTCTTCTGGCGCTGGAGGAATCGGGATCGGCGACCGGCAAGTCCGGTTGGCAGCCAAGCCATCTTGCCGCCTATGACGGGGCCGGCCGCATGGTCGGTGCGGTGCCCGCCTATCTGAAAAGCCATTCCTACGGCGAGTACGTCTTCGACCACGCCTGGGCCAACGCCTATGAGCGGGCGGGCGGCAACTATTACCCCAAGCTGCAGGTGGCGGTGCCCTTCACGCCGGTGCCGGGACCGCGCCTGCTGGTGGCGCCCGGCCCGCGCGCCGATGCCGTCGCCGACGCGCTGATCTCGGCGCTGGAGCAGGTGGCGGAGCGTTATGGCGTTTCCTCCGCCCACGTCACCTTTCCGGAGCGCGAGGAATGGGACCGGCTGGGCGAGGCCGGCTGGCTGAAGCGGCTGGGCGTTCAGTATCATTGGCACAACCGCGGCTACGGAAGCTTCGACGAGTTCCTGGAGGCGCTGAACTCCCGCAAGCGCAAGGCGATCCGCAAGGAACGGCGCGAGGTCGCGGAGAGCAGCGTGCGCCTGCACACCCTGACCGGCGACGAACTGAAGCCGGAGCATTGGGACGCCTTCCACCGCTTCTATCTGGACACCGCCGACCGCAAATGGGGTGGCGGCTATCTCAACCGCCGCTTCTTCGAGCTGCTGGGTCGGACCATGGCCGACCGGGTGGTTCTGGTGATGTGTGAGGATGGCGGGGAGTGGGTGGCCGGTGCGCTGAATCTGCTGGGTGACGACGCGCTGTACGGCCGCAACTGGGGCTCCGACGGGAGTTACCGCTTCCTGCATTTCGAGGCGTGCTATTACCGCGCGCTGGATTTTGCCATTGAACGCGGGCTGGCGCGGGTCGAGGCCGGCGCGCAGGGCGAGCACAAGATCCAGCGCGGCTACCTGCCGGTGCCGACCTACAGCGCCCATTGGATCGCCGACCCGGGATTCCGCCGCGCGGTGGAGCGTTACCTGCAGCAGGAACGCCCCGCGGTGGAGGCGGAGATCGAGGCGCTGGACGAGGAACTGTCGCCCTACCGGCGGGAGGGCTGAGCGTTATTCCCAGCCGGCCAGAACGGCGGCGGCGTCGCTTTCCCGCAGGGGCGCGCGCTCCGGCGGCGGGGCGCCGTCGACGCGCAGGCCCATCAGCGTCTCCACCAGCGGCTCCGGCCCCGGCGTTACGCGGACCTGTCCGCGCGCCGCAATGTGCGGGTGGTTCTGCACCTCCGTCAGTTCGGGCAACGCCTCGAAACAGCAGTCGACGGGGTCGAGCAGGGCCTTCCATTCGGTCAGCGTCCGGCCGGCGAACAGCGCCTCCAGCTCCGCGGTCAGGGCGGTCTGGGGCAGGGGGTCCTCCTGCCGGGCGATCCAGTCGGGGCGACCAACCGCCTCGCAGAAGCCCTGCCAGAATTTGGCTTCCAGCGCCGACAGGGTCACGAAGCGGCCGTCGGCGGTGCGATAGATGCGGTAGCAGGCGGCTCCTCCCGACAGCAGCGCCTCGCCGCGTCCGGGCATGGTGCCGCGCGCCGCCGCGGTCAGGCTCATGCCCTGCCAGCCCAGCACCGATTCCATGATCGACAGGTCGAGGAAGCAGCCCTGTCCGGTCCGCTCGCGCCCCAGCAGCGCCCCCGCCATCGCCAGCGCCGCCTGCTGGGCCGAGGCGAAATCGGCCACCGGCAGATAGCTGATGACCGGCCGGTCCGGCAGTCCGGAGGCGTCCAGTCCGCCGCCGACCGCCATGTAATTCAGGTCGTGCCCGGCCCGCGTCGCATAGGGGCCGTCATAGCCCCAGCCGGACAGGCTGGCATGGACCAGCCGCGGGTTGATCTCCCGCAGCCGCTCGCGCCCCAGCCCCAGCTTGTCCATCACGCCCGGCCGGTAGCTTTCGATCAGCGCATCGGCCTTCGCCAGCAGCCCTTCCAGCGCCGTGCGTCCCTCCGCCGACTTCAGGTCCAGGCGGATGACGGTCTTGCCGGCGTTCAGCAGCTTGTAGGCGGCGGTGTTGCCGTCGCTGTCGACGGGGCCGAGCCGGCGCAGCGGATCGCCGGCCGGCGGCTCCACCTTCACCACCGTGGCGCCCAAATCGCCGAGAAGCTGTGCCGCATAGGGGCCGGGCAGATATTGTCCGAGGTCGATGACGCGCAGTCCGGACAGGAAGGGCAGGGACATGGCGGTGCTCGCTCGTGGTTGGTTGTCGGGGTGGGGGCTGGCGCCTCCCGATCTCACCCCCCCGTCACGCTCATATGCCGTCCGACGGCCGGCCCCTGGTGGCGGCGGTCGATGATGAAGTCGTGGCCTTTGGGCTTGCGGGTGATCGCCTCGCGCACCGCGTCGATCAGCGGGCCGTCCTCGTCGCTGACGCGCAGCGGCGTGCGCAGGTCGGCGGCGTCCTCCTGGCCCAGGCACATGTACAGCGTGCCGGTGCAGGTCAGCCGCACGCGGTTGCAGCTCTCACAGAAATTGTGGGTCAGCGGCGTGATGAAGCCGACGCGCTGGCCGGTCTCCTCCACCCGGACATAGCGGGCGGGGCCGCCGGTGCGGTGATCGCTCTCGGTCAGGGTCCAGCGCTTCTGCAACTCGGCCTTCAGCATGGTCAGCGGCCAATACTGGTCGAGCCGGGCGCCTTCGCCGATGTCGCCCATCGGCATCACCTCGATGAAGGTCAGGTCGAAGCCCTGCTCGCCGCACCACGCCACCATGCGGTGGATCTCGTCGTCGTTGACGCCCTTCAGCGCCACCGTGTTGATCTTGATCTTCAGCCCGGCGTCCTTGGCCGCCTGGATCCCGCCCAGGATCTTGTCCAGCTTGCCCCAGCGGGTGATCGCCTGGAACTTGTGCGGGTCGAGCGTGTCCAGCGACACGTTGATCCGCCGCACCCCGGCCTCGTACAGGCCGGCGGCGTGCTTGAACAGCATGGTGCCGTTGGTGGTCAGCGTCAGCTCGTCCAGGTCGCCCGATTCGATGTGGCGGCCGAGCGAGCGGATCAGCCGCATCACGTCGCGCCGCACCAGCGGCTCGCCGCCGGTCAGCCGCAGCTTGCGCGTGCCCAGCTTGACGAAGGCGCTGCACAGCCGGTCCAGCTCCTCCAGCGTCAGCACCTCCGCCTTCGGCAGGAAGGTCATGTCCTCCGCCATGCAGTAGACGCAGCGGAAATCGCAGCGGTCGGTCACCGACACGCGCAGATACTCCACCTTGCGGCCGAACGGATCGACGAGCGGGGCGAGGCTGGCTGGCGATTGGGCTTCGGACACGGGATCGATCATCGCTGTACTCCACGGGCGGCCCCAAACGGACCACCGTATTGCAGGCCGCCACAGTATATGTTCGCCACACGCACGATGTGCAACGGTGACGGGACCGTATTCCACATCACGGTATGCCGACTTTGACTGCGATCAAGAGGGATCGGCGTCAGATCAGCTTTTGTCGCACGGCCGCCAGTTGTGCTTCCCGTTCGGCTTCCTCGCGTTCGCGCAGGTCGTCGTCGGTGGTGCGCGGCACCGGCGGGCGGCCCATGGAGAAGGGCTCGTTCCCACGCTCGAACTGGTCACGCACGCGGCAGTCCTCGCACATGCGGATGCGGTTGGCGGCCTCCGGCGTCGCGAACATCCAGTGCTTGCCCGCCAGCGTCGTCACGATCTTCTCGATCGAGGATTTCGTGGCGAAGGGTTTGCCGCAGGACACGCAGCAGAAGGGTTCTTCCTCCTTCACCACCGTGGCACCGCGCGCCTGATCGCGGAAGTCGATCTCCGGCACCAGCGAGATGACCTTCTCCGGGCAGGTGGTCTTGCACAGGCCGCACTGCACGCAGGCATCCTGGGCGAAGGACAGCATCGGCTTGTCGGCGTTGTCGAGCAGCGCCCCGGTCGGGCAGGCGCCGACGCAGGACAGGCAGAGCGTGCAGCCCGCCACATCCACCGACACCCGGCCGAACGGCGCACCCGGCGGCAGCGGCAGAACCTCGACCGGGGCAGGAGCCACCTTGTGCAGGTGGCGCAGCGCCAGCATGGTCACCGTGCGCTTCGGTCCCATCGGCAGGAACATCCCCGCCTCGACCGCATCCGCCGGAAGAGCCCAAAGCTCGTCCGCGACCATGTCGGGATCGGCGGCGTCGATCACCGCCACCCGGCCGGAGCCGTAGCCGAGCCCGCTGAAGGCGGCCTCGGCCAGCCCGATCTGCGAGGCGAGGCCGGCGGTCTCCCCCTCATTCTCCGGCCCGGTCAGGACGCGGACATGGGTGCAGCCATAGGCCAGCGCCAGCGCGAACAGGTCGAAGCCGACCTGTGTCACCTCGTTCAGCGCGAAGGGCAGCACGCGGGCCGGCAGGCCGCGGCCATGCCGTGCCATCATGCCGACCAGCGCATCGCCGTGGCGCGGATCGTGGATCAGCAGGGCGGGGGCGACGCCGCCCGCCTTCCGATAGGTGCCCAGCAGCGTGCGCAGCCGCTCATAGACGGTGGCGGCTGGCGGCAGGGCATAGGTCGCGGCCCCGGTCGGGCAGACCGCGGCGCAGGATCCGCAGCCGGCGCAGACATGCGGGTCGATGGCGACATGGTCGCCGTTCGGCGTGATCGCCCCCGTGGGGCAGACGTCCAGGCAGCGGGTGCAGCCGGTCTTGCGGCTGCGCGAATGGGCGCAGAGATCGGCCTTGAAGTCGACGAAGCGCGGCTTCTCGAACTCGCCGACCAGATCGGCCATCTCCAGCAGCGCCTTGGCGACCTGGGCCGGGCTGTTGGGGTCGGGGCGCAGGTAGCCGTCGCGGCGCTTGTGATCGGGGAACAGCGGCGTGCCGCCGGTCAGGTCGAGGATCAGGTCGCAGCGGGCCGACGCCCCCTGCCGCGCCGGCTCGAATCCCAGTGCTCCGCGCGAGGAGGGCAGGGCGGGGGCGTAATCGTCGACCACGATCTCGAAGGCGCCGACCCAGCCGCGGGCGATGCGGATGCGGCCGCGGAAGATCGCCACGTCCATCACCGGCGGCGGCGCGATGTCCTTCGCGCTGGTCAGCAGGACCGTGACGTCCAGCCGCTTGGCCAGCTCCCGCCCGGCCTCGATGGCGCGTTCGTCATTGCCATAGACCAGGCAGGTGCCCTGCGAGGTGAGGGTCAGGGCACCGGTCGGCGGGATCGGCAGGGCCGCCTCGGCCAGCAATGCCGCGATCTTCGGCAGCGCCTGTTCGCCCTCGTCCGACCAGCCGGCGCGTTCGCGGATGTTGGTGAAGGTCAGGGACGTATCGGGCGCCACCTCCGCTGCAATCTCACTGAAAAGCGGCGCTTCCTGCGTGCAGGCGACCAGCAGCGGCTGCCCGTTGGCGACCGCCGCCTCGAATCGGTCGAGTTGCGCCCGGCACAGCTGGGTATGCATGGTGGGAACGCTGCCCTCGCCGCAAGCCTTGCCCAGCGCCGCCCCGTCCAGCGCGATGCTGTGCGCGCAGTCGCAGACGAGCACCGTCCGATCGCCGATCTTCATCGTCCCCAAAACTCCTGTCGCTTGGGGCTGACGCCCCTGGCCTGAGGACACTCATATGGGGGAATACGGCGCGATGGGAACGGGAATCTTATTGGGGTCGGTCCGGATAAACGCTGACTGGACAGTTCCTGCGACCCTACCGGACAGCGGGATCGCAGGAACCCGCGGCTCCTTACGCCCCCGGCTCGTTGGCGTTGGGGAAGAACAGTTGTTCGCCGTTGATGGTGTAGTCGGCAATGGCCTTCTGGCCCTCGGCGGAGACCAGCCAGTCGACGAAGGCCTGACCGTCGGCCGCCTTGACGTGGGGGAACTTGGCCGGGTTGACCAGCATCACGCCATACTGGTTGAACAGCCGCTTGTCACCCTCCACCAGCACCGTCAGTGGGCCGCGGTTCTTGAAGTTCAGCCAGGTGCCGCGGTCGGTCAGGGTGTAGCCGTTCATCGCAGCGGCGGTGTTCAGCGTCGGACCCATGCCCTGACCAATCGAGCGGTACCAGCCGCCATCCGCCTTGGCAGGATCGAGATTGGCCGTCTTCCACAGGGCGAGTTCGGCCTTGTTCGTGCCGCTGTCGTCGCCGCGCGACACGAAGGGGGCCTTGGCCTCGGCGATCTTCGACAGCGATGCTGCGACATCCTTGCTGCCCTTGACGCCGGCCGGGTCGCTGGCGGGGCCGACGACGACGAAATCATTGTACATCACCGGCTTGCGCACGGTGGCGAAGCCTTCGGCGACGAACTTCTCCTCCGACGGCTTGTGATGGACGAACAGCACGTCGGCGTCGCCGCGCTTGGCGAGGTCGATGGCCTGACCGGTGCCCTTGGCGACGACCCGCACCTCGATCCCGGTCTTGGCGGTGAATTTCGGCAGGATTGAGCCGAACAGGCCCGAATCCTCGGTCGATGTGGTGGAAGCCACCGTGATGAAGCGGTCGGCGGCCAGGGTGGCCGACGGGAGGACGGCCTGGACCAGGGCGGCCAGCGCCGCGGCGGCGGCACAGCCCAGCACGAACGAGCGGCGCAGCATCACTTTGCTCCTTCCACAGGCGTTGTTGCTTGGAAGGCATAGCGCATGTTGGTCGACCTTGCAAAGATTTGCCAAGCTTCCGTCGATTTTGCCGCATGGTGGAAAGAACGGTTCGGCCGGATCAGGCCGGCCTGTCTCCCGCTTCCTTCAGCAGCGATGCGGCGAGGTTGATCGCCAGCGACAGCGTCATCAGCACGATGCCCAGCCCCAGCGCCATCGGCAGGTCGCCTTTGCTGGTTTCCAGCGCAATGGCGGTGGTCATGACACGGGTGACATGCTCGATGTTGCCGCCGACGATCATCACCGCCCCGACCTCGGCTGACGCGCGCCCGAATCCGGCCAGCACTGTGGTGACGAGGCTCCAGCGCGCTTCGGACAGCAGGGTAACCAGCCGGCGGATCGGCCCGGCGCCGGCGACGCGCAGCAAGTCGTCATACTCGACCAGCAGATCCTCCACCGTCTGGCGGGTGAGCGAGGCGACGATCGGCACGATCATCACCGTCTGGGCGACGATCATCGCCGCCGGGGTGAACAGCAGACCCAGCACCCCGAAGGGGCCGGAGCGCGACAGCAGCAGATAGATCACCAGCCCGACCACCACCGGCGGCAACCCCATCATCGTGTTCAAGGTGATGGCGACGGCGCGCCGGCCGGGAAAGCGCAACGCCGCGACTGCGGCGCCCAGCGGCAGGCCGATCAGCGTGGCGGTGGCGACGGCTGTCAGGCTGACCCGCAGCGACAGGCCGATGATCCGCATCAGCCCGTCGTCCATCGACACGATCATGGAAAAAGCGACGGCAAGGGCTTGGGAAAAATCCTGCATTCAGTCCAAATCACTTTTCAAATCATTCCGGCGGGGGCTTGTCCGAAGGACGCCGCTCGCCCACACTCGCGCGCATGAGCCCGACCATGAGCCTGAAGACCTTCACCATAGCGCCGGATCCGGCGAACCCCAAGCTGACCGAGCGCGTCCGCGGCCTCGACCAGGACGGCCGCGAGATCGAGACCGCCGTCACGGTCGAACGGCCGCTGACCCTGTACCTGAACGGGCAGGAGATCGTCACCATGATGACGATCGGCGATTATCCGGACTGTCTGGCCGTCGGCTATCTGCTGAACCAGAATATGCTGCGGCGCGACGATCGCATCACCGGCATCGACGTGGACGAGGAAACCGACACCGTCGTCGTTCGCACCGAGCGCGCGACCGATTATGAATCCAAGCTGAAGAAGAAGACGCTGACCTCCGGCTGCGCCCAGGGCACCGCCTTCGGCGACGTGATGGAGACCTTCGAGTCCGTCAGGCTTCCCGCCGACGTGCGGCTCCACACCTCTTGGATCTACGCGCTGTCCAAGCAGATCAACCTGCAGCCCAGCCTGTATCTGGAAGCCGGGGCCATCCACGGCAGCGTGCTGTGCCAGGGCGACCGGCCGCTGGTCTATATGGAGGATGTCGGCCGCCACAATGCGGTGGACAAGGTCGCCGGCTACATGCACCTGAACGGCATTTCCGCTTCGGACAAGATTTTCTACACCACCGGCCGCCTGACATCCGAGATGGTCATCAAGACGGTGCAGATGGGCATTCCGATCCTGGTCTCGCGCTCCGGCTTCACCGCCTGGGGCGTGCAACTGGCACGGCAGGCCAACCTGACGCTGGTCGGCCGGGCCAAGGGCAAGCGCTTCATCGCGCTGGCTGGCACCGACAGGCTGGTGTTCGACACCGATGCCGGCGGAGCCGACGACGAGGATCGTCGGCATGGACGCAAGGGAAGCCGCGATGACGACTAACTCCGTTCACCCCGACATTGGCGGCGTCCTGCTGGCCGGCGGGCTGTCGCGCCGGATGGGCGGCGGCGACAAGTGCCTGCGCCCGCTGGGCGACCGCAGCATCCTGGAACGCATCGTCGCCACCGTCCGGCCGCAGGTCGGGCCGCTGGTGCTGAACGCCAACGGCGACCCGGCCCGCTTCGCCCATCTCCACCTGCCGGTTGCGGCGGATGTGGTGGAGGGCTATGCCGGCCCGCTCGCCGGCGTGCTGACCGGTATGGAGTGGATGCGCGGCACGGCGCCCGGCATCGGCTGGGTCGCCAGCTTCGCCACCGACGCTCCCTTCATCCCGCGCGACCTCGTCACCCGCATGGTGGCGGCGCTGGAACATGAGGGCGCCGACCTCGCCTGCGCCCGGTCGGGTGGGCAGGACCATCCGGTCTTCGGCCTGTGGCCGATCCGTCTGGCCGGCGACCTCCGCCGCGCCATGGTGGAGGAGGGCGTCCGCAAGGTCGATGCCTGGACCGCCCGCTACCGTCTGGCTGTCGCCGATTTTGCCGTCGATCCAGTCGATCCCTTCTTCAACACAAACCGGCCGGAGGATCTGGCCGAGGCCGAACGCCTGCTGGCGTCGGGACATGTGACATGACGGAACAGCCCGCTTCCCATTCCCTTGACCGCATAGAGACCATGCCGCTGGGCATCGTGGTGGAGCGCCGCCGCGGCGTCACCGCCTGGGCCGACTGGAGCTGGCGCCCGGTGTCGGTCATCCCCGGCGCCGGCCCGGTCGATCCGCCCGGCCGCGTCCTGCTGGAGGGCGAGGGCTGGACCCACAGCCACGCCGCCACCCTGACGCTGGAACTGTTCCGCACCGACACGGAAGGTTACCGTCTGAACCTGTCGCAGGATCCGCCGCGCCTCTGGGTGGTGATGCGCCCCGGCCCAGACGGCGATGAACTGGTGCCCTTCACGGTTACCGCGTCGGCCCATGAAGGGGAGGGCTATCAGGTCGGTTCCGATGTGGTGGAGACGGTGCCGATGCCGGCGGAGGTGATTGCGCTGGTTCGTGATTTCGTCGAGCAGCATCATGTCGACGTCCCCTTCCACAAGCGCGAGCGCAAGCGCCATTTCGAGAAAGAGGACCGGCAGCGGTGAGCGACGAAGCCTTCCTGTCGCGCTGGTCGCGCCTGAAACGCACGGCGGTCAAGCCGGAGCCGACACCTGTCGATCTGCCGCCGGTCGAAGAGACGGCCGACCTTCCCGTCGCCGTTGCCGAAGACGTGCAGGTCGAGTCCGCCCAGCCGGATGCGGAACCCGAAGATCCGTTGAAGGATCTCCCGCCGATCGAGGAACTGACCGGCGAGTCCGACTTCACCCCCTTCCTGCGCGCCGAGGTGCCGGAGGATCTGCACCGCCAGGCCCTGCGCAAGCTGTGGGCCTCCGACCCGGTCTACGCCAACGACGACGGGCTGAAGGACTACGCCGACGATTATGCCAGCCTGTTCACCGGCGGTGTCCCGGTGAAGACCCTCTACCGCGTCGGCAAGGGCTTCCTCGACACGCTGGACGAGGTGGCTGAGGGTGCAGAACTTTCCCCCGCCACGTCCGCCGACGTAGACGTCGTGGCGACGGACGACACCTTCTCTCCCCAGCCACCAATCCCCTCTCCCCCCCGGGGAGAGGGTTAGGGTGAGGGGGACGCACAGCAGGACCTTATCAGTCCACGTGCAGCCCCCACCTCCCCATTCATCCACGCCATGCATCCCCCTCACCCCGACCCTCTCCCCAGGGGGGAGAGGGAGTTTGCTCTCAGCTTGCTTCCCCCCCTCGCAAAACGACTTTCAAAATGCGACGGATTGTCGCGCTGAATTGGCAGCCTTCAAAACAAAGGGGCGCTCTGACAGCGCGAACATAGCGGCACGATAAAGTTTCATTTGTTCTCCCTTTCGGGCGTGTCCTTAGTTGACAAAAGGACAGGTTCAGTCCTTCTATTATCCATCTACCGAACGCTAAGCCACTGTAAGGCAACGGCTTTTCGCAGGTGCATCAAAAGGGGTGCGGGACCAGGGGTCCAAGGACGGCGCGCGGCTGGACCGTGAACGCCGATGCACCCGTCTTGTGTCCGGGAGGAGTTTGCGGCGCGTGTCCAAGGCCGTCGATCACACCGTTTCCCCCGCGGTCGCGGAGGAGGAACTGCTTCGCGCGCAGGTCTATGGCCTGCTGGCGCGCCTGCTGGCGCGCGCGCCCGATGCGGCCTTCCTGGCGGCGCTGGGTGAGCTGGCAGGGGAGGGCGGCGACTTCGGCGCGGCTCTCGACCAGCTGGCCGGCGCGGCGCGGGACAACGATCCTGCGGCGGTGGAAGAGGAGTTCACCACCCTCTTCATCGGCGTCGGCGGCAGCGAGCGTACGCCCTATGGCTCCTTCTACCTGACCGGATTCCTGAACGAAAAGCCGCTGGCGGAGCTGCGCGCCGACATGGCGCGGCTGGGCATCGCCCGTGCCGACGGCGTGACGGAGCCGGAGGACCACATCGCCGCCCTGTGCGAGATGATGGCCGGCCTGATCGCCGGCGCGTTCGCGCCGGAGGACGGCGGGATCGCCGGGCTCGATGCGCAGCGGGCTTTCTTCGACCGCCACATCGGCTCCTGGGCCGGGCGGTTCTTCGCGGATTTGGAGACCTCGCCGTCGGCCCGCTTTTATCGGGCGGTCGGTGCGGTCGGACGAAGTTTTCTGGCGGTCGAGGCGCGCGCCTTCGACCTTGCGGCGTAAAGGTGAGGAGCGAAGCCATGACGCGGAACGCGGTCAAAGCCACTGATGAAGCAGCAAAGCAGAACACGGACATCCAGGGCACGGAAAAGGGGCTCGCCCGGCGCGACCTGTTCCGCGTCTCTGGCCTCGGCGTCGGCGCGCTGGGTGCCGTCGCGGCCGGCGTGACCGCCGCGAGCGGCACGGCCGAGGCCGCCCTGGCCGAGACGACCTCCACGGGCTACCGCGAGACCGACCATGTCCGGAAGGTCTACGAAGTCAGCCGCTTCTAGGAGGAACGCCCCGATGCTCATCAAGAAAAGCTCGGCCACCTCCGGCGGCCGCCATCTCGCCCGCACCCTTACCCAGACGCTGGCCTCCGCCACCGGCGTCACCGTCGACCGCCGCGCCTTCCTGCGCACCTCCGGCATCGCCGCCGGCGGCGCCGCGCTGGCCACGGCCATGCCCTTCGGCATGGTGAAGAAGGCCGACGCCGCCACGGCCGCCACCGTCGCCGGGGCTCCGGTGAAGCAGATCAAGACAGTCTGCACCCATTGCTCGGTCGGCTGTACCGTGGTCGCCGAAGTGCAGAACGGTGTCTGGATCGGGCAGGAGCCCGGCTTCGACAGCCCGATCAACCTCGGTTCGCACTGCGCCAAGGGCGCGTCGGTGCGCGAGCACGCCCATGGCGAGCGTCGCCTGCGCTATCCGATGAAGATGGTCGACGGCAAGTGGACCCGCATCAGCTGGGATCAGGCCATCGAGGAGGTCGGCTCCAAGCTGCTGGCGATCCGCGAGCAGTCCGGCCCGGATTCGGTGTTCTGGCTCGGCTCGGCCAAGCACAGCAACGAGCAGGCCTATCTGTTCCGCAAGTTCGCGGCGCTGTGGGGCACCAACAACGTCGACCATCAGGCGCGCATCTGCCACTCCACCACCGTCGCCGGCGTGGCGAACGTCTGGGGCTACGGCGCCATGACGAACAGCTACAACGACATCCAGAAGTCGCGCGCGCTGTTCTTCATCGGCTCCAACGCCGCCGAGGCGCACCCCGTCGCCATGATGCATGTGCTGAAGGCGAAGGAGCAGAACAACGCGCCGCTGATTGTCGCCGATCCGCGCTTCACCCGCACCGCCGCCCACGCCAACGAATACATCCGCTTCCGTCCCGGCACCGACGTGGCGCTGATCTGGGGCATCCTCTGGCATGTTCTGGAGAATGGCTGGGAGGATAAGGACTATATCGCCAAGCGCGTCTACGGCATGGATGACATCCGCGCCGAGGTCGCCAAGTGGACGCCGGAAGAGGTCGAGCGCGTCACCGGCGTTCCGGGCTCGCAGCTGAAGCGCGTCGCCCGCACGCTGGCCTCCAACCGTCCGGGCACGCTGGTCTGGTGCATGGGCGGCACCCAGCATCACATCGGCAACAACAACACCCGCGCCTATTGCGTGCTGCAGCTGGCACTGGGCAATGTCGGCGTGTCCGGCGGCGGCACCAATATTTTCCGCGGCCACGACAACGTCCAGGGCGCGACCGACTTCGGCGTCACCTCGGACAGCCTGCCCGGCTATTACGGCCTCGCCGAGGGTGCATGGCGCCATTGGGCGCGCGTCTGGGATCTCCCCTATGACGGCATCCAGAAGCGCTTCGCCTCCAAGGCGCTGATGGAGAGCACCGGCATCCCGGTGTCGCGCTGGTTCGACGGCGTGCTGGAAGCCAAGGAGAACCTGGACCAGCCGAACCCGGTCAAGGGCATGGTCTTCTGGGGCCACGCGCCGAACAGCCAGGTCCGTCTGCCCGACATGAAGAAGGCGATGGAGAAGCTGGAGCTGCTGGTCGTCGTCGATCCGTATCCGACGATGACGGCGGTGCTGCCCGACCGCAAGAACGACTTCTATCTGCTGCCGGCCGCGACCCAGTTCGAGACCTACGGCTCCGCCACCGCGTCGAACCGCTCGGTCCAGTGGCGCGACAAGATCGTCGAGCCGCTGTTCGAGTCGAAGCCCGACCACGAGATTATGTATCTCTTCGCCAAGAAGTTCGGCTTCGCGGCGGATCTCTGCAAGAACATCAAGGTCAACGGCAACGAGCCGCTGGTCGAGGACATCACCCGCGAGTGGAACCGCGGCATGTGGTCGGTCGGCTATACCGGCCAGTCGCCGGAGCGCCTCAAGCTGCACATGCAGCATCAGGGCACCTTCGACAAGACGACCCTGCGCGCCAATGGCGGCCCGTGCGACGGCGACTACTTCGGCCTGCCCTGGCCCTGCTGGGGCACGCCGGAAATGAAGCATCCGGGTTCCGCCAACCTCTACGACACCTCGCTGCCGGTGGCCGAGGGCGGCGGCGCCTTCCGCGCCCGCTTCGGTCTGGAGCGCAACGGCGTGACGCTGCTGGCCGAAGGCTCCTATCCGGAAGGGTCGGAGATCAAGGACGGCTATCCGGAAGTCACCATGGCGATGCTCCAGAAGCTGGGCTTCGACAAGGACCTGACGGCAGAGGAACTGGCGGTCATCCAGAAGATCGGCGGCGAGAAGGTCGCGGCCGTGTCCTGGACCACCGACCTGTCCGGCGGCATCCAGCGCGTGGCGATCAAGCACGGCCTGAACCCGCCCGGCAACGCCAAGGCGCGCTGCGTCGCCTGGAACTTCCCGGACCCGGTTCCGATCCACCGCGAGCCGCTCTACACCCCGCGCCGCGATCTGGTCGCCAGCTATCCGACCTACAAGGACACCAAGTCCTGGCGCGTGCCGACGCTCTACAAGTCCATCCAGGACCGCGACGTGTCGAAGGAGTACCCGATCATCCTCACCTCCGGCCGTCTGGTCGAATATGAGGGCGGCGGTGACGAGACGCGCTCCAACCCCTGGCTGGCCGAGCTGCAGCAGGACATGTTCGTCGAGATCAACCCGTTCGACGCCAACAACGCCGGCATCAAGGACGGCCAGCTGGTGTGGGTGGAAGGCCCGGAGAAGGGCAAGGTGAAGGTCAAGGCCATGGTCACCGACCGTGTCGGCCGCGGCGTCGCCTTCATGCCCTTCCATTTCGGCGGCGTGTATCAGGGGCAGGACCTGCGCTCCAAATACCCGGCCGGGGCCGATCCGATCGTGCTGGGCGAGGCGGCCAATACGGCGACCACCTACGGCTACGATTCGGTGACCCAGATGCAGGAAACCAAGACCACCCTTTGCCGCATCCAGGCGGCCTGACGCGCGGGAGTTTGAACCATGGCCCGGATGAAATTCCTGTGCGACGCCGAGCGCTGCATCGAGTGCAACGCCTGCGTCACCGCCTGCAAGAACGAGAACGAGGTGCCCTGGGGCATCAACCGCCGCCGCGTCGTGACCATCAACGACGGCCGGCCGGGGGAGCGGACGATCTCGGTCGCCTGCATGCATTGCTCCGACGCGCCCTGCAAGGCGGTCTGCCCGGTCGACTGCTTCTATCAAACCGCCGAGGGCGTGGTCCTGCACAACAAGGACCTGTGCATCGGCTGCGGTTATTGCTTCTACGCCTGCCCGTTCGGCGCGCCGCAGTATCCGCAGGCCGGCAACTTCGGCACCCGCGGCAAGATGGACAAGTGCACCTTCTGCTCCGGCGGGCCGGAGGCCGACAATTCGGAGGCGGAGTTCAAGAAGTACGGCCGCAACCGTCTGGCCGAAGGCAAGCTGCCGCTCTGCGCCGAGATGTGCTCGACCAAGGCGCTGCTGGCCGGTGACGCCGACAAGGTGTCGGACATTTACCGCGAGCGCGTCGCCGCCCGCGGTTTCGGTTCCGGCGCCTGGGGCTGGGGCACCGCCTACCAGACCAAGTCGGGTCAGGAGCGCGGCCAGCCCGGCGGTTCCCTGTTCCAGGGCACCGGCGGTGCCGCCGGCGGCCTGCCTGTGCAGAAGCAGGGGCTGTGACGGTGATGCGCCTCGTCCTGCTGGCGTTCGGCGCCGCGATCCTGCTGGCCGGTTGCCAGGAGGACGGGGCGCCGCGCCCGGTCCATCTCGACAAGGGTGTCTACCAGGGCGCGGCCGACACGCCGCTGACCGCCGAGCAGGTGCGGGCGCTGCAACAGCGCACCGCCTATCAGGCTGCGCGATAGGGAGCGTCCGATGGAAGGTCATCGCATGAAGTCGGCTGTTGCCGCTCTGCTGCTCGGGATCGGGTTTGCCGGTGGCGTCGCGCTGCCGGCCGCCGCCCAGTCCAGCGTCCGCGTCGGCGGGCCGGTGGCGGAGCAGCAGGTCGACCGCGACGGTCCGCTGGTGCCGACCCAGGTCCCGGGCCAGAGCCTGGGCGATACGTGGCACGGCATTCGGCTTGGGGAACAGGGCACCGTCTCGATCCCCAACAAGCAGGCCGGCGTCCTGATCCAGTCGGAAGGCGAGGCGTGGCGCGCCGTACGCAACGGGCCGCTCAGCCAGTATGGCTCCTGGGTCCTCGCCGGCATCCTGGCCTTGCTGGTGCTGTTCTTCCTGATTCGCGGGCGCATCCGCATCGACGGTGAGAAGACCGGCCGCACCATCCAGCGCTTCAATGCTTTCGAGCGCGGTGTGCATTGGATGACCGCCGGCAGTTTCGTCGTGCTCGCCATCTCCGGCCTGAACGTTCTCTACGGCCGGTACACGCTGCTGCCGCTGATCGGGCCGGAGCCGTTTGCCGCCCTGTCCCATTACGGCAAGCTGGCGCACAATTTCCTCGGCTTCGCCTTCATCCTGGGCGTGGCGCTGATCTTCGTCATGTGGGTCGGGCACAACATCCCGTCGCGCCATGACCTGACATGGTTCCTGAAGGCGGGCGGCCTGTTCTCCAAGGGCGTCCACCCGCCGGCGCACAAGTTCAACGGCGGCCAGAAGGTCATCTTCTGGGCCACCGTGGTCGGCGGCGCCGCGCTCGGCTTCACCGGCGTTCAACTGGTCTTCCCCTTCAGCTTCGCCTCGCTGGAGGAGTTGCAGCTCTACCAACTGGCACACGCCGCGATTGCCGTGGTGATGATCGCCATCATCCTGGCGCACATCTACATCGGCTCCGTCGGTATGGAAGGCGCCTTCGCCGCCATGGGTGACGGTCAGGTCGAACTGCAATGGGCGCGCGAGCACCACTCGCTGTGGGTCGAGGAGGTCACCGGCGAAAAGGTGCGCCACGGCCACCACGGGACACCGGCGGAATAGGGAATTCCAGGAGGGAGGCGCTCGTCGTCCCCCTTGACCCTTTGCGCGCTCCATGGCCCTCTTGGCGCTCCCACCATCCCGGATGCGCCCGCCATGACCAGCCACCTTGCCCAACGTCAGGCCGTGATCGACGGCTGCCTCGCCATGAACCGGCTGGGCGTCAACCAGGGCATGTCGGGGAACCTGTCGCACCGGATCGATGGCGGCTTTCTCGTCACGCCGACCAGCATGGCCTATGATGCCATGGCTCCGGCCGACATCGTCGAGATGGGCTTCGACGGCACCTATCTCGGCAACCGCCGTCCTTCGTCGGAATGGCGCATTCACCGCGACATCCTGCGGGCGCGGCCGGACGTGACGGTCGTCCTCCATGCCCATCCGACCTTCGCCACCGCGCTGGCGGTGCATGGCCGCGGCATCCCGTCCTTCCATTATATGGTGGCGCTGGCCGGTGGCGATTCGATCCGTTGCGCCCCCTACGCCACCTTCGGCACGCAGGAGCTGTCCGACCACGCCCTGGCGGCGCTGGAGGGGCGGCTGGCCTGTCTGCTGGCCAATCACGGCATGATCGTGCTGGGCACCACTGTGCAGTCCGCCCTGTCGCTGGCGGTCGAGGTCGAGACGCTGGCCCGCCAGTATGTCTTTGCCCAGCAGTTCGGTGAGCCGGTGATCCTGCCGCCCGACGAGATCGCGCGGGTGGCGGAGAAGATGCGGCGGATGAAATACGGCCAGCCGATCGACGACGGCGACTCGCCGGAAGACACCGCGCGCCCGCGCTACTGACTCGCAGTTACGGCCCGATCTGCGTCATCGAGGTGCTGCTGGCGAGATGGCCGGCCGGCTTCAGCGTGGCAACCCGCAGCAGTGGCTTGGCGTTGCCGACCGCTTCCACCTGAAGGGGGCGCTCTTCCGCCGGCGGTTCATAGACGGCGGGCAGGGCGATGGTGATGCGGGTGCCCTGGCCGGGCTCGCTCGCCACTTCGATGTCGCCACCCAGCATGGCGGTGTAGTGCCCGACCAGCGTCAGCCCCAGCCCGGCGCCGCGCGGTTTGCCCTGGCCGCGGGTCGCCACCGTCCCGTTGCCGGCACCCTGGACGAAGGGCTGGAACAGCCGGCCGGTCTGGGCGGTGGGGAAGCCGCGGCCGGTGTCGGCGACGGTGAAGCGATACCAGCGGGCGCCGTCGCGCTCCACCTTCTCCGCCGAGAGGGTGACAGTGCCGTCCTGGGTGAACTTGCAAGCATTGTCCAGCAGGTTCAGCAGGGTCTGCCGTACCTTGGTGAAGTCCGAATGCATCTGCCCCAGCCCGGCTGGTGCCGACAGGTCCAGCGCATTGCCATAGAGGTCGGCGGCGGGCATCGAGCGTTCGCGAGCCTCGGTCAGCAGCCGGTTGATGTCGAAGTCCTGCAGGCAGACGTCCATCGCCCCGGCTTCCACCTTGGCGTAATCCAGTAAAGCGTCGACCAGGGTGGTCAGCTGCTCGCCGGTCCACTGGATATGCTCGACATCGGTCGCCAGCTCGTCGACGCCCAGCCGGTGCAGGTCGGTCATCAGCGTCTGACTGGCATTGACGATCTCGGTCAGCGGGCCGTGCAGTTCGTGCCCCATATTGACCAGGAAGTCGCCTTTGGCCCGGCTGGCCGCCTCGGCCATCGCCTTCTCGCGCAGCAGGCGGGTGTGTTCGATTTCCGCCTCGCGACGCTCGCGATTGGTGTCCTCGGAGGTGCCGCGCAGCGCTTCCACCGCGCGGGCCATGACGGCGATCTCGTCCTGGCCGGTCAGCGCCGGCAGGGTGACGTCGGTGCGGCCGGCAGCCAGCGCCGTCACCGCGTTCGCCATCGTCCTCACCGGAACCGCGACGCTGCGTTGGACCAGCCACAGCGCGACGAGCCCGGCCAGCAGGATCAGGCCGCCGATCCACAGCGCGACGTTGGTGTAGCCGGACAGGCCATTGCCCAGCGTGCCGCGCAAGGCCCGGGTCCCGGCTTCCGCCCGCCGCCGGATCTCGCCCAGATTGGCGGCGATGCCGGCCGCGTTGGCCGCCATCGCCTCGGCGCGCAGATTGTCTTCCTCCACCACCGACGATTCGATGGCCGTCAGCACGCCGCCCGCCTTCGCCAGCAGGGCGGTCACCTCGTCGATGGCTTGCTTGGTGCCGGGCACCCACAGGTAGCGGTTCATCTCCGCCAGACGGTCGCGGGCGACGGCCAGTTGGGCGCGCATCGCCTCGGCGTCCTGCGGATCGCGGCGGTCGATGTAGCGGGTCAGATGCTCCTGCATCAGCAGGGTGGCGATGGCGGCGTCGCTGGCGAGCGCGGTCGAATCGACCCCGCCGGCATTCTTGAGCTGGTTCAGCTTCTGGCGGGTCTGGGCGACCAGAGGCTCGAGCACGCCAGTCATTTGGCCGTTACGGTCGCCGCGCAGGGCGATCAGCTTCTGCACCGCCGCCCAATAATCCTCCAGCGAGGCGTGGGCCTTGTCCACCGCCTGCCGATCCGCCGTCTCCACCACGCCCTTCGCCAGCGCGTCGAGCCGCTCGCGCAGCGTGTCATGCCGCCAGGAGGCATCGAGAAGGCTCTGGTCGTCGCCGTAGGTCAGATGGTCGCGCACCGCGACCTCAAGGTCGCGCAGGCTGACGTCGGCGTCGGCCGCCACCTGGGACAGGTCGGCGCGGCCTGAGAAGGCGCCGATGTCGCGCGACACCGCGTAGAACCAGCCGAGCCCGATCAGGGCCAGCAGGACCACCAGCCCAAGCGCGATGCCGAAGCCCGCGCCCACCCGCGCCGACACGGTCATGTCGCGGAATCGGGTCCGGCGGCCGCTCCGGGACAGAATGCCGTTCCGCTTCACACCGACTCCCGCTCGCGCTGTGCCTGACGATTCCCGCGTCCGACCGGCCACAACCAATGAGCGGCCGGTGTCCGCGCGGCGCGGATTGTAGCTTGGCTATCCCCTCAGGCAAACAGACAAGTGTGCGACGGAGTACCGCCAAAGATCAGGCGGCGCCCGTATCGGTGCCCGTATCGGTGAAAGCGTAGGCGTGCATGCCCAGGCTGCCATGTTCGAAGCCGGCATGCAGCCGCTCGGTCCTCGGCCGAGGTCCGGCGGCGCCGAGCGCCACCGGCAGCGGCAGGAAATGCTCGTCCGTCGGGTGGGCGCGGCGGGCGTCCGCACTGACGTCGAGCCAGTTGCCGAGCATTTCGGTATCGCCGGCCTCCAGCGTCCGGTCCAGCCAGCTGGCGAAGCCGGTCGCCCAGGGGGCGGCGCTGGTGCCGCCGAAGCGGAACTCCCGCAGGTTGTGAACGGCACCGCCGCTGGCGAGGATCAGCACGCCCTCCCGTCGCAGCGGTTCGAGTGCCCGGCCGAGCACGATGTGGTCGGCGGCACTGCGGCCGGGCATCACCGACAGCTGCGCCACCGGGATGTCCGCGTCCGGATACATCAGCATCAGCGGCACCCAGGCGCCGTGATCCAGCCCCTGCGACGGATCGACGATGGCGCCGGTCAGCTCCGCCACCCGCCCCGCCAGCGCCGGTGCGCCCGGTGCCGGGTAGCGCATGCGATAGAGCGCGTCGGGGAAGCCGTAGAAATCGTGGACGGTCTCCGGCGCCGTCGCACCGCTGACCGCAGGCATCTGCGTGGTCCAGTGGGCCGAAACCGCGAGGATCGCGCTTGGCCGTCCAAGCCTGCGGCCCAGCCCGGCCAGGAAGTCGCGTCCGGCGCTGGTCTCCAGGATCAGCGTGGGGGCGCCGTGGGAGACGAACACGGACGGGAACGGAGCAGGGAGCGGGGCGATATCGGACATCGGTGAACGGAACTCCGGCCGGGCAAAAGGGGAGGGCAGAGGGGGAGCGGCGACCGTTCCATTCGAGCAAAGAAAAGCCCCGGCGCATAGGCCGGGGCTTTTCCAAAGTCCGTTGTTCACGCCGCAACAATCATTGCCACGGAACCCGGCTGATCGATGAGGGACCGATCAGTGCAGATGCTTCGGCAGCTCGCCGATCGACTGCTCGATCAGCTTGTCGGCCTGGGCGGCGGGCAGGCCGCCGGACAGGACGCGCTTGCTGGCGCCGATGGCGATGTCGACCGTCAGGTTGCGGACCTCGGCCAGCGCCGCGGCTTCCGCCTGGGCGATGCGGTCCATGGCCTGGGCCTCGCGACGCTTCAGCGACGCTTCGAGGTCGCTGCCGGCCTGGCTGCGCAGGCGGGCGGCTTCCTCGCGGGCGTGGGCCAGAACGGCCTCCGCTTCCTTCTGGGCGTCGGCCAGACGGCTCTGGTAGCCGTTCAGCAGGGCCTGGGCGTCGCGGTGGAGACGCTCGGCCTCGTCCAGTTCGGAGCGGATGCGCTCGGCGCGGCCATCCAGCATGGTGCCGATGGCGACCGACGCCTTCTTCCAGACCAGGGCCACGAAGATGACGAAGGCGATTGCTACCCAAAATTCAGGTGCGTTCATCCCCGGCGCTCCTCAAGCACGGCCGCGACGGCGGCGTCCGCCTGGGCCTGATCGACCTCGACGCCGGCCAGACGGCCGGTGATGTCACGGACGATGCCGGTCGACTCGGCGCGGATGTTGGCCAGAGCCTGTTCCTTTGCCGCGGCGATGGAGGCTTCGGCAGTGCGCAGGCGTTCGGAGATGTCGGCGTTCAGCTGGGCCTGACGGGCCTGATTGTTCGCCTCGATCTCGGCGCTGGCCTCGGCGATGACGCCTTGGGCCTGGCTGCGGGCGCCGGCGAGGGACTTCTCGACCTGGGCCAGGATGGCCTCGGCCTCTTCCTTCAGCTGGGCGGCCTTGGCGAGATCGCGCGAGATGCGCTCCTGCCGCGCTTCCAGAACCTCAGCCACGCGCGGAAGCGCTTTCTTGGACATGAGGTAGTAGAGAACGCCGAAGGTCAGAGCCAGCCAGAAGATCTGGGTCGGGAAATTGGCGGGATTGAGCTGCGGCAGGCCGCCGGAAGCGTGCTCGCCGCCGTGCGCCGCGTCCGGAGCGTGCTCCGCCGCGGCCGCCAGGACGGTGCCGGCCATCGTGGTGAGGGTGACGAGCGAAGCGCCCGCCACTCCCGACCAGCGGGCCAGCCGGCCTTTGGCCAACAGGTTCGGCATGATCGGTCCCCCTAGGCAAAGGAGCGGCGCCGAAACTCCGATCAGGAAGCCCGGCGCCGCGTCAGAGCTGTTTTTTTAAAAAGCCGCTCTGGCCTTAGGCGAACAGGATCAGGAAGGCGATCAGCAGGGCGAACAGCGCGACGGCTTCCGTCAGCGCGAAGCCCAGAATGCCGATCGGGAAGACCTTCGGCTGGACGGCCGGGTTGCGGGCGATCGAGCCGATCAGCGTCGAGAAGATGTTGCCGATACCCAGGCCGACACCGGCGAGGGCGATAACGGCAAGACCGGCACCGATGAACTTGGCGGCTTGAGGATCCATAGTACTCTCTTCCTCTAGGTAAGGGTGAACTTGTTGGAACTGTTGGTGAACTTTAGTCCGGCGATCGTCAGGCGCTGCTTAGTGCAGTTCCAGGGCGTCGCGGATGTACAGGCAGGTCAGGATTGAGAAGACGTAGGCTTGCAGGAAAGCCACCAGGAACTCGAAGCCGGTCAGGGCGACGTTGATCGCCAGCGGGACGAGGCCGGTGACGAAGCCCAGCGCGCCGAGACCGCTGATCATCATGACCGTGAAGCCGGCAAAGACCTTCAGCATCGTGTGACCCGCCATCATGTTGGCGAAAAGTCGGATCGAGAGGCTGACGGGGCGCATCACGTAGGAGATCACCTCGATCGGGATGAGGATCGGGGCGAGCGCGATCGGAGCGCCATGCGGCATGAAGAAGGAGAAGAAGTGCAGGCCGTGCTTCATCAGGGCCAGGATGGTCACGAACACGAACACCGTCGCCGCCAGCGCAAACGTCACGATGATGTGGCTGGTGAAGGTGAAGGTGTACGGGATCATGCCGATCATGTTGCCGATCAGCACGAACATGAAGATCGAGAACACGAACGGGAAATAGGGGCGGGCGTCGTGGCCGGCGTTGTCGCGCACCAGGTTCGCGACGAACTCGTAGAACATCTCGGCCAGCGACTGCAGGCGGCCCGGAACCATCGACTTGTTCGCCACGCCCATGACCAGCAGGGCGTAGATCGCCGCCACGGCCACGACCATGAAGAAGGCCGAGTTCGTGAAGGACACGTCGTAGCCGCCGAGCACGATCTGGAACAACGGGTTGATTTGGAACTGGTGCAGCGGATCCAAGGTCGTCCTCGCTCAGTGTGCGTCGCCGTCTTGGCGCTCGTTGTCGTCCCCAGTGGGCCGGCGGTAGCCGGCGGCGATGCCGAAGCCGGTGACGGCCCGGTAGACGTTCAGGACTCCCGCCGCAGCCCCCAGGAAGAACATGACGATCAGTCCCCAGGGCGCGGTGCCGAGCCAGCGATCGAGCAGAAGCCCGCCGCCGACGCCGACGATCATGGCCGCAACCAGTTCAGTCCCGATGCGCCAGGCGGTGGCGAGAGCGCCCTGCGGCGGACGGTGGTATTTGCTACCGGGTCCGCCCGACCAGCCGCGTTGTCCCTCACGCGCCTTCCGCAACCGGGCTTCGAGGTCATCCAAGGGATCGGGGGGCGATTTGTTGTTCATTCCGCCTCTCAATCACTCTTGGCTCGCAGCCATGCGAAAGCGGCGAGACCATACGGGCGGGGCGTTACCCTGTCAAGTCGCAAAACCTGTGGTGTAAGTCTTTGATAAATAAAGAAAAGAGTCGGAAACTCGCGGATTTTGCCGCGCTGCGGCGCGTTGTCCCGCTCCAGCATGCGAAAAAACCCGGTGGTATGACCGCTTTTCAGGGTTTTTTCGCCGCTTTTCACCCGGTCCGGGGCCGGTCCGCCCCGCTCAGCTCCCGATGCGGGACGACAGATCCTGTGCGATCTTGTCGGCGGTGGTGCCGCCGGGATACACCCCGACGAACTTCCCGTCCGGTCCCATCAGGTAAATAAAGCTGGAGTGATCCATCAGGTAGTCGTCGGCTTTTCCATCCTTTTGCGGTGCCTTGGCATAATAGACGCGATAGGCGCGCGCCGCCTCCCGCACCTGCTCCGGCGTGCCGGTCAGCCCGACCAGCCGGGGGTGGAACAGGCTCACATAGTCCTTCATGTGCGCCACAGTGTCGCGGTCCGGGTCGATCGTGATGAAAATCGGCTGGACCTGCTCCGATTTCGAACCCAGCTGGTCGAGCGCCTGGGTCATCACCCCAAGTTCGGTCGGGCAGACGTCCGGGCAATAGGTATAGCCGAAATAGATCAGCATATACTTGCCGCGGAAATCGGCGTCGGTGACCGACTTGCCGGTGTGATCGGTCAGCGTGAAGGGACCGCCGATCGGCACGGCGGACTTCGTTCCGCTTTCCACCGTGGTGGCGGCGTTGCGCACCTGCCACCAGGCGATCCCGGCGGACACGGCGATGGCGAGGGCGGAGGCGGCGGCGATGCGCAGGAGTCGTGTCTTCATGGTCCGTCAGGAATGGGGCCGTCCGCAGCCAAGGTCAAGGGGCGAGGTCAAGGGGGCGCGGCGCCATCGCGCAGCCGACATTCCGGTCAAGCCGCCTTCGCCTCCATGCTGCGGCCCTTTGCCGCCAGATGCTCGCCGATCCGCTTGTCGGCGCGCTGGATATGCTCGAACAGCCATTCGCGCAGCAGCGCCAGCAGCTCGTCCGCCACGGACTCGCCGGCGTCCAGACGGCGGCGTAGTTCGCCGGCACGGGTGCGCAGAGCCTCGTGCTGCGCCTTGTGGGCGGTAACGTCGGAATAGCCGCACTGGTCCATCAGCCGCTCCTCCTGCTCGAAATGCAGGACGGTGTAGGCCAGCAGCCGGTCAACGGCCACGACCAGCGCCCGGCGGTTGCCGCTCTCCCGTCCCTTCTGCCCGGTCTTGGCCTGTTGGGCGAGAGAGGCCGCCTCGTTCATCAGAGCGATCAGGATCATATGATCGGTGTCGATCACCTCCTCGCCGACCGCAAGGCCGTCGGTCCAGGGCATGAACAGCTCCGACCCTTCCGACGGCACGTCATGCAGGGCGGTGAGTGGGGCGGAGTTGATCGCCCCGACATTGACCAGGAAGGCATCGACCATGCCGCGCAGCCCCTGTGCCTGCTGCGACAGGCCGCCGGCGGCCTCCAGCAGGGCGTCGGCCGACCGTTCGGTCTCCAGCGCGGCGCCGGACACCGCGTCGATGCTGGTGGAGACCTGCCGGGTGCCCTCCGCCGCCTCGCCGGCGCTGCGGGCGATCTCGCCGGTGGCGGCGCCCTGCTGCTGGACGGCGGTGGCGATGGAGGTGCTGATCTCGTCGCTGCGGGCGACGATGGTGCCGATCTCGCGGATTGCCGCGACGGCGGCGCGTGTCGCCTCCTGCACGTCGGCGATGTGGCGGGCGATCTCCTCGGTGGCTTTGGCGGTCTGGTTGGCCAGCGTCTTCACCTCGCCGGCGACCACGGTGAATCCCTTGCCCATCTCGCCCGCGCGTGCCGCCTCGATGGTGGCGTTCAGGGCCAGCAGGTTGGTCTGCCCCGCGATGCCGGCGATCAGGTCGGCCACCTCGCCGATCTTCTGGGCGGCCTGGCCCAGCCCGTCGATCCGCTCGCCCGCCTTCTGCGACGCCTCCACCGCCTGGGTGGAGATGGCCGAGGAGGTCACCACCTGCTGGCCGATCACGGCGATGGAGCCGGTCAGCTGCTCCGCCGCCGAGGCGACGGTCTGCACGCTGCTGTTGGCCTGCTGCGAGGCGCCGGCGACGGAGGTCGCCTCGCGCCGGTTGCGGTCGGCGGTGGCGGACAGGGCGCGGGCGGTGGTCTCCAGCGTGCCGACGGCGCTGCCGACGGTGCGGATCGTCTCGGCGATGGTGGCGTCGAAACGGTCGGTCAGCCGTTTCAGCGCCTGGGCGCGCTGTTCGGTCACACGATGCTCGATCTTCTGCCGGTCCCAATGGCGGGCGAGGTCGATCTGCTGGACTCGGAAGATTTCCACCGTGCGGGCCATGGCGCCGATTTCGTCGCGGCGGTCCAGACCGGGCACTGCAACCGCGCTGTTGCCGCCGGCCAGATCCTGCATGACGCGGCCCAGCCCGTCCAACGGCCGGACGATGGCGCGGCTGACCAGCAACGCCAGCAGCACGGCGGCAAGCGCGATCAGCAGCCCCGTCCCGGCCAGCCGCAAAGCGGCATGGCGGAAGGCCACGTCGACGTCGTCGATGTAGATCCCCGACCCGATCAGCCAGCCCCAGGGGGCGAAGCCCTTGACATAGGACAGCTTGGCCACCGGCTGCGCCGATCCCGGCTTGGGCCAGAGATAATCGACGAAGCCGGCGCCATCCGCCTTCACCACCCGGACGAACTCCTGAAACAGCAGCTTGCTGTTGGGATCGGCATTGCGCGACACGTCGGTGCCGTCCAGTTCCGGCTTGATCGGGTGCATGATCATGCGCGGCGCAAGGTCGGTGATGAAGAAATACTCGTCGCCATCGTGGCGCAGAGCCTTGAGGGCAATTTTCGCCTGTGCCTGCGCCTCGGCGCGGGGGAGAGTGCCGGCACGCTCCTGCGCCTCGAAATGGGCGATCAGGCCGTGGGCGACCTCGACGACGTTGCGGGTCTTGTCCTGGCGGTCGGCCATCATCTCGGCGCGCAGGCCCATCAGGCTGACCGCGGCGACCAGGACCAGCCCAAGGCCGGCCGCGGCCAGGATCAGTGCGATCTTGCCCTTGATGCTGATGCGTTCGAACAAGGCAACGGTCACGGCGGCAACCCCCTCCGGCAACGAAACGGCGATGTCCCTAAAATTTTCGGGACTTTTTGCCGGATCGGGGCAGCTCGTCAAGCGGTAATGTTCGTGTATCTTACGTTTCGCTCAACGGAATGTCATAATTGCAACCATAGTGGGGTGTGCCCGGCGAAGGCCTGTCTTCGGGCTGTCGGGAGATGCGGCGACCGCAGCTCCCGCGCAACCACGGGACGATCCCTGAAGATCAGAGGACCGTCAGCATGCTGGCGACCAGCGGGTGGCGGACGATGTCCTTCTCCGTCAGGCGGGCGACGGCGATTCCCTCCACCGCCTCCAACCGGCGGGCGATGTCGGCCAGCCCGGACAGGTTGTCCAGCAGGTCGGTCTGGTCGGGATCCCCGGTCAGCACCATGGTGGAATGCCAGCCAAGCCGGGTCAGCAGCATCTTGATCTGGGCATAGGTGCAGTTCTGCGCCTCGTCGATCACCACGAAGGCGTTGTTCAGGGTGCGTCCGCGCATGAAGCCGACCGGGGCGATCTCGATGGTGCCGTCGGCCATCATGGTGCGCAGCCGCTTGGACCCCAGCCGGTCGGTCAGCGCGTCATAGAGCGGGCGCAGGAAGGGCGCCATCTTCTCATGCATGTCGCCGGGCAGGTAACCGATGCTCTCCCCCGCCTCGATGGCCGGGCGGGACAGGACGATGCGGTCGACGCTGCCCGATTCCAGCGCCTCCACCGCCGAGGAGATGGCGATGTAGGTCTTGCCGGTTCCCGCCGGCCCCAGCGCCACCACCAGATTGTGCGTCTTGATGGCGTCCATCAGAAGCTTCTGGTTGGGGTTCTGCGGCTTCACCTTGCGGAGATAGCTTTGGTCGCGGCGATCCTCGCCCCCACCGAGCGGGTCCCAGCCGAAGGCGGCGGGGGCGGTCATACCGGGGAAAAGCGGGTGGACGGTGGAGTCGTCCGCCGCGGCGATGCCTTTGCTCGAACGCTTGGCCATGTCGCATCTCCTCGAATGGTGGGGGTGCCGCCGGATTTGGGCACAAAAAAACCTCCCGCAGGGGGGAGGCTCGATCGGTCGCATGGATGCGCGGTGATGGGTGCTTCGCCGGGCACTGCGGCCGGATGGCGTGCCGGGTCCGGACATGCCGGTGCGGGCCGACGGGGGAGGTGCTCTATGGGCAAAACAAGGTGCAAGAGAACCTCGTCGTCGTTGAAAGCCACGCAACCTGACTGTACCGGTCATAACGCGCGGCGTCAGGCAAAATTGCGGCCGACGCAAAATATTCATACCAGATGTGGTGTGGGTGCCGCAGGAAAGCCGCCAGAGCGGGCTTGGTAACCCTTTCCGCCGAGCCGGACCGGCGGCGGGATAGCCTTCCGGCGGAGGCAGCCGAAAGGCTTTGCCGCTGTCGTGCGCTTTCATTACTATGGTCGGCCACGGGGGAAATCGAAAGTCAAGTTGCAACCCTGGCCTGTCCACCGCGGTGGCTGGCTGCGATCCCAGGTCGTCGCATCGGGCGAGGGCCGGGGAGGGTGGGCGTTTGCCCGGGGCCAAGCGGCGGCGCGGCTTTCGATTGTCATCCCGGCGGACGGGGAAACTCTTGAATCCGACCGGTGTGGACGGCTAGAAGGCGCTGATTGGCTGGCTCGATGCCGGTGTTGCGCGACGGGTGTACCGGGGCGGCCCTGGGGCGGTTGCGGACGCGCGGGTGAACCGGATGCACGGCACGGGGCGGCAGGAACGAACGGGAAGGCTACGGTGAGCAGCGCCAGTCAGGTCGCCGAACGGGATGCGCCGTTCCAGTTGCGTGGCAACTCCTTCACCATGATGGTGCTGAAGGTTTTCGCCCCGACATCGCCGGATTTCTTCACCCAGCTGAACGTCAAGGTGCGGCAGGCACCCAACTTCTTCCGGAACGCGCCGGTCGTGCTGGATTTCGACGACCTGCCCGAGAGCATCGTCTTCGATCTGGGCGCCTTCGTGTCGCAGGTGCAGGCGCTGCAACTGCTGCCGGTCGGCTTCCAGGGCGGGCCGCAGCCGGTGCGCGAGGCGGCGATGACGGTCGGGCTGACGCCGATGCCGTCGGGCCGCGCCGCCAAGCTGGAAGAGGTGGTGAAGGCCCCCGACCCGCGGCAGCAGGACCAGCAACAGCAGGGGCAGGCCCCGATCCCGGCGCCGCAGGTGCTGATCGAGGTCGTCCATCGCCCGACCGTGGTGGTGACCGAGCCGGTGCGCTCCGGCATGCGGGTCTATGCCGAGAAGACCGACCTGATCGTCACCAGCTCCGTTTCGCCTGGAGCGGAGTTGCTGGCCGACGGAAACATCCATGTCTACGGCGCGCTGCGCGGCCGGGCGCTGGCCGGATTCTCCGGCGACAGCAACGCCCGCATCTTCTGCCACAGCCTGGAGGCGGAGGTGCTATCGGTCGCAGGCAATTATCGTGTCAGCGAAGACATCGGCAGTGACTTTTACAAGAAAGCCGTGCAGGTTTTCCTGCGCGACGGCGTCCTCAGCATGGACCTGCTGAAGACCGCCTGAAAGCTGAAGCGACGGAATCTTGTCCGGAGGCTGAAATCTTCGGACAGTGTTTGGTATCGGTGACGGCAACTTTGGGATTATGGGAGAGGCTCCGTTGAGCAAGATCATCGTCATGACCTCCGGCAAGGGCGGTGTCGGCAAGACGACCTCGTCCGCGGCCTTTGCGACCGGGCTGGCGCTTCGCGGCTTCAAGACGGTCGTCATCGATTTCGACGTTGGCCTGCGCAACCTTGATCTGGTGATGGGCTGCGAGCGCCGTGTGGTCTTCGACTTCATCAACGTCATCAACGGCGAAGCGAAGCTGAACCAGGCGCTGATCAAGGACAAGCGGATCGAGAACCTGTACATCCTCCCGACCTCGCAGACGCGCGACAAGGACGCGCTAACCCGCGAGGGGGTGGAGAAGGTCCTGAACGAGCTGTCGAAGGAATTCGACTACATCCTGTGCGACAGCCCGGCCGGTATCGAGCGCGGCGCCCTGATGTCGCTCTATTTCGCCGACCATGCGATCATCGTCACCAACCCGGAAGTCTCGTCGGTGCGCGACAGCGACCGCATCCTGGGCGTGCTGAACTCGCGCTCCCGCCGCGCGGAGCAGGGTCTGGAGCCGGTGACGCAGCAGCTGCTGCTGACCCGCTACGACCCGGAGCGCGTCGAGAAGGGCGAGATGCTGAAGGTCGACGACGTGCTGGAGATCCTGGCGATCCCGCTGCTTGGCGTCATTCCGGAAAGCCAGGCGGTGCTGCGCGCCTCCAACGTCGGCATGCCGGTGATCCTGGACGAGGTCTCCAACGCCGGGCTCGCCTATTCGGACGCGGTCGGCCGCTTCCTGGGCGAGGACATCGAGCATCGCTTCGTCACCCCCCAGAAGAAGGGCCTGTTCAGCCGGCTCCTGCGGAGGAGCGCATGAGCATCTTCAACTTCTTCCGTGCGGCCCCCCGCGCGTCGGCCGTTCAGGCCAAGGAGCGTCTGCAGATCGTCATGGCGCACGAGCGCGCCGGGCGCAGCGGACCCGACTATCTGCCGATGCTCCAGCAGGAACTGCTGGCGGTGATCGCCAAATACGTCAACATCGACGAGAACAAGGTCGAGGTGAAGCTCGACCGTGGCGGCGACTGCTCGACGCTGGAGGTCAACATCGAGTTGCCGGCCCGTGAGCAGGCCAAGGCCGCCGCGGCGGCCAAGGCGGCGGAAAAGCCGGCCGGCAACGACGATGCCGCGGCCAAGCGTGCGGCCGGCAACTCCGGCGCGAAGAAGCGTATCTGACCGAACCGGCGTTTATCCCCCTCGAAATCTTCCTGGCAAAATCCCTCCGGCGTCACCGCGCCGGGGGGATTTTGCTTTCCGGGGAGACGATGGTGCGGCGTGGAGTCGCGATGCAGCATCGGGCATAGGCCGTCCCTGATCCTCCGTCCGGGTTTACGGCCGGGCGGGGACGGGGTATCAACAGGGATACACCGCTCGAAAGCCCAATGGCTCCAAAGGCCTGTTGCGGGCGGCGGGGGTGGACCGACCACGGGACAAGAGGGTGCATATGTTCCTCGATTGCTCGTCGCTTCTCGCCGAGAACCCGCCGCGGCCGTCGAACGGGATTGCGGTCACGGACATCGACGGCGACGGCGCCTTCGAGCTGGTCGTGGCCGGCTACCGCACCGCCAACCTCGTCCTGAAATGGACCGACGGCCGTCTGGTCGACGTCGCCACCCCGCTGATCGCCGATCCCTCCAGTCCCGCCATGGGGCTGGCCGCCGCCGACATCGACGGCGACGGGCGGGAGGAGCTTTACGTCGTCAATTGCGACCGCGCCACCGGTGCCAAGGACATGGCCGACCGGCTGTTCGCCTGTTTCGGCAAGCATTGGCTCGACCTTTTCGCCCAGGCGGAGAATGCCGGGGCGGCCAACCACACCGCTGCCGGCGCGGTGGCGGCGCTCGACCGCTGGGGTCATGGCCGCTACGGCTTTCTGGTGGCGACCGACGGCGGGCCGCTGCGCCTCTATGAACTGACCCGGCGCGGCCGGTTGGAGGATGGGGCGGAGGAGGCCGGCCTCGACTCCATCGGAGCGGCACGCGGCGTCGTCACGCTGCCCATCGTCTCCGACCATATGGACGTTGTGACGGTCAACGACGGCGGCCCCAACCAGCTGTTCCGCAATCTGGGCGACGGCAATTTCGAGGAGATCGCCGAAGAGCGCGGCATCGCCGATTCTCGCCCGTCCGGACGCGCGGTCGCGGCGCTGGACGTCGACGGCGACGGGTTGTTCGATCTGGTGGTCGGCACCTGGGATGGTGCGCAGCGCCTGTTCCACCAGCGCATGGGCGGTGCTTTCATCGAATCGGCCGGCGCCGATCTGTCGATGCCCGGCCGCATTTTCACCGTCGTCGCCGCCGATTTCGACAATGACGGCTACGAGGAGTTGTTCTTCCACGCCCATGGCGAGCCCAACCGCCTGTTCGGCTGGCGCAATGACCAGTGGCAGGAGCTGGAGTTGGGCGACGCGGCCGAACCCAAGGGCCTGGGCACCGGCGCAGTCGCGGCCGACATTGACGGTGACGGCCGGCTGGAACTTGTGCTGGCGCACGGCACCGCCCACGATGGACCGGATGCCGTGGCGCAGCCGCTGTCCATCTACCGTCCGGCCGCCTCGCACAATGGATGGCTGCGCGTGCAGCCGCTGACCCCTTACGGCGCACCGGCCCGCGGTGCCGTCGTCAGCCTGACCGCGGGCGGGCGCCGGCAGCGCCGGGTCGTCAGCGCCGGCTCCGGCTATCTCTGCCAGGGCGAGCCGGTGGCGCATTTCGGTCTGGGCACGCTGCATGAGGTGGAGCAGGTCGAGGTGCGCTGGCCCGATGGCACTGTGGTCACCGTGGACAACCCGCCGGCTGGCCGGCTGCTGACCATTCCCTATCCGCCTGAGTAGAGGAATTTCACCCGACCGGATGATGGTCACCCAAATATTTCGGCATCGCAATGGGTAGGGCCTTTCCTGACAGCTTCCGTCACATTAAAGTGCATTTCGTTGCGGCGCCCGCGGTGCGGGGCATCGCGCGGCATGCCGATCCGGAAATAATCCGTTCCTGCCGCCCGATTCTCGCCGCGATGGAGCGCAGGTAGGCAGGACCGCACGGGTCTGGGCGGGTCTGGGAAGCGGGAGACCGGAAGGCACATGGCACGACGCGACGTCCCCCTGACGGGGGTGGAACGCTTCTTCGACCCGGATGAAGTCATCGTTTCCAAGACCGATCTGAAGGGGCGGATCACCTACGCGAATCGGGTGTTCCAGCGGGTCGCCGGCTATGAGGAGGCCGACCTGATGGGCGCTCCCCATTCCATCGTCCGCCATCCCGACATGCCGCGCTGCGTCTTCAAGCTGCTGTGGGACACGCTGGCGGCGGGGAAGGAGATCTTCGCCTACGTGGTCAACCGCGCCCGCAACGGCGACCATTACTGGGTCTTCGCCCATGTCACGCCCAGCTTCGACGCCGAAGGGCGGGTCATCGGCTATCACTCCTCCCGCCGCGTGCCGGAGCGGTCGGCGCTGGACAAGGTGATCCCGCTCTACCGCCAGCTTCTGGACATCGAGAACAGCCATGCCGACCGCAAGAAGGGGATGGAGGCGGGCTTCGCTGCCGTCCTCGCCCTGCTGGCGGAGAAGGGGATCGGGTATGACGAATTCGTCTTCTCCCTCTAAGTCGTCGTTCCCCAGGGCGTCCTCGCTGACGCGGGCCGGTGGCTTGGCTGTGTTGGGCGGGGTGGCGCTGGCAGCATTGCTGGCGGTCGACCTGCTGGGCATGGGCGGGATCGCCCTGCGCGCCGGGCTGGCCGTGGCCGGGCTGGCGGCGTTGGGCGGGGCACTGCTGTTCCTGCGCCGCGCCTGTGTGGTGGTGGATCAGCTGACCCAGGTGAACCGCGCCGTCGCCGCCGGTAATTTCGAGGCGCGGGTGATCGGCATCCGCGAGGGCGGGGGGCTGGGCGAACTGATGCACGTCACCAACGACGCCATCGACCGCACCGATGCCTTCGTGCGCGAGGCCACCGCCTCCATGCATGCGGTGTCGGAGCACAAATATTTCCGCCGGATCGTTTTGCGCGGCATGCAGGGCGGCTTCCTGCACGCCAGCCGCACCATCAATGCGGCGACGGAAAGCATGTCGCAGAAGGTGGCGGGCTTCGCCGGCGTGACCCAGCGCTTCGAAGGCGAGATCCAGAGCGTGTGCAGCGAGGTGGCAGACACCGCCCACCAGCTGGAGGTCTCCGCCCGGACCATGGAGACGGACGCGACACAGGCCACCGGCAAGGCGTCGTCGGTTGCGGCGTCGGCCGCCCAGACCGGCAGCAATGTCGGCAGCGTCGCCGCCGCGACGGAGGAACTGTCCGCCTCGATCGCCGAGATCGCGCGCCAGATCGGCGAGGTCGCCCAGGTCGCGGAAAGCGCGGCGGGCGAGGCCGAGCGTTCCAACGCGCTGGTCGGCAACCTGTCCGGCGCGGCGCGGACGGTGGGCGACGTCATCACCCTCATCAACGACATCGCCAGCCAGACCAACCTTCTGGCGCTGAACGCCACCATCGAGGCGGCCCGCGCCGGCGAGGCCGGGAAAGGCTTCGCCGTCGTGGCGCAGGAGGTGAAGCGGCTGGCCGATCAGACCGCCAAGGCCACGGGCGACATCGCCGCCCAGATCGCCGGCATCCAGTCCTCCACCGACGAGGCGGTGGGCGCCATCGTCGGCATCGGCCGCACCATCCAGTCGATCAACCAGATCGCCGCCGGCATCAGCGCCGGGATCGAGCAGCAGGGCTCCGCCGTGCGCGAGATCGTCGTCAACATGGAACAGGCCGCCGCCGGCACCCGTGCGGTGTCCGACGACATCCGCGAGGTCACCGACGCCGCCGGCCGCACCAGCGGCACCGCGCACGAGGTGTTCGCCGCCTCCGAACGCATGGCCGCCGAGGCCGACCGTCTGACCCGCGAGGTCCAGCGTTTCCTGGACGAAATGCACCGCGTGGCCTGACGGCTTTTCGGTGGTGCATTTCCTGCGGGGCAGTGACGTGCTCCGCATCAACTGCCCGGCGAATGTGCACAGCATGTGCATGGGATTTTGCAATGCGGAATTGATCTGGCGCGTTGCTCCTCAGATAAGAATTTTTGTTGCGAATTTGCGAAGAATTCGTGTTACGTGTCGGCAACATGGATGCCGCGCCCATGGCAAGTTCGCAACCTGTTGAGCAACCCGACGCCAGCATGCCTGCTGTTTCAGCAGCTTAACCGTACAACTCCCCCGAAATGCCGGATGGCGTCATGTCATCTGCGGCCGAGCGCCGCGGAAACCGGGAGAGCGGGCCGTACACGGGGCGCCGGTGACCGTTGGCACGGCTTTTGATTTGGAGGATGCAGGGACGGTCATGACGGGGGACAAGACGATGAGCATGGCGGGCACCGATCTTTTCGAGCTGTCGCGGGGCGTGCTGGATGTTGCGTCGAAGAAGGTGTCCTTGATCGAGGACATCACCCGGCGCACCAAGATGTTGGCCATGAACGCCCTGATCGAGGCGGCGCGGGCCGGCGACGCCGGACGCGGCTTTGCCGTCGTCGCCAACGAGGTGTCGGAGATCTCGACCCAGGTCAACAGCATCACCAAGGAACTGCGGTCGGAGATCGTCGCCCGCGTCGACCATCTGACCACCACCGGCAGCGCCATGGTGCAGGAGATGCACGGCAAGCGGCTGGCCGACCTGTCGCTCAACATGATCGAGATCATCGACCGCAACCTGTATGAGCGGTCCTGCGACGTGCGCTGGTGGGCGACCGACAGCGCGGTGGTCGATTGCGCCGCCGACCCGACGGAGGAGGCGCGCCGCCATGCCTCGCGCCGGCTGGGCGTGATCCTGGAATCCTACACCGTCTATCTCGACCTCTGGATCGCCGACCGCAACGGTACCGTCATTGCCAACGGCCGGCCGGACCGCTATCCCGGTGCGCGCGGCACCAACGTGTCGGACGAACCGTGGTTCCGGCAGGCGCTGGCCACCCGCAACGGCGGCGAGTTCACCGTCGGCGACGTCGCCCGCAACCGCAGCCTGGACGACCGCGTCGTCGCCACCTATGCCACCGCAATCCGCCGTGAGGGCGAGGCGGACGGCGACTCCATCGGCGTGCTCGGCATCTTCTTCGACTGGGAGCCCCAGGCCGCCGCGGTGGTCGAGGGCGTGCGGCTGGAAGCCGGGGAGCGGGAAAAGTCGCGCTGCCTGCTGCTCGACGCCCGCCACCGGGTGATCGCTTCGTCCGACGGCCGCGGCCTGCTGACCGAGACGGTGCCGCTGCGCCGCAGCGCCTCCACCATGGGCCACTACATCGACGACAAGAACCGCATCGTCGGCTACGCCCTGACCCCTGGCTACGAGACCTACAAGGGGCTCGGCTGGTACGGCGTCATCATTCAGGACCGGTGACTCTGCCGTCTTGACTGTCGCCTTCGGGAACGGGGCCGGGATACACTCCCGGCCCTGTTCCGTTTCGGGGTTCGCGATCATGTCCGCCCAGCAGCTCACCGTCCGTCGGGAGACCTTTCCCATCCGCGGCGCCTTCCGCATCTCGCGCGGAGCCAAGACCGAGGCCGCGGTGGTGGTGGCGGAGGTGACCGACGGCCTTTACCGCGGCCGGGGGGAATGTGTGCCCTATGCTCGCTATGGCGAAAGCGTCGACGGGGTCGTCGCTGCGCTGGAGACGATGGCCGACGCGGTGGCCGGCGGGCTCGACCGCGACTCGCTGGCCCGGCAGATGCCGCCGGGCGCCGCCCGCAACGCGCTGGACTGCGCCCTGTGGGACTTGGAGGCCAAGCGCAGCGGCGTGCCGGCCTGGAAACTTGCCGGGCTGACCGAAGCACCGGGGCCACTGGTCACCTGCTACACGCTGAGCGTCGACGAACCCGACGCGATGGCCGCCGCGGCCCGCGAACGGGCGCCGCGCCATCCGCTGCTGAAGATGAAGCTGACGGGGGAGGGCGATCTCGACCGCGTCCGCGCGGTCCGTGCCGCCGCCCCCGCCGCCCGGCTGGTGGTCGACGCCAACGAGGGCTGGACGCTGGACCAGCTCCACCAGTTTGCCCCGGTGCTGGCCGGGCTGGGTGTGGAGATGATCGAACAGCCGCTGCCCGCCGGCCAGGATGAGGCGTTGCGTGGAGTCGACTGCCCGGTGCCGCTCGGTGCCGACGAGTCCTGCCATGGGTTGGAGTCGCTCGACCGGCTGCGCGGGCTCTATCGGGTGGTGAACGTCAAGCTGGACAAGACCGGCGGCCTGACCGAGGCGCTGGCGATGACAAGCAGCGCCCACGCCATGGGCTTCGAGGTGATGGTCGGCTGCATGGTTGCGACCTCCCTCGCGATGGCGCCGGCGATGCTGGTGGGGCAGGGCGCGCGCTACGTCGATCTGGACGGCCCGCTGCTGCTGGCCTGCGACCGCGAACCGGGGCTGGTCTATGACGGCGCGGTGGTCCAGCCGCCGGTCGCGGAACTGTGGGGGTAGGGGCAGCACTTTGCCCCCTCCCTAATCCTCCCCCGCTCTCGGCCGGCCGAAGGCCGGTCCGATCGCGGGAGAGGGGACTGCCACCGCTCCGCGCTACACTCCCTCTACCGCCGAAGGCGGGGGAGGGAAGGGGCCCACGCTGCCAAGCGTGGGAAGGGAGGGGGCATCCGAAGTCTGCTCCTCACGCCCCCTGCACATAAGGCGGCGGCGGAGTCCCCACTGACGCCGGCACATAGGGCGCATCGGCCAAGCCGTTGACCTTTGCCGCCATCACGAAGTCGTTCTCGTGCAGGCCCCTGATCTTGTGGGTCCAGAAGGCGACCGAGCAGTGGCCCCAGCCGTAGCGGATCTCCGCATGATGTCCCTCCGCTTCGCAGAGGTCGCCGACCTGAACGGCGAAGGCCTGGGCCTGGGCGAAGTCCGGAAATTTGAAGTCGCGCTCGATGCGGTCTGGATCCTCCTTCAGGACCCAGCCCGGCACCTGCACCAGATAGGAGGCGGCCATCGCCTGGTCCATCGGCGGTATCCCGCCGCGGCAGGGCTCGCAGGTCTTGCCCGCCAGTTCCTGCGTCGTCGGTGCTTGCGGTGTCATCCCGATGTCTCCCTTGTTGGTAGGCTGGACGGTCTGGGCTAGAACCTCACCACCTACAAGCTTGGGGTCAGGTCGATGCTTCGGCAAGCCCGCCGCCCCGACTGCACCCATTGCCGGGAATTTGGGAAGCGATCCGATGACTGACCTGCGCACCGACATGCCCTTCGCCGACTACCAGTACCCGACCAAGCCGGTGGACGGACCACGGCTCGCCATCGTCGGCGAGGCGCCGGGGGCGGAGGAGGTGCGGCAGGGCACCCCCTTCGTCGGCCGCAGCGGCAAGCTGCTGGACGAGTCGCTGGCTGCCGTCGGCATCGAGCGGGCGGAATGCCTCGTCGCCAACGTCTTCCGGTACCAGCCGCCCGGCAACAAGGTCGGTCACTTCTTCTCGTCGCGTGCCCGCGCTCGCAAGGAGGGCCGGGAGATCGACGAGAGCTGGGGCGCCTTCGGCACGTCGGATCGGCTGCTGGCCGAGTTCGCCGGGGAGATCGAGCATCTGCGCGCCACCCTGGCCGAGTATCGCCCGTCGGTGATCGTCGCGCTGGGCCGTACGCCCACCTGGGCACTGACCGGAGAGAACGGCATCCTGCAACTGCGCGGCAAGGTACTGCCCTGCCGCCTGCTGGAGGGGGTGGAGGTGGTGCCGACCTTCCACCCCAGCTATCTGCTGCGCGGCCAGCTGGTGGAACAGCCGACCTTCCTGGCCGACCTGCGGCTGGCCGTGTCCCGGCTCAATCGTTAGGAAGCAGGCGCCAGATCACCGTTTCGCGGCTCTCCCGGTCCTCCAGCTCCAGTGAGGTCGGGACGGTGTAGGTCGCCACCTTCTCGATCCCGCCGGCGGGGGCATAGGCGCGGCCGGGATCGCCCAGCAGGACCAGCGTGCCGGTCGCGGCGATCTCGCGCAGCCATGCCGTCACCCGCTCCGCCATCGGCTTCTCGTAACAGACGTCGCCGGCCAGAACCACGTCGATGCCCGGCAGAGGGCGGCCGACCAGATCGGCGCTGACCGGCTTGACCTCCACCCCGTTGGCCTCGGCGTTCAGCGCGATGGCGGCGAGCGAGAAGCGGTCGATGTCGCAGGACTGCACCCGTGCCGCCCCTGCCTTCATGGCGGCGATGCCGACCAGCCCGGTGCCTGCGGCAAAATCGAGCACCGATTTGCCGGCCACCAGCTCCGGCCGGTCAAGCAACAGCCGCGCCACAGCTTGTCCACCCGGCCAAGCGAAAGCCCAGTACGGCGGTGGCAAATTCGCGGCGGCCAAGGTCTCCTCGGTCGCCTGCCAGAGTGGCGTGACCTCGGTGGCAAGATGAAGCTGGATTTCCGGCAACAGCGGAGTGGTCGTCAGCGTCGTGTTGTCGCGGACGAAATCTGGCGGGGATGCATTGTTCATACGAGGATTCCCAAGGGACTCCGCTGTTGGGGGGAAGGCGGCCGATGGCTTATGAATGTTACATAATTCAAACGGTGTAGACACAGCTGCGAACCCGTGTTACCCGTTCTGCCAAGGGGAAAACAGAGGGATTGGGGGAGTCATGCGGCAGAGGGGAACCGCCATCGGCCTTTCGTTTGCGGCTTTGATCGCGCTCAGCCCCCTTACCGTGTCGACGGCTGCCGCACAAGACGGCGATTGCGTGCGTACGGTCCGCTCCATCTCCGATTTCACGATTCGCGGCGACGCCTGGACTTGGTGGGACCATGCCGCCGGCCAGTATGACCGCGAACACCGCCCCGCCGTCGGCTCCGTCCTCGTCTTCAAGCGCACCGGCCACATGCGCCGCGGCCACGTTTCGCTGGTCAGCGCGGTGATCGACCGCCGCACCATCGAGGTCGATCACAGCTGGCTGGATGGCGATGGGCTTCGCCGCGGCATGCGGGTGGTCGATGTGTCCCGCAACAACGATTGGTCCGCCGTCCGCGTCTGGCACGAGCCGACCGACCAGCTCGGCCTGCGCGTCTACGCCGCCTATGGCTTCATCATGCCGGAAGGCGAGGAAGCACCGCGCAGCGGCCGGATGCTGGATGCCGGCGACCGCGGCATGGACCAGGGCTTCGCCAGCAGCCCGCGCGGCCGCGGCAAGGCCACCGGCCCGCGCATGCTGGAAGCGTCGCTGCACCCGCAGAAGGGTCACGCCGTCTCGGTCCCCGGCCGCAAGCCCCAGAGCCTGCCGGCCACCGCCGTCGCCTCCCTCACCCCGCAGAAGCCGCAGCGCATGGATGTCGCCGTGCTGCCGTCGCGCAAGCCGGCCAGCGTGCATGCCGCCCCGGCCCCGGTGACGGTCGCCGAGGTCTCCTCTCCCGGCAGCCGCCGCACCGTTGCACCCGGCCGCAAGCCCGGTTCCGGCAACTCCGTCGCCCAGCTGGCCGAGACCAGCGGACGCTGATCGGGGCGGATTTCAGGTTTTCAGGAAGGGCGGGGCATGGCTCCGCCCTTTTTGTTTGTGCGAGAGAGGCGGCTTCCATGCCGCCCCCGATCCGAGTCCCGAAAGCTTCTGCCTTAAATCTTCCCTGCCAGGATCGCCGCCAGCACCAGCCAGCCGAACCAGCGGTTGGACTTGAACTTGTCCAGGCAGTCGCCCTGATCGTCCGGCCGCCATGTCGCGACCTGCCAAGCCAGCTGCAGGGCAGCCAGCGACAGCACCGGCAGGAACAGCCCGCCCAAGCCCGCCAGACGGCCGGCGATGCCGATGCCGACATAGGTCAGGGTGTAGAAGCCATAGATCCAGATCTTGCTCTGGTCGCCCAGGCGCAGAGCGGTGGACTTCACGCCGATGCGGGCGTCGTCCTCCTTGTCCTGATGGGCGTAGATGGTGTCATAGCCCAGCGTCCAGGCGATGCCCGTCACATAGAGCGCCACCGCTGGCCAGCCGACATCGTTCTGCACCGCCGCCCAGCCCATCAGCGCGCCCCAGTTGAAGGTCAGCCCGAGAAAGGCCTGCGGCCACCAGGTGATGCGCTTCATCAGCGGGTAGGTGAAGACCAGCAGCAGCGACAGCACGCCCAGCCCGATGGCGGTCGTTCCCAGCTGCACCAGGACCAGCAGCGACACCAGAAGCTGCGCCACCAGGAAGGCCAGTGCCTGACGCACTGACACCTGCCCGGACGGGATCGGACGGGAGCGGGTCCGCTCCACCATCGCGTCGAACTTGCGGTCCAGGATGTCGTTGACGGTGCAGCCGGCGCCGCGCATCAGCACCGCGCCGATCCCGAACAGCGCCATCAGCCAGAGCAGCGACGGCCAGTCCCGGAAGGGCTGCGGCATGGCCAGCGCCACGCTCCACCAACAGGGGAACAGCAGCAGCCATGTCCCGATCGGGCGGTCGAGACGCGCCAGGGTTACATAAGGACGCAGCCGGGCGGGAATCCGGCGGGCGACCCAGCCATCCTGCCGGATGTCGGTGAATCCGGAATCGGGAAGAGTCGGGCCGGTGGAAGCAGTGGGCATGACGGCGGTGTTTCCGCTGTGCTATGGAGATGTCGGAACAGCAATCATGGCGAAGGTATCGGGCTGCCGCCCGTGCGGCAAGTGTGGCGCACCGCTTCGGACCGGAGTGAAGTCCGGAAACGATGTGGTGGAACACCCGGGCTCAAGCTATGAAAAATTGCAGTTTCGGGACTTGCGCGCGCCAAAATCGTGCCAATACTGTTTCTTTATCAAAACCTCAGCGGCTTGCAATCGCAAATGGACATGAGCACGAAACCGGACCGTTTCGCCGTCGTCATCGATGACGAGTCGATCATCTTGGCCGGGATGGAGATCATGCTGGACACCTGGGGCTATCAGGTGCTTGCCGCCGAGGATGTGGAAACCGTCCTGGCGAAGCTGCCCGGTTGCTCGGCACCGGACGTGATCCTGTCCGATTACCGGCTGCGCGACGGCTGGTCCGGCATCACCGCAATCCGGGCGGTACGCGAGGCCTGCGGCGCCACCGTGCCCGCCATCATCCTGACCGGCGACACCGGGGTCGAACTGATGGCCGCCGCCAAGGCGGAGCAGATCCGCATCCTGCACAAGCCTGTCCAGCCCAATGACCTCCGCCGCCAGATCGACGCCCTGATCTCGGCGCCCTGATTGCCGCCTGACGCTCCTCGCCGGCCTGCATGACTGGTCTCTGACCTGCTGACTTGCACGCCCGCGGCCGGCTATAGTCGGCGGCGCCCCGCGGAGACGAAGACCATGGCCGACCCGATCAAGACCCGCCTGTATGTGGACAGCCCGCTGGCCGAAGGCCAATCGGTTGGGCTGGATCATGAGCGTGCCCATTTTCTGCGCCATGTCCTGCGGCTGGACCGCGGCGACTCCGTCGCGGTGTTCAACGGCCGCGACGGCGAATGGCGGGCGGTGATCGATGGTTTCGGCAAGGGCTGGTGCTCGCTGACCGTGGCTGAGCAGCGGCGCGAGCAGGATACGACTCCGGACCTCTGGCTTCTTTTCGCTCCGCTGAAGAAGGGCCGCATCGACTTCGTCGCCGAGAAGGCGACCGAGATGGGCGTTTCGCGGCTGTGGCCGGTGTTCACCCGGCGCACCGACCCAAACCGCGTCAACATCGACCGGCTGCGCGCCAACGCGATCGAGGCGGCCGAACAGTGCGAGCGCCTGAGCGTGCCGGAAATGGGCGAGGCTCTGCCGCTGGATCGCGTGCTGGCCGGCTGGCCGGCCGACCGCCGGCTTTACCTGTGTGCCGAGGCCGGCTCCGCCCGTCCCATCGCCGAGGTTCTGCGCGATGTCCCTGTAGGCCCTGCAGCCCTGCTGATCGGGCCGGAGGGCGGCTTTGACCAGTCGGAACTTGACGAACTCGCCAAACTTCCCTTTGTTGTTCCGGTGGGATTGGGTCCGCGCATCCTGCGGGCCGACACGGCGGTGGTGGCGGCGTTGGCTTGCTGGCAGTCCTTGACCGGGGATTGGACTGCCGGGGGAAGCGACCGGCGTCCGCCTTTCCGCGCGCCGATCCCGTAACCGGCCGTCACCCGGCCGATCCTCCGTCCACTTCCCGCGAGAGACTTCATGTCCGCACCCCCGACCACGCGCGGCGAACCCATCACCGACCGCCGCCAGCTTGCGGCCTATCTCGAATCCGGCTGCAAGCCGGCGCCGGACTGGCGCATCGGAACCGAGCACGAAAAGTTCGCCTACCGCACCTCCGACCTGCGGCCGCTGCCCTATGACGGGCCGGACGGCATCCGCGAACTGCTGACCCGCATGACCCGCTTCGGCTGGCAGCCGGTGGAGGAGAAGGGCAACATCATCGCCCTGGTCCAGGACAAGGCCAACATCACGCTGGAGCCCGGCGGGCAGGTCGAACTGTCCGGCGCCCCGTTGGAGACCCTTCACCAGACCTGCGCCGAGGTGCACCGCCACCTGCGTCAGGTGAAGGAGGTCGGGGCCGAACTGGGCATCGCCATGATGGGGCTGGGCTTCCAGCCGAAATGGACGCGCGACGACATCCCCTGGATGCCCAAGGGCCGTTACAAGATCATGCGCGACTACATGCCGAAGGTCGGTTCGCTCGGCCTCGACATGATGACGCGCACCTGCACCGTGCAGGTCAATCTGGACTTCGCGTCCGAAGCCGACATGGTGAAGAAGTTCCGCGTGTCGCTGGCGCTGCAGCCGATCGCGACCGCGCTGTTCGCCATGTCCCCGTTCACCGAGGGCAAGCCGAACGGCTTCCAGAGCTTCCGCAGCCACATCTGGACCGACACCGACCCGGACCGCACCGGCGACATCCCGTTCGTGTTCGAGGACGGCTTCGGCTTCGAGCGCTATGTCGACTATCTGCTCGACACGCCGATGTACTTCGTCTACCGCGACGGCACCTACATCGACGCGGCCGGCCAGTCCTTCCGTGATTTCCTCGACGGCAAGCTGCCGGCCCTGCCGGGCGAGCTGCCGCTGATCACCGACTGGGCCGACCACACCACCACCGCCTTCCCGGAAGCGCGTCTGAAGAAATATCTGGAGATGCGCGGCGCCGACGGCGGCCCGTGGCGCAGCCTGTGCGCTCTGCCGGCCCTGTGGGTCGGGCTGCTCTACGATCAGGTGGCGCTGGATGCGGCGTGGGATCTGGTGAAGGGCTGGACGACGGCCGAACGCGCGCATCTGCGCGCCGAGGTGCCGCGGTCGGGCCTGCGCACGACGTTCCGCAATGGGACGGTGCGCGACGTGGCGCTGGAGATGCTGGCGATCGCCCGCGACGGTCTGGCCCGCCGCGCCCGCAACGACAATTGGGGCGACGACGAGACGCATTTCCTCGACACGCTGCAAGTCATTGCGGAGAGCGGTCGCAGCCCGGCCGACGAACTTCTGGAGAAGTTCAACGGCCCCTGGGGCGGCAGCGTCGACCCGGTGTTCAAGGAATACGCGTACTGAGGGGAATGGGGGCTTCGCCGAGGTGAGGCCCCCTCCCTAACCCTCTCCTGCCGAAAGCGGGGGAGGGAGGGGCAATCAGTGAAAACTCACGCTACCACCGGCGCATGGGTGATGCAGCTCTTCGAACACACCTTGGAGCAGCTTTCGCAGCCGATACAGTTGGCCGCTTCCTTGACCGTCATGATCTTCTTCTCGGCCTCGTCGTCGAAGGCGTCGACGATGTCGCCGTCCTCGGTCAGGCCGATCATGTCGAGCACGCCGCGCCCGCACACCTTGAAGCAGCGACCGCAGCCGATGCACTGCTTCTGGTCGATGGATTGGACGAATTTCGGGGTCCAGCTCTGACCACCGCGGGTGGTGCCGGTCAGGAACTCAGCCATGGAGTTGCTCCTCTCGGGAAAGGGTGCGCCTAAGCTCTTCTTGAAAAATGGATGGGCTATGCCGTCTCCAGCGCCTTCAGCGCCGCCCGCTTCTCGGTCAGGATTTTGAAGGCGTCATAGGTTTCCTGCGCCACCGTCAGGATGCTCTGCCAATTCTGCGGAAGCTCTTCCGACAGATCGTGCAAATCCATCTTTTTCTGGGTGGCGCGGGCGTTCAGCTTCCTGATTTCGTCCTTCAGGGCGTCGATGTCGCTCATGGTCATGCTCCCGCGAGGTTCAGAGGTTTGCGACCTCGGGGTATTCCCGGATCAGCGCCACCGCGTCCTCGACCAGCTTGGCGCCGTCGGCGGTCAGCTTTTCGAGGCTGGGGAAGCCGAAGCGGTGGACGTCGCGCAGGGTCTTCGACACCACCACCAGTCGGCCGGTGGTCAAGATCATGCGGCCGAAGCCCTCGTGGCTCATCTTCATCATCGGCGAGGCCATCATGCCGGTCTGCTTTTCGACCGTGACGCCGACCGCCTTGTAGAACAGCTCCAGCCGCCACAGCGTGTCCGGGTCGGGATCGCCGATGATCGGGATGGCGGCGCGCGCCTCCTTGTCCAGGATGAAGGGGGCGAGCAGAGCCTCGTCCGGCTTGCCTTCCCAGGCGCCATAGCTGTCCTCGGCACGGAACAGCAGGACCAGCGTCTTCACGAACTGGTCGGCGACGGATATCTCGGCCACATCAGCCATGGTCAGGCCTCCTCCTCGTCGAAATGGAATTGCGGCGTCTCGCCCATCGCCTTGCGCAGCCAGGGTGGCGGATTGCCGTTCAGCGTCTGGACCAGCTTGTCGAGCAGGGCCGGGATGGCCTCACTGGCCTCGACCTTCACCGGATGGATCTTCTTCGCCACCACGCGGGCGGCGGCCGAGGCGCCGATGGCCGACAGGTAGATGATGGCGACGTCGGCCAGCGCCTCCAGCTTGGGCACCAGCTTGTCCTCGTTGCCGTCCTCGAACATCGAGCCGCCGAACTGGAAGGTTTCCAGAAAGGCATGGCCTTGGCGGTCGACCTGATAGACGGCGATGTTCTTGGCCCAGCCGAAATGCGCATCGACGTGCTGCATGTCCTGGGTGCAGAAAGCGACCTTCATCGATCCTCCTCGTGTCGGATGGTGTGTCGGGCGTGGGTCCTGCACCACGCTCAGACGGCGTTGCATCCGCATGATCCGCCTCCGCAGCCGTGCGAGTTCTCCGCGTCCTGATGGCCGGCCTCGTGGTGCTCGTGGTCCATCTCGCGGGCGAGGAACAGGTTGCCGATGTTGCACAGCAGCTCGCGCGTGCCGCGGTAACCGATCTGGACGCGAAGACCGGCCCCCAGCCGGTCGAACATCGGCAGGCCCATGCGGTGCAGCGGCACGCCGATCCGCCCCGCCCCCTGCCGCCCGTGCGAGTTGGAGACGATCAGGTCGGCGTCGCGGGCCAGCGTCTCCACATCGGAATGGTCGCCGACCATGACGGTGGCGGCCTTCAGCCGCTCCAGCACCGGGCTTTGCGTCGGCGACACCGCGGCGACGACCTCCGCCCCCATGTCGGCCAGGAAGCCGGTGACGGCGTAGAGCAGGTCGGGTTCCAGCGCAACGGCGATGCGCTTGCGGCTGTAGAAGAAATGCCCGTCCAGCATGGCGTCGACCAGGGCTTCGCGCTGGCGCCGCAGCCGGGCGGGGGCCGGCTTGCCCGAGATGTCCATCAGCAGGCGGATCAGCTTGTCCGACGTCTCCAGCCCGGTCAGCCGGCTGAAGAAGTGGCTGGGCACGTCGGTCTTCAGCTCCAGCGCATTGCCGGCGACCCGCATATGCTCACCCACCACGATGGTGGCGGCCGAGGCACCCATGGCGCGGATCTGCTCCACCGTCACGCCGCCCAGCGAGGTGGCGGTGAAGTCGGACGGCTGGCGGCCCGCCATCGACAGCGACAGGTCGGGCAGCATGATCGGCGACAGGCCGAAGCCCTCGATGATGTCGCGCAGTTCCTCCACGTCGCCGGGCGACAGGTGGCTGCCGGCCAGCACATTGACCTGGGTCGGGATACGCACCGGTGACGGTTCGACCAGCCGCTCGACGATGGCGGTGACGGCAGCGGCGAAGCCGTCCTCGAAACCGCCGGCGAAGTCGGGGGTGTTGGCGAAGACCAGGGCGGTGTCGGCCATGTCGGGGTTGCGCTGGCGGAACAGCGTGTACTGACCGCCCATGTCCTCGCCCTTGGTCTCGGTGACGCCGGTGGTGGCGACGCCGATCATGGCGGGCTTGTTGCGCTCGACGATGGTGCGGATCGCCTGTTCCAGATTGTCGTAGCCGCCGAGGATGGTGGAGACCTGATCCATCGCTGTGGTCTGCAGCGGGATCGCCTCGCGGAAATGGCGGACCAGCAGCACCAGCCCGAAGGCGGTGCAACCCTGCGAGCCGTGGAACAGCGGCAGGCAACGGTCGATTCCGAGATAGGCCAGCGCTGCGCCCAGTGGCTGGCTCATCTTCAGCGGATTGGTGGAAGTGGCCTTGGCGGCGGAGGGGAAGCGCTGGATGTGGGACATCGCCGTCACTCCGCCGCCAGAAGGGTGGAGGACGGGCCGGATTCCCACGGCGCCGGCTGGCGCACCTGACGCCAGATCGGATTCGACAGCGTCTTGTCGATCTCCTCGCAGAGATTGACGATGCCGTCATAGCCGGCATAGGCGTGGTGGCGCTCCTGATTGATGTCGAGCCAAGGAACCTTGGCCTTCAAGGAGATGAACTGCGACCGGCCACCGGACATCATGATGTCGGCCTGATTGTCGGCCAGCATCTTGTAGATGTCGCGCGGCTTCAGGTCGTCCCACTGGTGGAACTCCTCGCCCTTCATCTTCTTGATGCGCTCCTTGTCCTCCTTGGTCGACTTCTTGGTGGAGGTGCCGAGGATGGTCAGCCCGGCGCCTTCCAGCGCGCTGACCATCGACCAGCTCTTGACCCCGCCGGTGAACAGGAGGACGCGCTTGCCCTCGAAGCGCGGCTTGTAGGGTTCCAGACGGCGCCAGACGCGGCTTTCCTCGCGCGCGATCACGCCTTCGGTTCGGTCGATCAGCGCCTTGTCGGCGCCGCGCTCCACCAGCATGCGGGCCATGGTGCTCAGGGTGTCGGACATGTCGGAGACGCCGTAGAAGGAGCCCTCGAAATAGGGGATGCCGTAGCGCTCCTGCATCTTGCGGCCGACATTCACCAGCGCCTGGCTGCACACCATCATGGTGACGCGGGCGCGGTGGGCCTGGGCGACCTCGTTGTAGCGGCCGTCGCCGGAGATGCAGGACAGCAGGCGGATGCCGATCTCGTCCAGCAGCGGCTTGACCAGCCACAGTTCGCCGGCAAGGTTGTATTCGCCGATGATGCAGACGTCGGTCGGGGTGGTGACCTCCGGCTCCACCGTGCCGATGACATGCTCCAGCAGGGCCTCGCCCGCCAGCTTGTTGCCGAGATTCTTCGATCCGACGAAGCCCGGCGCCTCCACCGGGATCACCGGCTTGCCCAGCTTCTGCGTCGCGAACTTGCAGACGGCGGCGATGTCGTCGCCGGTCATCGCGGGCACGCAGGTCTGATAGACGAAGACGGCCGGCGGGTCGTATTGCTGAACGATCTCCTTGATGGCGCGGTAGAGCTTCTTCTCGCCGCCGCCGATGACGTCCAGCTCCGACAGATCGGTGGTGAAGCCGGTGCGGTAGAGCTGCGGGCCGGAGGATTGCGAGCCGCGATTGTCCCAGCTGTTGCCCAGGCAGGCGATGGGGCCATGGACCAGATGGGCGGCGTCGGCGATCGGCTGCAGCACGATCATCGCCCCGTCATAGGCGCAGCCGCCGGCCGCCGCCCCTGGTTTCAGCGATTTGGTGCAGCCCTTCTTCTTCTCCTTGGCCGACTTGGCCTGGTTGGTCGCGCAGCCCGGTTCGTTGAAGACGTCCTGGATCTTGTCCTGGAGCATGCCCGCTTCTCCCTTCCTGGCGCCGGAAATGGCTCTGCAGTGGTGTGATGCAGGGGGCGTGCCAGTGGGTAAGCTACTGACGAATATGGATTGTCATCTTTCCCATCGCTGTCCGATAGCTGACAATCGCTTCGGGCAGTCCGGGGCTTGTCGGGTGTCGCACAGCAGCGGCGGGAGGAACGCACAGGAAAGGGGTGGGGGCGGCCGTATCAGGACGGTTCGCGGCAATGGGATTTCATGATGGCACAACCAGGGTGGCGCGGTGGCCGAGGGATGATGAGCGGACTGCTGCTGACGCTGGCGGCAATGCCGGCCGTGGCCGCGCAGAATGACGCGGTGATCCGGTTGGCAACGGAGCCCGGCCATGAGATCGGCATCGCCTGCCGTTTCCTCGACCCCGACCAGCGCCCCGTCCCGCCGGAGGCCGAGACCTTGTGTGCAGCCGCCGCCGATCTCATCGCGGGCAAGACCGCCGGGCATGGCAAGGCGGTGGTGCGTCTCGGCCTGCGGGCCATGCCGCCTGACGACGGGGAACCGGAGGAGAAGCCGCCCGCGGTCGATGGCCCGATCCTGCTGCTGGTCCTGGAAGGCCGCCAGGATTGGAGTGGCACCACCCATCCCCGTTTGCTTCTGCGTGCCCGTCCGGTCCGTGACGGCATGGCCGCCCCGTCGGTTGGCCTGCCGCCGGTCTCGGTCGAGTTGGGGGGAGAGAACTGGCGGGCGGCTGCCGACCTTGCGCTGGAGCGGGTGGTCGGCTTCGCGATTCGGGACAGTTGAGGCGGGATGGTTGAAGAGGGATGGCTGACCAGTTCTCCGGGGATGATCAGCGGGCAAGCACTTGGGCCGCTTCCTTGGTTGCGGCGATGGCGGTTTCGACCTGCGTGAAGGCCGCGGAGATCGCGGTGATGTTTCGGTCGACAACGCCCACCGAGGTCGATGCTCCCTGCATGTTGACGGAGATGCTGGCGGTGACGGTGGTCTGTTCCTCGACCGCGCCGGCGGACATGACGACGAACTCGCGCAGATTGTTCATGGCCGTGCGAATTGCCGACAGGGAAGACACGACATCGCCGGAAACGGATCGCATTCCCTCGATTTCGCGGGAAATCTGGGCGGTCGCGTTCGCCGACTGGTTGGCCAGATTCTTGACCTCGTTGGCAACCACGGCGAATCCCCTGCCGGCCTCGCCCGCCCGCGCCGCCTCGATGGTCGCGTTCAGCGCCAGCATGTTGATCTGTCCGGCGATGGAGCGGATCAGTTCGACGATGCCACCCATCGCCTTCGCCACTTCCGACAAGCGGGTCGCAGCGCGGTCGGCGTTGTCGGCCTCGCTCACGGCGGCATCCGCCGCCTGCTGCGACCGTGACATGCTGTCGGCGATTTCACCGGCGGCGGCCGCCAGTTCCTCCGCCCCGGCTGCGATGGTCTGCACCGTCACCCGCGTCTCCGACGATGCGGTGGCGGCGGTATCGGCCTGTTTTTGGGCGACGCTCATCGCCCGTTCTATCTCGCCGAAATTGGTGTCGATCAGGGACTTCAGCCGGTCCAGCAGACTTATCTGGTCGGTGATGTCGGTCGCGAATTTAACGACCTTGCACAGGCGGCCGGCACCATCGAAAACCGGGTTGTAGGATGCCTGGATCCAGACGACGCGGCCGCCCTTGCCGATGCGCCGGTATTGGGCGGCTTCGAACTGTCCCTTGTTCAGCCGGTGCCAGAAATCGCGATAGGCGGTCCCTTCGCGCTCCCGCGGATCGACGAACATGCTGTGATGGCGTCCGCGTATTTCCTCCAGGCTGTAGCCGAGCACCTTGAGGAAATTCTCGTTGGCAGTGATGACGGTGCCGTCGGGATTGAATTCGATCACGGCCTGCGAGCGCGAAATCGCATCGACCTTGCCGCGCATGTCGGTGTTGATGGCCTCTCTTTCCGTGACGTCGGTGGCGATTTTAACGACTTTGCAGGGACGCCCGGCGGCGTCGAGGATGGGGTTGTATGTGGCCTCGATCCAGACCTCGCGACCGTTTTTGGCAATGCGCCGGTACAGCGCCCGCTGGAATTCGCCGCGCCTCAGCCGATCCCAGAAGTCCCGATAGGCCTGGCTGGCATGCTCGGCCGGGTCGACGAACATGCTGTGATGCTGTCCGACGATTTCCGGCAACGAGTAGCCCATTACTTTCAGGAAATTGGAATTTGCCGTCAGGATTTTCCCGTCCATTGCAAATTCAATCACTGCCATGGAGCGATTCAAGGCGGCCAGCATTGCTTGGTTCTCCGACTCCTTTGAACTTATCGCCCGGATGAAACCAATCATTTCCGCCCCCTTTTCCCATTGGCTTGGCCGCCTGATGGTTCTTATGAAATCCCAACTCCTTCCCCCGGTCAATAAGTGCTGGCACTTAATGCTGACAGAAGCGGTAAGAACACCATTCGGTATGAGCTTGTACTAATGGGCGGTGTGGCGATTTCTTATTCTGCATCTATGAAATTCGGAGGCATGGATACAATAAATTTTACGTTGCGCTTTTTTGCGCACTGCAGCGGGCGAAATATTTTCTTCACCTAAAAATAAAGTTGCGTCTGGTCATGCGCGCAATCGGTTTGCCCGGCCCCATCATCGAAATAAGCGGCAAACAAAAATACCCGGAGCGTGCCGTGGCCGGCGCTCTCCGGGTTGGGGAGGTTGCCGCCGGGCCGGGGGGATGGAGACCCCGGCCCGTCGGGTTGGCTGGAACCGATGCCTGAAATTGATGTCCGAAATGATGCCTGGATCGCCGCCGACCTGCCGGCGAACCGGTCAGCGGATCAGGTCGAACGAGTAGTCGGTCTGGCCGACGATGTTGGTGTTGGCGTCGATGTCCTCGAAGATCCGGTCCAGGATCCGCACCAGCACGTTCAGCGCGCCCTGGTAGCCCCAGGTCGGGTAGCGGTGGTGGTGGTGGCGGTCGAAGATCGGATAGGTCAGGCGGATCAGCGGAACCTTGGTGTCGCGCTCCAGATACTTGCCGTAGCTGTTGCCGATGATGTAGTCCACCTTGTCGGTGAAGATCAGCGAGCGCAGGTGCCACAGGTCCTTGCCGCCATGGGCCGCACCCGAGGCGCCGAAGGGCGAGGCGTCCAGCACCTTCTGGACCTGCTTCTCCCACTTCTTGGAACCGGAGGTCGACAGGATGTGCACCGGCTCCGCACCCAGTTCCAGCAGGAAGCGGGTCATGCCCAGGCAGAAGTCCGGATCGCCGTAGATCGCGAAGCGCTTGCCGTGCATGTGGGTGTGGCTGTCGGCGATGGCGTCGACCAGACGGCCACGCTCCAGCTTCAGGCTGGCCGGCACCGGCTTGCCCGACAGTTCCGCCAGCTTCAGCAGCAGCTCGTCGGTGGCGGTGACGCCCATCGGGTAGTTGAACTTGGCGACCTGCTGGCCCTTCTCCTTGCAGAACTGCAGGGTCTGGGTGGTGTTGTATTCCTGCATGGAGAGGGTGGCCTTGGCGTGCAGGGCCTCCTTGGTCTCCTCGATGGTGGTGCCGCCGTCATACATGCGGTACTCGCCATCCATCGGCGTGTCGAAATTGTCGGACACGTCGGACAGGATCTGCAGCTTCAGGCCGAATTCGCCGGCGATGCGCTTCAGTTCGCGGTTGTTGCCGACGGCAAACCCGTCGAAGCCCGGGATCAGGTTGATCTGCTCGGTCTTGGGCGTGTCGAAATTCTCCGAATTGCCCCAGAAGCTGCTCAGGATCCCCTTGATCATGTTGTCGTAGCCGACGATGTGGCTGCCGACGAAGGCCGGGGTGTGGGCGAACGGCACCGGGAAATCGGCGGGGACGCTTTCCTTGTTCTTGGCGTTGGCGATGAAGCCTTGCAGGTCGTCGCCGATGACTTCGGCCATGCAGGTGGTCATCACCGCGATCATCTTCGGCTTGTAGAGCGCATAGGCGTTCGCCAGGCCGTCGATCATGTTGTTCAGGCCGCCGAACACCGCCGCGTCTTCCGTCATCGACGAGGAGACCGCGCTGTTCGGCTCCTTGAAGTGGCGGGTCAGGTGGGTGCGGTAATAGGCGACGCAGCCCTGGGAGCCATGGACGAAGGGCAGGGTGCCTTCGAAGCCCTGGGCGGCGAACATCGCACCGATCGGCTGGCAGGCCTTGGTCGGGTTGATGACGACCGCTTCACGGGCGAAGTTCTTCGCCTTGTATTCCTCGGACTTGGTCCATTCGGACACGCGGGCGACTTCCTCGTCCGAATGTCCGTACTCGAACTCGGTCTTCTTCTTCTCGAACATCGCCGCGTATTCGGGCTGCCGGAAGAGGGTGTAGTGGTCGAGGATCTTGTCGGCGCTCTGCGAAAGCTTGTCGGTCATTCTCAAATTCTCCTGTTCCAGAGGCCGATGGTCAGAACGGGGCCTTCATCACGCCCCAGACGGGGTTGTTGATGGCCAGGTCCATGTCGCGGGCGAAGATCGCGAAGCCGTCATAGCCGTGGTACGGGCCGGAGTAGTCCCAGCTGTGCATCTGGCGGAACGGCAGGCCCATCTTCTGGAACACGTACTTTTCCTTGATGCCCGACGCGACGAGGTCGGGACGCATCGCCTCGACGAACTTCTCCAGTTCGAACGCGGTGACGTCGTCGTAGATCAGCGTGCCTTCCTTCACGTAGTGCGGCGTGCGCTGATAGTCGTCGTTGTGAGCGAATTCGTAACCGGTGCCGATGATCTCCATGCCGAGGTCGTGATAGGCATCGACGACGTGGCGGGGACGCAGGCCGCCGACGTAGATCATGACCTTCTTGCCCTCCAGCCGCGGCTTGTACTTGGCGATGACCGCATCGACCATCGGCTGGTAGCGGGCGATGACCTTCTCGGCGTTCTCCTTGATCTTGTCGTCGAAGAGGGCCGCGATCTTGCGCAGGGACTCGGCGATCTGGCTCGGGCCGAAGAAGTTGTATTCCATCCACGGAATATTGAACTTCTCTTCCATATGGCGCGCGATGTAGTTCATCGAGCGGTAGCAGTGGATCAGGTTGACCTTGGCCTTCGGCGTGTTCTCCAACTCCGCCAGCGTGCCGTCGCCCGACCACTGGGCGATCACGCGAAGACCGATCTCCTCCAGCAGGATGCGGGACGACCAGGCGTCGCCGCCGATGTTGTAATCGCCGATGATGGTGACGTCATAGGGGGTGGAGACGAAGTCGGCCTTGGGTTCCGTCTTCTCGAACACCCAGTCGCGGATGGCGTCGTTGGCGATGTGGTGGCCCAGCGACTGGGACACGCCGCGGAAGCCTTCGCAGCGCACGGGGATGACCGGCTTGCCGATTTCCGCCGACTTGGCGCGGGCGACCGCCTCGATGTCGTCGCCGATCAGGCCGATCGGGCATTCCGACTGGATCGAGATGCCGTTCACCAGCGGGAACAGCTCGTTGATTTCCTCGATGACCTTGTGCAGCTTCTTATCGCCGCCGAAGACGATGTCCTTCTCCTGGAAGTCCGAGGTGAAGTGCATCGTGCCCCAGCTGTCCACACCGGTGTCGCCGATGTAGTAGTTGCGGCGGCCGGACCAGGAGTAGTAGCCGCAGCCCACGGGCCCGTGGGAGATGTGGATCATGTCCTTGATCGGACCCCACACCACGCCCTTCGAGCCGGCGTAGGCGCAGCCGCGGATGGTCATGACGCCGGGGATGGACTTGACGTTCGACTTGACGCCGCAGTCCTTGGCCTCGGCCTCCAGCACGTTCAGGTGCTTGGCGCGGCGCTTGCGGGATTTTTCGGGATAGGCTTCGAGGACTTCGTTGACGAGGTTCTTGACGTCGACCGTGGTGTTCTCGGACAGGCTCATAGCCGGCCTCCTGCTTGAATATTCCGCGCCACTGCAGCGCGTGACCGAGCCCCTCCCTCCCACGCCGACGTCGCCCGGCCGGAACCGGTGGGCAGTCGTTGGGTCGACGTCGTACGGGGCTGGGGAAAAGGGCCAGTGTTCAGGCGGTCCCCCCTGCGCCGATGGGGCAGGGGGGCCGGTAGGCAACCGTCGCTACGCCCGGGATCAGGCGCCGGCCTTCGCCGCTTCCTTGGCAGCCAGCTCGGCGAGCTGCTGTTCCTCGGTCTTCATGATGCCGAAGTCCATCAGCATCTCTTCCAGCTCTTCCATCGTGATGGGGGTCGGGATGCAACCCTGGCCGGAGTTGTTGTGCACCTTGGTGGCGAGCTGGCGGTACTCTTCCGCCTGCTTGCTCTCCGGCGCGTACTCGATGACGGTCATGCGGCGCAGCTCGGCGTGCTGCACGATGTTGTCGCGCGGCACGAAGTGGATCAGCTTGGAGCCCAGGCGCTTGGCCAGGGCCTCGGCCAGATCGATCTCCTTGTCGGTCTGACGCTCGTTGCAGATCAGGCCGCCCAGGCGCACGCCGCCGCTGTGCGCGTACTTCAGGATGCCCTTGGCGATGTTGTTGGCGGCGTACAGCGCCATCATCTCGCCCGACATGACGATGTAGATTTCCTGGGCCTTGTTCTCGCGGATCGGCATGGCGAAGCCGCCGCAGACCACGTCGCCCAGCACGTCGTAGGACACATAGTCCACGTCGTCGTAGGCGCCGTTCTCTTCCAGGAAGTTGATCGAGGTGATGACGCCGCGGCCGGCGCAGCCGACGCCTGGCTCCGGACCGCCGGACTCGACGCACTTGATGCCCTTGTAGCCGATCTTGACGACGTCTTCGAGCTCCAGGTCCTCCACCGAACCGGCCTCGGCGGCCAGGTGCAGCACGGTGTCCTGGGCCTTTGCGTGCAGGATCAGGCGGGTCGAGTCGGCCTTCGGGTCGCAGCCGACGATCAGGATCTTCTGACCGAGCTCGACCAGAGCGGCCAGCGTGTTCTGAGAGGTGGTGGACTTACCGATACCGCCCTTGCCGTAAAAGGCGATCTGACGCAGAGGCGCTTTGGCCATGTGGGTCGCTCCTGTGCTTGGGTCGTGGGTGTGTGCTTCGATCCGGTGCGGCCGGTTCGTGGCCGCTTCGGAATTCATGGATTGCACGACCCGTGCCAGAGCGAAGAAAACGTGTAAGTATTTATTTTGTAAAGGTAAATTCCAGAACCGGCATCGCATGCCCCTTTGTCGGAGTCCCGACACACACAACAAAGCCCGACATTTTGTCTGGTCTTTATGGTGGAGTGGATTTGTGGGGAGGGAGCACCCACAGCCGAACCCTACCGCCCCTCGCCCAGCGCCTCTGCCGCGACGACGATGCGCAGCGCCAGTTCCTCCACCGCCTCGTCGCGGTTCATGTCGTAGAGAAGCTGCGCGAGCAGCCGTCCGCGCGCCATCAGGCGGCGGGCGAGGGCCGGATCGGCGGGCTTGGCCAGCAGCGCTTCGACCAGACGTTCGCCGGTCAGGCGGGCCAGCGTGTCGCAGCGGTCGACCAGCCGCTGCTTCAGCGTGTCCACGGCGGCGGGGCGGCCGGCATGGCTGAGGTCGGCGCAGAAATGGTGAAGGCTGCGCAGTTGCCGCAGCAGGGCGGCGAACAGCAGATCGTCCAACTCGCCGCCGGCCGCCGCCTTGCCGATCAGATCGAACAATGTGTCGGAAAGCCGCCATGCCGCCGACAGCCAGTCGTTCATCGCCTTGCGGTCTGCCGGCTCGACGAAGGGGCCGGATTCCTCCTTCGTCTCCTCCTGGTCGTCCAGGTTGCGCAGAGCGATGACGATCAGCCCGTCGGCCTGGGCCAGCGTGGCGAGGCTGGCGTGCAGCGTCTTCAGCCCGCGGTTGGCGACGAAGCCCTCGATCGCCTCGGTGGCCCGGCGCAGCGAATAGCGGGCGAGCCGACGCGACTGATAGACGACGTCCTGCAAGGCGCTGCCGCCGCCCAGCGCCTCCAGCGCCATCCGCCGCACTTCGAAGCGCAGCAGGGCGCGGGCCAGCTGGTCGATGCCGCCGACGTCGATGGGGCGGCTGTCCTTGGTCAGCCTGTCGGCGGTGGCGCGGGCATCGGCCTCGATGGCGGCGATCACCGCCTGGAGATGGCCCTTGCCGCCGCCGCGCATCCGGCTGACCAGCGTCCGCATCGCCTCGGCAAGGTCGACGGCGCCCGGCAGGCTTTCCTCATGGTCGGTGCGGCCGGCCACCAGCCGGTCGATCAGATGGTCGCGCACACCCGGCAGCAGCACGTCGGTGATGATCTGCCCGATCGGCCGCAGCAGCGCTTCCATCAGGCGGCCGGGTGGCTGCCCGACAAGTCCCGGCAGCGGGTTGATCGGCTTGGGCACCAGCCGCGGCCGGTGCGGCTCCAGCAACTCCAGCACTGCATCGCCGCGCAGGGGCGTGATCGACCCGCGCAGCAACTGGGCAAGCCGCAGGACGGTGCGCGCCTCCGTCATGCCTCGCGGCGGGCGGCTGTCGGGGGCGCCGGGCGTGGGAGTCGCGGGTTCGGCGGGGGGCGGGGGCCGGACAAGCGTCTGCGCGGGCACGGGCGGGGTGCGCCGGCGCCGGCTGTCGTCGTACTTGGTCGGCCAGAAGGCCATGCGGGTGCCGCCGGATCGTAAGCGTCGCTGTACTGAGTATGGGGACGGAAAGTTCGGCTTCAAATGGACAATATTGCGACATGCGGCGACAAGCCTCCGCCGGTTGTGGCGGTGAAGGCTTGGCACGCGCCGTCTTATGCAATATCCATATGAGAAGTAATGACATTTGGGCGGAGCGGCTTGGCGTGACGGATGGGGGGCTGATGCGCGATGCGAGTGAACGGGCGGTGGAGGCCGACTCGCCACCCGATTCTCCGCTGGCGCTGCGTGCCCACGGCACCAACCTCGTCAACGTCCCGGCCTCCGTGCTGTGCAGCGAAGCCTACAATGACGAGCCGCGGCGCCTGCGCATCGGCGCCACCCGCAGCGAACATGCCGCCTTGTTCGAGGCACTGGACGAAAGCCCCGACGCGCTGACCGCGTCGGACATCTTCCAGCGCCATATGGCCGAGGTGTTCGGGGTCAATCCCGACTTCTCCGGGACCGAAGGGCCGGACGGCAAGCGCCGGTTCCGCGCCAGCTACCTGCGCCTGCTGAAGGGCTGGATGTTCGACAGCAACCGGGCGGAGGGGGCGGTGCTGAAGGGGTGGGTGGAGAGCCGTTTCGGCCTGCTGCCGACCTTCCATGGCGAGCCGATCCACCGCTTCGCCTCCGACGCCTGGGCGGCCTATGGCGAGCAGAAGCAGTCGACCCGCTTCCACAACAACAACATCCACCTGCAACTCGATCTTCTGTACGAGTTCTGCCAATGGACGATCCGCCGCGGCTGGCCCGACGCGCCGATGCCCAACTGGGCCTCGCACATCCGGATGTACCGCGGGGTCAACGATTTCGAGGAACACCACATCGTCGCCCGGCTGGACAAGCGCACGGCGGTGCTGCGGCTGAACAACCTGTGTTCCTTTTCCATCAACCGCGACATCGCCGGCCAGTTCGGCGACTACATCCTCGATGCCTGGGTGCCGCTGCCCAAGGTGATCTTCTTCCGCGACATCTTGCCGCGTTACCCTTTCCAGGGCGAAGGAGAATATCTGGTCATCGGCGGGGACTATCGGGTGGGTGTGTCGCTTCTCTGACAACCTCACGCCCGGCGTCGGCCTGTGTGCCGTCGGAGGGGCGCACCAGGAAGGGGCGGGCGCTTTGCCCGATGGCATGACCGATCCGACGATTCTGACACCCGAGATCCGCTCTCCTGAAGTCCGATCCAGGGCGCTCGGCGCCTATCTCGGCCTCGCCTGCGGCGATGCGCTGGGGGCGACGGTGGAGTTCCTGACCAAGGGCGAGATCGTCCATCAATATGGTGTCCACAAGCACATCAAGGGCGGCGGCTGGCTGAAGCTGCCGGCGGGGCAGGTGACCGACGATACCGAGATGTCGCTGCATCTCGGCCGCGCCATCCTGTCGGGTCCGGAGTGGGAAGCCCGCCGCGCCGCCGAGGAATTCGCGATCTGGCTGAAATCGGTGCCGGTCGATGTCGGCGACACGACACGGCGCGGCATCCGCCGCTTCATCATGCACGGCACGCTGGAGGAGCCGGAGTCGGAATACCACGCCGGCAACGGCGCGGCGATGCGCAACCTGCCGGTGGCGCTGGCGACGCTGGGCGACGATGCGGCGTTCGAACGCTGGTCGGTGGAGCAGTCGCACATCACCCACTGCAACCAGCTGTCCGATTCCGCGGTGATCGCGCTGGGCCGGATGGTGCGGCGGCTAGTGCTGGGCGGTGGCATCGTCGCTGCGCGGGAGGAGGCGAACGCCCTGATCGCCAAACACCGCCAGTTCAAGTTCGAACCCTATCGCGGCCTGTCGACCGCCTTCATCGTCGATACGGTGCAGACTGTCTTCCACTATTACTTCCAGACAGATTCGGTCGAATCCTGCGTGGTGGAGACAGTGAACCAGGGGGGAGACGCCGACACCACCGGCGCCATCGCCGGCATGCTGGCCGGCGCGACCTATGGTGTCGAGTCGATCCCGTCGCGCTGGCTGCGCAAGCTGGACCGCAAGGTCTACGACGAGATTTGTCAGCAAACCGACGCGCTGCTGGCCCGCGCGCCGCTGTTCCGGGAGACATGACGATGGCCGACGTGATTTTCTTCGAAAAGCCCGGCTGCGGCGGCAACGCCCGGCAGAAAGCCCTGCTGGAGCAGGCCGGTCACCGCGTGATCGCCCGCGACCTGCTCGCCGAGCCCTGGACGGCGGCGACGCTCCGTCCCTTCTTCGGCGACCGGCCGGTGGCCGACTGGTTCAACCGGGCCGCCCCGGCGGTGAAGAGCGGCGAGGTGGTGCCGGAGGCGATGGACGAGGCCGCGGCGCTCGCCGCGATGGTCGAACGCCCGCTGCTGATCCGCCGCCCGCTGATGCAGGTCGGCGACCGCCGCGACTGCGGGTTCGAGACCGACCGGGTGGAGTCCTGGATCGGGCTGGGCGGGATCGGGCTGGGCGGTGCTGCGCCGGCCGGCGGGAAGATGGAAGGCTGCCTGCGGCCGGACATGCCGCCTTGTCCGAAGCCATGAAGCCCAAAACCATGAACGTCAGCGCGTGACCTTGCGCACCACCTGTCGTAGCTTGTCGCTCCCAAGGGCGACGACCAGCGGCAGACGAGGACATCATGTGCGAACTCCTGGGCATGAGCGCCAACGTGCCCACGGACATCTGTTTCAGCTTCGCCGGCCTGATGCGCCGCGGCGGGGAGACGGGTCCGCACCGCGACGGCTGGGGCATCGCCTTTTACGAAGGCAAGGGCTGCCGCACCTTCCACGACCCGGCCCCCAGCTCCGAATCGGAGATTGCCCGGCTGGTCAGCCAATATTCGATCAAGTCCTGCACGGTCATCTCGCACATCCGCCGCGCCAACCGCGGCCGGGTGTCGCTGGAGAACACGCATCCCTTCACCCGCGAGCTGTGGGGCCGGGTGTGGACCTTCGCCCATAACGGCCAGTTGAAGGGCATCAAGGACCGCATCCTGACCTTCTACGAGCCGGTCGGCAGCACCGACAGCGAGCACGCCTTCTGCTGGCTGCTCGACCAGATCCGCATGCAGTATCCGGAGCCGCCCAAGACCACCTCCGGCCTGATGAAGCTGATCCGCCATCTGGCCGCCGATCTCGGGACGCTCGGCGTCTTCAACATGCTGCTCAGCGACGGGCGGTATCTGTGGTGCCATTGCGCCACCAACCTCGCCTGGCTGACCCGCAAGGCGCCGTTCGGCGCCGCCACCCTGCTCGATGCCGACATGAGCGTCGATTTCTCCAAGGAGACGACGCCGAACGACATCGTCACCGTCATCGCCACCCGCCCGCTGACCAGGGATGAAGCCTGGACGGTGATGCAGCCGGGGCAGATGGCGGTCTTCCGCAGCGGGACCCTGGTGACGCGCTGAACCCGCCGGGCTCGGCCGATTGTTGCTTGTCCAGAGACGATCTTTCGCGCACAGCCCGGCTTAACCGCCGGAAAACAAAGGGGCATCTTGGGTGTCAGAAACCGGCCGCACATGACGGCTGCAACAACCAAGAGGCTCCTTCCGCCATGACCACAATCCTGCATGTCGACTCCAGCCCGCTCGGCACTGCCTCCGTCACCCGTCAGCTGACCGCCTCCATCGTCGAGGCCCTGGTGAAGGCCGAACCGTCGGCCACCGTCGTCGCCCGCGACGTCGCCGCCAACCCGCCGGCCCATCTGGACGGCGAGCTTCTGCAGGTCGTCAAGCTCGGCAACCGCGACGGTCTGACCGAGCGGCAGCGCGACGAACTGGCCCTGAGCGACGCCCTGGTCGAGGAGTTCCTGGCCGCCGACGTCGTGGTGATCGGCGCGCCGATGTACAACTTCTCCATCCCGACCCAGCTGAAGGCCTGGATCGACCGCCTCGCACAGGCCGGCCGCACCTTCCGCTACACCGAGAAGGGCCCCGAGGGTCTGGCCGGCGGCAAGCGCGTGATCGTGGCCTCGGGCCGCGGCGGTGTCTATTCGACCAACCCGGCGCTGGCCGGCCTGGACCACCAGGAAGCCTATCTGCGCACGGTGCTGGGCTTCTTCGGCATCACCGACGTGACCTTCATCCGTGCCGAGGGCATCGGCATGGGTCCAGAAGCCAAGGACAAGGCGCTGGCCGGCGCCGCCAAGGAGATCGAAGGGCTGCTGGTGGCCGCTTGAGGCTTACGGGGCGGGTGCTGCACCCGCCCCCCATACTCTACTGGAACGCCACCTCCGCCAAGCTGCGCAGCTTGCGGGAGTGCAGTGTCTCCATCCCATGCTCGCGCAGCAGTTCCATCGCGAGCACGCCGATCTTCAGATGCTGGTCGACCCGCTCGCGATAGAAGCGGTCGGCCATGCCCGGCAGCTTCAGCTGACCATGCATCGGCTTGTCGGACACGCACAGCAACGTCCCGTACGGCACGCGGAAGCGGAAGCCGTTGGCGGCGATCGTCGCCGATTCCATGTCCAGCGCGATGGCGCGGCTCTGGCTGAAACGCATCAGCGGCTCGCGGTGGTCGCGCAGCTCCCAGTTCCGGTTGTCGATGGTCGCCACCGTGCCGGTGCGCATGATCCCCTTCAGGTCGAAACCCGACAGTCCGGTCACCCGCTCCACCGCCGTTTCCAGCGCCCGCTGAACCTCGGCCAGCGCCGGCACCGGCACCCACAGCGGCAGGTCGGCGTCCAGGACATGGTCCTCGCGGACATAGCCGTGGGCCAGCACATAGTCACCCAGCCGCTGCGTATGCCGAAGCCCGGCGCAGTGGCCCAGCATCAGCCACGCATGCGGACGCAGCACCGCGATATGGTCGGTGATCGTCTTGGCGTTGGACGGACCGACGCCGATGTTCACCAGCGTGATGCCGTTGCCGTCCGGCCGTTTCAGGTGATAGGCCGGCATCTGCGGCATGCGCGCCAGCTTGGCCGAAACGGCATCGGCGGCTCCACCGAGATTCTGGTTGGTGGTGACGATGTCGCCCGGCTCGACGAAGCTGTCATATTGGCAGCGGTAGGCCGCCAGCTCGGCGTCGCCGGTCGGCTCCATGATCTCGCGCGACAGGCGGATGAACTCGTCCACATAGAACTGGTAGTTGGTGAACAGGACGAAGTTCTGGAAATGCTCCGGCGCGGTGGCCGTATAGTGGCGCAGCCGGTGCAGCGAGAAATCCACCCGCGGACCGGTGAAGAGCGCCAGCGGCTTCACCGCATCCGGCCCGCCGTCGCAGGTGCCGTTGACGATGGTGTCGTCCATCCGCGCCAGATCGGGCAGATCGAACAAATCCGGCAGCTTGGTCAGCCGGTCCGGCGGCAGATCGCCTTCGACATACATCCCGTTGGGGAAGGCGAAATGGATCGGGATCGCCTCCTCGCTGACGCCGACCTCCAGCGGGACGCCGTGATTGCGCAGCAGAAGCGTGAACTGTTCCAGCAGATAGCGTTCGAACAGGTCGGGCCGCGTCACCGTGGTGGAATGGACGCCGACCCCCTCGACGAAACCGTAGGACAGCCGGGTATCGACTGCGGCCCCCGACACAGCGGTCAGCCGCACATAGGGATAGTATGCCCGGTTTCGTCCGCCTTCCTCCTCGCCCTGGGTGTAGGCGGCGAAGCGGTCGCGCAAATAAGCGGTGTTGCGGTCATAAATATCCCGCACACAGGCCAGTGCGGCTTTGGCATCGGTGAAGCGCCCGGCCGACCCGGGCTGGAGCGGGGCTTTGTCGTTCATGTCGTCAAAGATGGGGTACGAACGACCGACTGGGAAGGCCGAATTTCGGCCAATCCCCGGTGCTTACCCATTCGGCGACGAAGACCCGGCCCCAGCGCTCAGTCGGCGTTCAGCCCCATCAGCGACTTGGCGAAGGCATCCGCATCGAACGGACGCAGGTCATAGACGCCCTCGCCGACGCCGATGGCGTGGACCGGGATCTTGAACTTCTCCGCCAGCGAGACCAGCACGCCGCCGCGGGCGGAGCCGTCCAGCTTGGTCAGGATCAGGCCGTTGACGTTGACCATGTCGCGGAAGATCTCCACCTGGCTGTGCGCGTTCTGGCCGGTGGTGGCGTCCAGCGTCAGCAGGGTGGTGTGCGGCGCCGTCTCGTCCAGCTTCTTGATGACGCGGACAATCTTGCGCAGCTCCTCCATCAGGCCGGTCTTGTTCTGCAGCCGGCCGGCGGTATCGATCAGTAGAACGTCGACCTTCTCGGCCTTCGCCCGCTCCAGCGCGTCATAGGCAAGCCCGGCGGCATCCGCCCCGGTGTCGCGGGCGACGACCGGGCAGCCGGTGCGCTCGCCCCAGATCTTCAGCTGGCTGACCGCGGCGGCGCGGAAGGTGTCGCCGGCCGCCAGCATCACGCTCTTGCCCTCCGCCTTGAACTGGCGGGCGAGCTTGCCGATGGTGGTGGTCTTGCCGGTGCCGTTGACGCCGACGACCAGGATGACATGCGGCTTCAGCGCCGGGTCCAGCACCAACGGCTTGGCGACGGGAGTGACGATCTTCGACACCTCGGCGGCAAGCGTCGACTTGACCTCCTCCGGCGAGACCTCCTTGCCGAAGCGGGTTCGCGCCAGTTCCGCCGTGACCTTTGCCGCGGTGGCCGGGCCGAGATCGGCGGTGATCAGCAGCTCTTCCAACTCCTCCAGCGCCTCGTCATCCAGCTTGCGCTTGGTGAAGATGCTGGTGATGCCGTCGGTCAGCTTGGACGAGGACTTAGAGAGCCCTTCCTTCAGCTTGGCGAACCAGCCCTTTTTGGTCGGCGGCGCTTCCTCGGCAGCAGCGGGGGCAGCCGCGACCGGGGCAGGGGCGGGCGGCGGCACGACCGGCGGAGTCACCATGGGCGGTGCGATCGGTGCCGGTGCGGCAGGAAGCTGGGCGGCCGGAGCCGGCGGCGCGGGCGGAATCTCCGGGCTCGGCGGCGCAGGCGCCATTTCCGGCACCGGCTCGACCTCCGGCATCGGCGGCGGCGGAGAGGCAGGCGGCTCCGGCGTCTTTTCCGCTTCCGGTTCCGGCACGGGCGTGGCGGTGTCCAGATTCACCAATTCGGTCTTCGCCGCCTCGTCCTTGGGAGCGGTCTCTTCGGGCTTCTTGCGGCCGAACCAGCGGAAAATCATGGAGTGTCCACTATAAGAGAGGTCAGAGCGGGGTGCCGGTCAGCACGCCGTCCTTGATGCCGGTAATGGCGGCGGGCACCAGCGAGCCGGGCGCTAAGGTTTGCCCCAGGCGGATCGCGGCGAAATGCTCGGTGCGGCCCAGGTCGTCCTTCTCCACCAGCACCGTCGCGGTGCGGCCGACGAGGCTCGCCAGCGTGCGGGCCTCAGCCGCCTCGCCGACGGCGCGCAGGCGGGCGGCGCGGTCCTTGCGCACGGCGCCGTCGACCTGCGGCATGCGGGCCGCCGGCGTGCCGGGACGCGGGCTGTAGGGGAAGACATGCAGCCAGGTCAGGCCGCATTCCTCCACCAGCCGCATGGTGTTCTGGAACATCTCCTCGGTCTCCGTCGGGAAACCGGCGATGAAGTCGGCGCCGAACACCACGTCGGGACGAATCGAGCGCACCCGCTCGCAGAACGCGATAGAGTCGGCGCGGCCATGGCGGCGCTTCATCCGCTTCAGCACCATGTCATCGCCGGCCTGCAGCGACAGGTGCAGGTGCGGCATCAGGCGCGGCTCGTTTTCGATCAGGCGCCAGAGGTCGTCGTCCATCTCGATGCAGTCGATGGAGGAGAGGCGCAGCCGCGGCAGTTCCGGCACCAGGGCCAGCAGCCGGCGCACCATCTGCCCCAGCGACGGCGACCCCGGCAGGTCGGGGCCGTAGCTGGTGATGTCGACGCCGGACAGCACCACCTCGTTGTAGCCGGCCTTCACCAGCGCCTGGACCTGCTCGACGATGCCGCCGATCGGGACTGAGCGCGAGGGGCCGCGGCCATAGGGGATGATGCAGAAGGTGCAGCGGTGGTCGCAGCCCTGCTGAACCTGGACGAAGGCGCGGGCGCGGTCCTCGAAGCCGCCGATCAGGTGGCCGGCGGTCTCCTTCACCGACATGATGTCGTTGACCAGCACCTTCTCTGCCGGGGGGAGGCCCCAGCTTTCCGGCTGCAGCTTTTCCTGGTTGCCCAGCACCTGATCGACTTCCGGCATCGCCGCGAAGCGCTGTGGGTCGATCTGCGCGGCGCAGCCGGTGACGACGATGCGGGCGTCCGGCCGCTCGCGCCGCAGCTTGCGGATGGTCTGCCGTGCCTGCCGTTCGGCTTCCGACGTGACGGCGCAGGTGTTGACGATCACCACGTCGTCCAGCCCGGCGCTGCGCACATGGTTGCGCATCACCTCGGACTCGTAGGTGTTCAGGCGGCAGCCGAAGGTGACGATCTCGGGGCCGGTCTGCGTCGTGCTGTCGGTGCTGTCGCTCATACTCAAACCAACTCGGCCGAAACCAGTTCAGCCGACAGCCGGCCGCTAAAGCTCAGTGCCACCGGGCCGGTCATCAGGACGCGGTCGTCCTCGGTCCATTCGATGGTCAGGGTGCCGCCGTCCAGCAGGATGTCCGCCTTGCGGCCGGTCAGGCCGCGGCGGGCGGCGGCCACCAGCGTGGCGCAGGCGCCGGTGCCGCAGGCCTGGGTGATGCCGGCGCCGCGCTCCCACACCCGCATGCGGATGGCGTTGGGCGACAGCACCTGAGCGAACTCGATGTTGGAGCGCTCGGGGAAGGTGGGGTGGTTCTCGAACACCGGGCCGACATCGGCCAGCGGCACCGCCTCGGCATCGTCGACGAAGAAGACGGCGTGCGGATTGCCCATGTTGACCGCGACCGGGGCGGCGAAGCCGCCATGCTCGACCGATTCGACCCGCAGCGTGTCGGTGGGGGCGGCCAGCGGAATGGCGCTCCAATCCAGCCGGGGCGGCCCCATGTCGACGGTGATGCGGCCGTTGTCGGCGCGGGAGGCGTGCAGCAGGCCCGCGGCGGTCTGGAAGCTGGCGCGGTCGCGCCCGCTCTCCTCCATCAGCAGCCAGCCGACGCAGCGCGACGCATTGCCGCAGGCCGCGGCCTCGCTGCCGTCGGCGTTGCGGATGCGCATGAAGGCGTCGGCCCCCGGCGCGTCCGCGCTTTCCAGAATGATGAACTGGTCGCATCCCACGCCGGTCTTGCGGTCGGCGATGGCGCGCACCTCCGTACCCGAGGGGCGGTAGGGTTCGGAACGGGCGTCGATCACGACGAAGTCGTTGCCGAGGCCGTGCATCTTCAGGAATTCGCGGGTCATGGCCGCCGTTATATGGCGAGCCGCGGGGATAAGTCCATAAGGCGCCGCGCAAGGCAGATTCGCGGGCGCCTCCGGATGGCTGCGCCCCCCGTTATGCCCCCTTGAACACCAGATGCTTCGACGCCGCGAAGTTGAAGAACATGCCGGCGATGGAGCCGGCGGCAACCGCCAGGAACGGATGCTCGGCGACCGTCTGCACGCTCGATTCCAGGCCGACGGAGACGCCGTAATTCACCACGCCGCCGATGGCGTTGGCGGCGATGAATTTGGCCCACTGGCGGTGCAGCGGCTCGCTCGCCGCGCCACGGAAGGTGAAGGCGCGGTTCAGCGCCCAGGTGGCGGTCGCCGCCGCGAAGAAGGACGGCACGCGGGCGGCGAAGAACTGCAGCCCGAGCGCCAGGCCGGCATAGAGTACGATGGTGTCCACCACCAGCCCGATGACGCCGACGACGCCGAACTTGGCGAACTGCATCCCCAGCCGGCCGAGCCGGCTGTCCAGAAGGCTTGCGACCGATGCCATCACCGGCGCTCGTCCCCGCGTGCGCCGGCCAGCGGCGGGTGGTTGCCCGGCGCGCGCAGCGACAGGTAGCTCATGCGCTTGGCCTCGCGGCGGCCATGGGTGACGGTGTCCAGGATCAGGCCGCAGGTCAGGCTGAGGAAGGCCAGCAGCATCAGCCCGGTGGCGAGCAGGGCGGTGGGGAAACGCGGGACCAGCCCGGTCTCGAAATAGGTCGCGATCACCGGCACGCCCAGGATCATCGACAGCAGGGCCAGCAGCCCGAAGGCGGCGGAGAAGAAGGGCAGCGGCCGCTCCTCCTTCACCAGGATGATGATAGTGCGCAGGATGCGGATGCCGTCGCGGATGGTGTTCAGCTTGCTGTGCGACCCGGGCGGACGGTCCTTGTAGGGGGTCTTCACCTCGGCGATCGGCATGCGCAGCTCCAGCGCATGGACGGTCAGCTCCGTTTCGGTTTCGAAACCGCTGGCCAGCGCCGGGAAGGACTTCACGAAGCGGCGGGAGAACACCCGGTAGCCCGACAGCATGTCGCCGATGCGGCTGCCGAAGATCTTGGCGACCATGCCGGTCAGCACGAGGTTGCCGAAGCGGTGGCCGGGGCGATAGGCGGCGACGATCTCCGTCACCCGCGCACCGTTGACCATGTCCAACTGCTCGTCCCACAGGCGCTTGACCAGTTCCGGGGCGCTCGGGGCGTGATAGGTGTCGTCGCCGTCGACCAGCACATACACGTCCGCCTCGATGTCGGCGAACATGCGGCGCATGACGTTGCCCTTGCCCTGCAGCGGCTCGCGACGGACCACCGCGCCCGCGGCGCGCGCGACCTCCACCGTCCGGTCCTTCGAGTTGTTGTCGTAGACATAGACGATGGCGTCGGGCAGGGCCGCGCGGAAGTCCTGCACCACCTTGCCGATCGCCGCCTCCTCGTTGTAGCAGGGGATCAGCACCGCGACGGTGGGGGCCGGGCCGGCCTGCACAGCAGCCGCCGGCGTTCCGGACGCGTCGGCGGCCGGGGGCAAGGCGGGGTGGTCGGCAGGGCGGTCGAGGGTCGATACGGTCATGGCGCTGGCTTCTGGCTGGGGACGGGACAGGCACGGCTGTCAGCGGCGATAAACAGCACAAACCCGCCGATTATTCCACTGTCTCCCGATTTCCGCCCACCCGGTCGACGGCGCAGAGGTTCAGCGTCTCGCCCAGATTGTTGGGAATCGGACGGCAGCGCTGCGGGTCGAGCCGCAGGCCGAGCAGTTCCGTCGCCTTCGCCGCGCCAGCCGTGTCGGGGATGGTGCTCAGCATTAGGAAGGGGCCGCGGTGGGACGCCACCTTGTCCTTCAGGATGGCGAGATAGCCGTTGCCGACCGAATCCGGCTGCAGGAAGTTCGATTGGATGCGCACGAAGGTGACGCGCGGCGGGAAGGACGGAATGACGTGCGAGATGGCCCAATAGCCGGCCATCAGCACCATGGTGTCGTCCGGATCCTCGATGGGCGGCACCTCCGCCGTCACCCATTTGTCCGCCCAGGCGACGCGCCCCCAGTCGGCCGGCTGCACCGTCACCTGCACCAGCGCCAGCAACGCCACCGCCAGCCCGATGCGCAGCCGGCGCGTCAGCGGCAGCAGCCCGACCGCCATCACCAGCCCCAGCGGCGCCAGCATCTCCAGCGGCACCAGATAGCGGTAGATGCAGAACATCACCACCCACAGCGCATAGGTGACGCTCAGCGCCGTCAGCAGGAACCGCGTCGCCGGTGCCTCACTCAGCCAGTCGTTCCGCTTCCCCATCGATCGGCTGATAACCGCGCAGACGAACCCGACCGGCACCAAAACGAACAGCGCCAGCACCCGCAGGTCGAACCACGGCACCTCGCCCACCGTCAGGGGATGGAAGGTGAAGACGAATGGGAAGAGCAGCCGCTGCCACAGGCCGGGCGGGAAGAAGCTGACATTGACGTAGTCGGAGATGGCGGCGAAGGGCGACCGGAAGATGTGGTTCATGTGCGGGAAGACCGGGTTCCCGTAATCGTGCCACAGATGCGCCATCCACAGGCCGCCGCCCAAGGTCAGCCCGACCAGCACGCCGATGCCGAAGAAGAAGGCCAGCCACAGCCGCCGCCACGGCCGGGTGGGCAGGGCCAGGAAGCCCAGGCACAGCCCGACCGCATAGATCACCGTCGGATTCTTCAGCCCCATCGCCGCCCCGGCAAGCAGACCGGCCGCCGCGACGCGGGCGAAGCTGGGCAGCGGCCGGCCGTCCAGGATGCCGGGCAGGCTGGCGGCGACGACCACAGCCGCGCCCAGCACGCCCAGGCTGACCACATTGTCCTGAAAGGTGGTGCCGATCAGCCCCAGCGTCCCGCCGCCCAGCCCGCCCATCACAGCCAGCGCCACCGCAATCAACGTCCGTTTCATATCCGGAACGTTCCGCAGACAAAATGATGCAAGCAGGTACAGCAGCGACAGGTTGATCCCCTGCAGCGTCCCCCAAAGAAAGCCGGCCACCCGCGCCGGCAGATGGGTCGCCAACCAATAGAAGGGCACGTCGAGGAAGGGGCTATAGAAGCTCGGCATCTGCGCCACGAGCAGATCGCGTCCGATCCGCCCGGTCAGCATCGCATAGCCGTTGTACCAATGGTAATTGCGCAGGTCCCAGTTCGCGTCCATGCCGAAGGCCAGCGTCAGCAGACCATAGGCCGGCGGAGCCAGCAGCAGGAAGGCAATGCCGATCAGGCGGGCACGGCGATCCAGTGGGCCATCCGATGGGCGATCTGACGGGTGATCTACGCGGGAGGCGGCTATCGGCATCGGAACGGGACAACCTTGCTGTTGGGCGGTATTGTCCTTAGGTGGCGGTCGCGCTCTCCGCAAGGGGAATGCCGGTTCCGGCGCTGCGTTTCGGGGTCCGCAATCGGGCCGGACCGGGACGATCCTTGGTCGTTCACGCAACAAAGATGCGCGACAGTGCATTGGCGCATGCCTGTTCGCTCATTGCGTGCCGGGAAAAGGGCAAGCTTCCTCTGGCAATGGCTTGTTCGGTCTGCTATTCACCACGCTCTGCATGCGCACGCTTGCGCCTTCTTGCGCGACAGGATTTCTGGCGATGGAAAAGTTCACGGTTCTCACCGGCGTTGCGGCGCCGCTGCCGATGATCAATGTCGATACCGATATGATCATCCCGAAGCAGTTCCTGAAGACCATCAAGCGGACGGGGCTTGGCAAGCATCTGTTCGACGAGATGCGTTACACCCCCGACGGGCAGGAGATCCCGGACTTCGTCCTGAACAAGCCGGCCTACCGCAAGGCCAGCATCCTGGTTTCCGGCGACAATTTCGGCTGCGGCTCCTCGCGTGAGCATGCGCCGTGGGCGCTGGCCGACTTCGGCATCCGCTGCATCATCGCCCCCAGCTTCGCCGACATCTTCTACAACAACTGTTTCAAGAACGGCATCCTGCCGATCAAGTTGCCGAAGGAGCAGGTGGACCTGCTGCTCGACGACGCGTCGCGCGGGTCGAACGCCGTCATCTCGGTCGACCTTGAGAAGCAGACCATCACCGGCCCGGACGGTGGCACCATCTCCTTCGAGCTGGACCCCTTCCGCAAGCATTGCCTGCTGAACGGCCTGGACGATATCGGCCTGACGCTGCAGCAGGCGGCCCATATCGACGGGTACGAGGGCAAGCAGCGCGCCGGCCAGCCGTGGATGTGGGGCTGACCGCCCGCCCATCCTCCCCCGATCTCCTCAACTTCTGTCTTCTTGACGTCTGATATTTGGGAGTGCGCCCGCCATGGCCGCCAATAAGAAGCTTCTGTTCCTCCCCGGTGACGGTATCGGCCCGGAGGTGATGCGCCAGGTTCGCCGGGTCATCGACTGGATGGACCGCAAGCGCAAGATCACCTTCGACGTGTCCGAAGGCCTGGTCGGCGGCGCGGCCATCGAGGCCCACGGCGTTCCGCTGTCCGACGCCACGCTGGCCGAGGCGCTGGCGGTGGACGCGGTGATGCTGGGCGCCGTCGGCGGCCCGAAGTGGGACAACCCCAGCGACTACACCAAGCGTCCGGAAGCCGGCCTGCTGACCCTGCGCAAGGAACTGGGCCTGTTCGCCAACCTGCGCCCGGCCGTGGTGTTCGACGCGCTGGTCGACGCCTCGACCCTGAAGGCCGACGTCATCCGCGGCCTGGACATCCTGATCGTCCGCGAGCTGACCGGCGGCGTCTATTTCGGTGAGCCGCGCGGCATCACCGACATCGGCAACGGCGAGCGCCGCGGCGTCAACACCCAGGTCTACACCACGTCGGAAATCCGCCGCGTCGCCCGCGTCGCGTTCGAGCTGGCCCGCAAGCGCGGCAACAAGCTGTGCTCGATGGAAAAGGCGAACGTCATGGAATCCGGCCTGCTGTGGCGGCAGGAAGTGACCAAGCTGCACCAGGAAGAGTTCCAGGACGTCGAGCTGAGCCACATGTATGCCGACAACGGCGCCATGCAGCTGCTGAAGAACCCGAAGCAGTTCGACGTGATCGTCACCGACAACCTGTTCGGGGACATCCTGTCGGACGAGGCGGCGATGATGACCGGCTCGCTCGGCATGCTGCCGTCGGCCTCGCTGGGCGCCCCGGATGCCAACGGCAACCGCAAGGCCCTGTACGAGCCGGTGCATGGCTCCGCCCCGGACATCGCCGGCCGCGATCTGGCCAACCCCTGCGCGACCCTGCTGTCCTTCGCGATGTGCCTGCGTTACTCGTTCAATTTGGACGAGGACGCCAAGCTGATCGAGCGGGCCATCCAGAACGTGCTGGGCGGCGGCATGCGCACGGCCGACATCATGGCCCCGGGCATGGCGCGCTGCTCCACCACCGTCATGGGCGATTCGATCCTGCGCGAGCTGGACAAGCTGGCGTCCTGATCTCCCAATCGTGCCTTAAGAAAAAGCCCCCGTCCGCAAGGACGGGGGCTTTTTCGTCTGCACGATTCATAGCGTTTCAATCGCCCCTGTCAGTCGCCGCCTGCCGGGCGGTCGGCAGACCGTCCGCCATGGCTCGCCTGTCCGCCCTTGCGGCCGGCTTCCGCCGCCAGCGAGGGGT